>JANMVW010000398.1:0-21760 GCA_031393555.1 Acidobacteriota bacterium
ATGTATATTATGTAAACTAATGTTCGCGTAGGAAACAAGCGTCCGTGAAGCTGCCGCCGCCTAGGCTGTCGTCTCTGCCGCCCTCGCCCTGCGTGCGCCCGTTGAGGTTGCCATGGGGACGCTGGCATCCTCGCGCAGCTCTTTGATGAGCCGTTCTAGAATGGACTGAAGGGCCGTTACGAGTTCCGTCTTCTGCACGTCGGGCTTCGGGAAGCTCAAACTGAACTGAAAGGCTTGGTCCTCCGGAGCGTACCGGAAGACGTACCGCTTTGGGCGACGCTCTTCGCTCGCATCGGGTCGATTGAATTTCCGCGCCTGCTCCCGGGTGATTCCATCCCCGGTGATCCGGTCGACAAGTCGGTGCATCGCCTCCTCGGAGTCCTGACGCACGATCTGGAGGAGCATCGACTTGCTCTCAATGTCGGCCTGCCGACAACGCTCCTGGACCGCTTCGGGCATCCTGTTGAGGCTCAGTGCCTCAGTGATGACGGTGCGCGACTTCCCGAGCTTGCGCGCGATTTCTTCGTGCGTGTATCGAAACTGATCGCAGAGCCGTTGGATGGCTGCGGCCTCTTCGAACGGGGTGAGATCCTTTCGCTGTAGATTCTCGATAAGGGAGATCTCGAGCATTCCCCGATTGTCGACATCGACTTCGATCGACGGTACGTGGCGGAGTCCTGCCAATTTGGAGGCCTGATAGCGGCGCTCCCCGGCGATGATCTCAAACCGTCCCCCTTCAATCGCGCGTACCAGGATGGGCTCGAGGACCCCCTTTTCCTTGATCGACGCCACCATCTCCGAGAGGTCGCCGAAGTTCTTCCGCGGTTGATGGGGATTGGGTTCAATACGGTCGAGATCGATCAATCGACCGATCGACTCCGAGCGCGTCGAGGTGATTTCCTCGACGAAGTGGCTGTCGTGGCGCATGCGCTTGTCTTCAGGTAGACCGCGGAACTTAGACACGGGCAATTACCTCCTCCGAAAGGCTGTAGTACTCGGTAGCACCCGAGGACATCGGGGCGAATGTGAAGATGCTTTGCTTGTAAGCAGGGCTCTCTTCGAGTCGTACGCTCTTGGAGATCGTCGTTCGGAAGACCTTCTCTCCGAAAACGTTGCGAATCTGCTGGTGGATGTCCCGCGCGAGGATTGTTCTCTTGTCGTGAAGCGTCACGACGACACCGAGGAACTCGAGCGACGGGTTGGGGCGGGCACGGATCTTCTCGTAGGTCTCGAGAAGGTCATCGGTTCCTTCGAGCGCGAAGTACGACGACTGGATTGGGACGAGCAGATGGGTTGCCGCCACGAGGGCGTTCACCGTCAGGATGCCAAGTGTAGGCGGCGTGTCGATCACGACGTAGTCGTATAGGTCGCGAATGGGGTCCAACTTGTCCTTGAGTCGAAAGTGGCTGTCGAACTCCCCCACGAGTTTTACTTCGGCTTTCGCTAGCGAAATCCTCGAGCCGAGGATGTCCAGGTTTTCGTTCGAGGTCGTTCGAATCACGTGTTCCGCTGTGATGTTTGGATCAACGAGCAGGTCATAGACCGTTTTTTCGGACCCGTCGACCGTGACAAAGGAAATCGTCGCGTTGCCCTGGGGGTCGAGATCGATCAACAGTGTCTTGAGTTTCTTCTGGGCCAACGCAGCCGCGAGGTTTATCGCGGTCGTCGTCTTCCCGACACCGCCCTTTTGGTTCGCGACCACGATCGTCATGGCGGCCATCGTCTAGACCCTCCGCTCCTGAGTCTGGGCCTGCCAGAGGAGACCGCAGGATGTTGAGTATCCGGCAGGTTCAGTCGCAAGATGTAGTGCCGCCTTGCAACGTTTTGAGTGTACTGACGGATCTTTGGGGAGTCAACCCGTCAGACGACTAAATTGTCGGCGGCTGATGCCGGGGTCAAGGCTGCGACGTGGAAGTTGCGTTCGGCTACATCTCGTAGCGACCGAGCTCCTCGGGGTCGACGGTCTCGAGCCAACGGCGTAGCCGTTCGGCCTCATCGACCTGCCCTTCTTCGCCAGAAGCCGACGAGCGCTCGAGGACGGCGTCCTCGACGAAGATCGGAACCTTCACGCGCAGCGCGAGGGCCATGGCGTCAGAAGGCCGGGCGTCGATGGCGAGTTTCTCGCCGTTCCGCTCGAGATGGATGATCGCGAAAAACGTGTTGTCTCGCAGATCGGTGATGACGACACGGTCCACGCGACCCTTGAGCGCGTCGATCAGATTGCCAAGCAGGTCATGAGTCATCGGACGCGGAGAGAGACTCCCATCGAGTTGCTGGGCGATCGCGTTGGCCTCGAACAGACCCACGAAGATCGGAAGAACGCTCTCCCCTTCCTGTGTCTTCAGAATAACGATCGGCATGCGGGACACCGGATCCCACATCAACCCCTTGACCTTCATCTCGACCGTCATACGCGCTCCAGGGAACTCCGGCACTATAAGCGCCGTCTTTTCGTGGGGTCAAGCCCCCACAACGATTTCACCGCGAAGAGAAAATGCGCTCACCTGCTCCACACGGACCCTTTCGACCCGTCCGGGTGCGGAATCTCCGAGGAAATGAACCCAGCGGGCCTCGGAGGTCCGCCCGGTCCATTCCTGGGAATTCCTCCGGTTCGGACCCTCGACCAGGACCTCGACGTCCCGCCCGATCCAGCTTTGATTGCGCCGCGCCTGAATGTCCTTCTGGATTCCGTTCAGCCGGGCGAGGCGCTCGAACTTCACTTCTTCGGGAAGATCGGGGCCGAGACTCAGGGCCCCGGTCCCCGGGCGCACCGAATACGCGAACGAATAGACCGTGTCGAAGCCGACCTCATTGAGCAGCGAGAGCGTCTGCTGGAAGTCGTCCTCGGTCTCTGTCGGGAAGCCGACGATGATGTCGGTACCGAAGGCGAGCTCCGGAATACGCTCGCGGAGGCCGGCGATTTTCGCGAGATAGGCCTCGCGGTTGTAGCCGCGGCGCATCGCGCGCAGGACCTCCGACGATCCCGACTGAACGGGCAGGTGGAGATACGAGCAGAGTTTCGGACGCGCGGAGGCCATCGCATCCATCAAGGAGTCCGTCATCTGGGCCGGGTGCGACGTCGTGAAACGAATGCGTTCGATGCCGTCCTGCGCCGACGTCGCGACGAGCAGATCACCCAGTGTGCGGCCGCGGGCGTCCCGATAGGCGTTGACGGTCTGCCCGAGGAACTCCACCTCGCGAAACCCGTTTGCTGCGAGCGCACGGACTTCGTCGAGAACGTCATCCATGTCGCGCGAGATCTCGCTCCCGCGCGTCTGGGGGACGATGCAAAAGGTGCACCGGTGATTGCACCCCTCGATGATCGTGACGAAGGCCTTTCCCAGGCCCGTGACCTCACGTCGGATCTGGTCGAAGGGGAAATGGATCGAGTCGTTGCGCAACTCGATGTCCACCGAGTGTCTCGCGGTTTCGTCCCCGGCTCTCAGCCGATCGACGAGCAACGGGAGGGATCCGGTCGCACGCGTTCCGACCACGAAGTCGACGTAGGGGGCTCTCGCGAAGATCTCTTCACCTTCTTGTTGCGCGACGCAGCCGCAGACGCCGAGCACGACGTCGGGACGGAGGTCTTTGATCGGCTTGAGCCTGCCGAGCTCCGAGAAGACCTTGTCTTTTGCCTTCTCCCGAATGGAACAGGTGTTCAGGATCACGACGTCGGCGTCCACCGCTTCACCGGCCCGCACGTAGCCGTGCCTCTCGAGCGCCCCCGCCATCTTGTCGGCGTCGAGGACGTTCATCTGACAACCCCAGGTCTCGATGTAATAACGGTCCGCCCTGCGGCCGGTGGACGCCCCTCCCGGCATGCTCATGGCTCGGTGCCGGAGTCTCGCGGAGGGACGCCTCCCCCGTCGTAATCGTTGATCAGATCGCGCAGCTCTTTTCCCGGCTTGAAGTAGGGAATCCGTTTGGAGGGCACGTCGACACGATCCCCGGTTTTCGGGTTTCTCCCGAGCCGTGAACGCCGCCTTCGCACCCTGAAGCTCCCGAAGCCGCGCAGTTCGATCTTGTCGTCGCTCTTCAAAGCTTCCATGATCTGCCCGAAGACCGTATTGACGACGTTTTCAGCGTCCTTCTTGCTCAGAACCGCGACCCGGATGACTTCTTCGACCAGATCGGCCTTGGTCATGCGTGGTCCTCTCCCCGGGTAACGAACGGGGCGCTCTCGAATCCGTTTCAGGCGCCGTTGCGCTCGTCGTCCTCGTCGGAGGTGGAACGGCGCATCATCTCGTCGCCGAGGACATCTCCGAGAGTCGCGCCGCCATCGCCCTGCTGGCTCTGTTGGTAAGCGTGAAGGGAACTGTCGTCCGGCTCGTCCAGCGCAGCCTTGATCGACAGGCCGATCTTCTTCTCGACGGAGTCCATCTTGATGATTTTGACCCGGGCCTCCTGATCGACCGCGAAGTGATCTCCGGGGTTCTCGATCCGGTCCTGGGACATCTCGGAAACGTGCACGAGCCCTTCGATACCCTCGAAAAGTTCGACGAACGCGCCGAACTCGGTGAGGCGGACGATCTTGCCGGTCAAGATATCGCCGACGCCATGACTCCGGAAGAAATCCTCGAGGACGTTGGGCTGCAACTGCTTGATCCCCAGCGACAAGCGCTGGTTGTCGGAGTCGATCTTCAAGATCACGGCCTCGACGTCGTCTCCCTTCTTCAGGACCTCGCCGGGGTTCTTGACGCGCCGCGTCCAAGAGAGGTCGGAGATGTGAACGAGGCCGTCCACACCCTCTTCGACCTCGACGAAGGCGCCGAAGTCGGTGATGTTGCGCACCTTGCCGTGGATGATGTCACCGACGCGGTACTTCGTGTCGATGAGATCCCAGGGGTTGGGCTCGGTCTGCTTGAGGCCGAGCGACAGTCGCCGTCCTTCCTGATCGATGTCCAGAACGACACACTCGACCCACTCGCCGGCGTTCAAGATCTTCGAAGGGTGCTTGACCCGTTTCGTCCATGACATCTCGGAGACATGGATCAGCCCTTCGACGCCCTCTTCAACCTCGATGAAGGCACCGTAGTCGGTGAGGCTCACGACCTTGCCCCGAATACGGGTTTGGGGCGGATACTTCGACGTCGCGGTCTCCCAGGGGTCGTCCTGGAGTTGCTTGAACCCGAGCGAGACACGCTCGCGCTCGCGATCGAACTTGAGGACGACCACGTCGACCTCGTCGCCGATCTGGAACTTCTCCGACGGGTGATTGATACGACCCCAGGCCATGTCGGTGATGTGGAGCAGACCATCGATGCCGCCCAGGTCGATGAACGCGCCGTACTCGGTGAGGTTTTTCACCGTTCCTCGAAGGATCTTCCCCTCTTCGAGGTCCTCGAGCGTCTTCTTCTTTTTTTCGGTGTTTTCTTCTTCGAGAACAGCTTTGCGCGAAAGCACGATGTTGCCGCGCCGCTTGTTGACCTTGATGACGCGCATGCGGAATTCCTGGCCGCGGAGCGCGTCGAGGTTCCTCACCGGCCGCACGTCGACGAGCGAGCCGGGAAGAAACGCCGGGACGCCGATGTCGACCTTGAGGCCGCCCTTGATGCGATCGATCACGCGGCCCAGGACCGGCTCGCCTGTTTCGAAGGCGCGCTCGACATCGTCCCAAACCTTCATCTTCTCGGCCTTCTCTTTCGAGAGGACCACGTAGCCGTCGTTGTTTTCGGTTCGCTCGAGGAGAACCTCGATCCGGTCGCCGACCTTCACGGTCAACTGCCCGTCGTAGCCCCTGACCTCATTGATGTCGATGACGCCTTCGGACTTGAATCCGATGTCGACGACGACTTCTTTTTCGAGGATCTTGAGGACGCGTCCCTGGACGACGTCCCCTTCCTTGAGCGACTTGAAGCCGCTCTCCCAAACCTCGAGGGCCTTGCCGAAGTCTTCGGCATCCTCGATTGCGTCGTGTCCCGCCACCGTGGTGATCTTGTCGTCTTCCTGAATGCTCATGTGGGGATCGGGCCTCCTGATGCGGTCCAGCGCCCCGATCCGAGAAGCGCCGGTCCCGTTGGTACCCGCCTGTGACGGGCTGCCAGTATCGAATTATCGACCCAGCAATGGGGCATCGTAGAGAACCGCTCAGATGCTGTCAAGAATCGATTTTTCAGCAGATTACGAGGATGCGCGCCGGCGTCGGCGCGGCGGCTCTGGCTCCGCCGCCGAGGCGCGGGTGAGTTCCGCGATCTCGGCTTCGCTCAATGGCCGGAGGGTGCCTACGGGGAGGCGGCCGAGAAGGACTCCGCCGTAGCCCATCCGGCGAAGGCGTTGGACCGGGTGGCCGACCGCCTGGAACATCCGGCGCACCTGGCGGTTTCGGCCTTCGCCGATCGTGATCTCGATCCAGGCGTTGTCGCCGCGACGAACGACCCGGACCTTCGCCGGGCCGGTTCGTTTCCCATCGAGTGGGATGCCTCGGCTGAGCCGGACAAGGACCTCGGGGTCGGGCTGCCCCTTGACCTTTGCGAGGTAGGTTTTTTCGACCCCTCGGGATGGGTGCATGAGATTCCGCGCCAGCGCACCGTCGTCGGTCAAAATCAGGAGTCCTTCGCTGTGATAGTCGAGGCGTCCGACGGGGTAGACCCTGGCTTTGATCCCCCGCAGGAAGTCCTTGACCGTTGGACGCCCCTCGGGGTCGCTCAGGGTCGTGACGACGCCCCGGGGCTTGTGGAGCGCCAGGTAGGTTCGTCCCGACGGCGGAGCGCCGATCCTCTTTCCGTCCACCTTGATGGCGTCTCTCACCGGATCGACCTTGGTGCCAAGTTCCGTGACGACGGCTCCGTTGACGCTGACCCGACCTTCGAGGATCAGACGCTCGGCGGCCCGGCGAGAGGAAATTCCGGCATGTGCGAGGACTTTCTGAAGGCGGTCGCTCATTTGTCCTCGGGCACGTCGAGCGGCGCGTCGATTCCGGGCTCCGATTCTTCGGCTGCCGTCGGCATCGGATCGCTAAACAGCGGCTCCTGCCCCCCCTGAAGGGCCCCCAGGAACTGATCGAATTCCTCGATGGACGGCAGGTCCTCCAGTCGGTTGAGGCCGAAGTGGACGAGGAACTGTTTCGTCGTTCCGTAGAGGAGCGGGTTCCCGACGACTTTCTTCCGCCCGAGGATCCGGACCATGGTTTTCTCGAGAAGGCCTTTCAGAGAGCCGGAGGGATCGACCCCGCGCATGGCCTGGATCTCCGGGACCGTGATCGGCTGCCGGTACGCGATGATCGCCAACGTTTCCAGCGCCGCGGGGGAAAGTCTCGTGCGGTTGCGCTGACGGAAGAACTGCCGGACGATCGCGCCCACTTCGGGTTTGGTCGCGAGACGAAACGCCCCCGCGACCTGCTCCACCGTCAAGCCGCCCTGCCCCACCGTGTAACGGTCGCGCAAGGCCTCGATCGCGGCCGCGACCTCGGACTCGGTCGCGCCCTCGAAGGCAGCAGCGATCTCCTTGGGGTGAACAGGCTCCGCGGCCGCGAACAGGACCGCCTCGACGGCGGCGATGAGGTCGGCTGCGGGAGCCACGGGACCGGTAGACTCGGTCATTCTTCCTCCGAAATGGGGCTCGGCGTGACGGCGTCGTCAGCCGACAAAGGAGCGGCCGGGGCGTCGTTGCGCAACGCGACCCGGATATCGCCCTCTCGTGCGCGCTGGAACAAAACGATGACTTGCATCCTTACCATCTCGAGTACCGCGAGAAAAGAGGCGATGCGCTCGGTGCGGTTGGGAAGTCCGGCGATCAGTTCAAGAAGGTCGACCGAGCCGCGTTCCTGAAGAATCTCGGTCAGCCACACGACCTTGTCGGCAACCGACACGTCGTCCCGCGTGACTTGGATCCTGGCGTCCTCGCCGAGCCGATCCAGGAGCTTTTTGAACGCGGCGATGACGTCGAACAACTCGACCGTGAGGAGTTCTTCCCCTTCGAACTCTTGGGGGACCCGCCCCTCCCGTGTCCAGATCAGGCTGCGAACGCTGTCGATCGCCTGGAGATTCTCCGCCGCTTGCTTCAATCGCTGATACTCGAGCAGCTGCTGGGTGAGCTCCGCACGGGGGTCGTCCTTCGTCTCTTCCCCCGGGATCGTTGGGTCGGGAGGGAGCAAGAGTCGCGACTTGATATGGACGAGCGTTGCCGCCATGACGAGGTAGTCACCCGCGATATCGAGGTCCAGCTCGCGCATCATTTCGAGAAAGGCGTCGTACTGCGCGGCGATCTCGAGAATCGGGATGTTCGTGAGGTCGACCTCGTTGACGCGCACGAGGTGGAGCAGGAGGTCGAGCGGCCCGTCGAACGACGCGAGGTGAACCCTCAAGGCCTCCCGGCCGACGCTCGGTTCGGCGCTCATCGTCCGAGACCCAGGCCGGACCGCACGAGACGCAAGGTCTCCCCCGCCACCTCTTTGGCCCGGACGGCGCCCTCATCGAGAATCTTGTCGACCCGCGCCGGATCGGAGGCGAACGCGGAGCGCCTTTCGGCAATCGGCGCGAGGATCGCGAGTAGGCCGTCCCGCAGCCGTCCCTTGCAATCCCGGCAGCCGATCCCGGCGGTCCGGCAGCCCCCCTCGGCCCACGTAATCGTCTCGGGGCTGGAGAACACCTTGTGCGTCGCGAAGACGGGACAGACCTCGGGATCCCCGGGGATGTGACGATGGGTACGCTGCGGGTCCGTGAGCATCGCGTCGACCTTCGCCTGGACGGCCTTCGCGTCGTCGCTCAGATAGATCGCGTTGCCGTACGACTTCGACATCTTGCGACCGTCGGTTCCTGGAAGGCGCGGCGCTCGCGTCAAAAGCGCCTGCGGCTCCGGAAAAGTGTCCCCGAAAAGATGATTGAACCGGCGCGCGATCTCGCGACAGAGTTCGAGGTGCGGCACCTGGTCGTCACCCACGGGAACGGCCTGAGCCCGGTAGGCCAGGATGTCGGCGGCCTGCAGCAGCGGGTAGCCGAGAAATCCGTACGTGTTCAGATCTCGATCGCGAAGCTGTTCCTGCTGCTCTTTATACGTGGGCACGCGCTCGAGCCACGGGAGCGGAACGATCATCGACAAGAGCAGATGCAACTCCGCATGCGCTTTGACCTCGGATTGGACGAACATCGCCGCGCGATCCGGGTCGATTCCTGCCGCGAGCCAGTCGAGCGCCACGTCGCGCACGTATCCGCGAATCGCCGAGGTGTCCGCGTAATCGGTCGTGAGCGCATGCCAATCCACGATGGCGAAGAAGCACTCGTGGGTGTCTTGGAGCGCGACCCAGTTCCGCAGCGCGCCGACGAGATGGCCAAGATGCAACGGCCCGGTGGGCCGCATGCCGGAAAGAACCCGAGGGCGTGGCGTGGCGGTCATCGCATCACCGAAGAATCGACATCGTGGGGGTGCGCGCCGCCGCACCGGCTCCCGCGCGGCGTGAGAGTAACACCCAGGGTGACGAGGGTCAACGCGGTTCGGGGGCCGCCGGCCCCGCATCGCCGAGCGCTCCCCGGAGCTTCCGAGCGAACTTCGCTCCCCCGCACCCCAATGCCCGGGTCAGATCGCGAACGATGCTGTCGATCGCTTCCGCGCGGGCGGTCGCCTGAGGGTCTTCGCCGACGTAGACCGGCCGTCGCGAGACGTGGGCGACGAAATGTTTTCGGCTCACGAGCGCACCGGTCGTGCGCGCGGCCACGGTCGCATCGACGGTCACCTCGAAATGCGTGACGCGCTGGAGCTCTTGCGTCGGTTGTCCCGGTTGCAAGGCTCCGGCGATCGAGTCGTCGAAAAGGGTCTCGTCGACCACGTGGGACAACGAGACGTCAACAACGAGCTCGGCACCCGCTGCCACGGAAACGCCGCCGGAGATCGCCACGCCTGCGAAACAACTCGAGGCAAGGCCCTGGGCCAGGGATCTCGAAAGGTCGTCGCGGAATGCCTCGGAGCCCGCACCCGGACCCCAGCTCACGCTGAGCACGGCGCGGTAAGGGGCGAGCTCTTTTGCGGCGGCGGCTGGCGTGACGCTCGAGACGCCGAGGCCGACGGAGAGGGCGAGCCGGGCATAGGCGCCGCCCCGCCAGCGGTTCATGCCCGGAAGACGAGCTTGACCACCCCGATGCTCACGCGGTCTCCGTCGTTCACGGGGTGCGCACGCCCGGTCACCAGCTTCGTGGTGTTGACGAAGGTGCCGTTCAAGGCACCGATTTCCTCGGTCAGGACGAACCCTTCGTCCGTGCGCACGAGCCGGGCATGTCGCCGCGAAACCGAACGCTTCAAGTCGACCTGCGTCAAGTCGATATCGGGCATCTGCTCGGTGACCGGGTCGAACCGACCGATGAGCGTCTCCGTCGCTTGCACACCGAACATCGTCCCATCCCCTTCGACCTCGAGGCGGGTACCCGTGCCGGCTCCCCCGGCGGACTTGGGCTTGGCCGCCGAGGGCTGACGGACCGGCGCGGCGGATCGGCCGTCGGCCTGGAGGCCTTCGAGGCGGCGTTCCGTTTCACGGAGCCGAATCGAAAGTTTCCTCAACATACGGATCGCGATTTCGATGTTCCCCTTGATCATCTTGTCGAACGTCATGCTGTTGATCTCGATGAGCTCCGCGTCTTCCACCGCCTCGGCGGAAATCGTTCGCGGCAGGCCCTCGAGGATCGACATCTCGCCGAAGAAATCACCTTTCTCCATCATTCCGTGGACTCGTTTTTGTCCGTCGATGACCCGGAAAAGGCGGACCTTTCCCGACTGTACGATGTACATCGTGGTTCCGAGGTCGGTCTCGGTGAAGATGCGCTCGTTGGCACCGTACCTGACCATGAAGTTCTGGAACGGATTAGTCGCCATCGCTTCCACCCTCGTGCTCGGTGCGCATCGGTCGGAGGTGATCTTAGGAACCTCTGCCGGGAGAAGTCAATCGGAACGCTTCTTCGCCGCGGCCTGGGAACGATCGAAAAGGGACTTCTCGGCCTCGAAACGGACGTTTTGGTCCGGGTCGTCCCGAGCGATCGCGCGCAGCGTCTCATCGATTCCGGCATCCGGCAAGGCGGCGAGAGCGGTGGTCGCTTCGCGACGCACGTTGAGGTCGTCGTCGCGCCGCGCCCGGCCCGACAATTCCGCGACGACCTCGGGCCGCTCCGGCAGGTCTGCAGAATCGGCGCGACGGAGCGCCCGTCCCAGGACGAGGACCGCGCGGCGGCGGACGTCCGGACGCGGATGTTCCATGAGGGGCGAGACGACGGGGATCAATCCCGCGGTTTCGCGGTGGAATTTCACATAGAGATCGAGCGCTGCGCCGACGAGCACCGGGTTGTCGTCTTCGAGAAAGTCCGGAAGAGCGGCCCAGAGAAAAGAGTCGTTGTTCCTCTCTTGCACCTGAGACAAACGGGCCACCGCGGCCAGGGTCGCGGCGCTCCCTTCGACGGGGAGTTCCTTCGCCCCGCGCACGCCGCGCACGAGATCGAAAACCGGGTACGGCTCTTTCTTGCCCCGTGGAGAGGCTTTCAACAGCAACAGATAGGCCCGTCCCTTCGCCAAATCCAATGCGGGTGTCCCCAGCTCTCTATCGCGATTGGCCTGACGCAGATCGACCAGCACGGGGCTGTCGACGATCAGAGCTCCTTTGAACGCCGAGCGCGTGACGACCTTCACGAATCTCGAGTCGTCGGCGGCGACGTCCGCGGCAATCACGATCGGGGCCGTGGCCATCCAGTCGTAGAGCCCCAGAGCCACCGGCTCGGGCGCCGGCTCGGTGACCGCGTGAAACGCTCCTGCGTCGCAGACGACAACGGCCAAGCCGACAAGAAGGCTTCGAAGCGCAACGCGGGGTGTCACGCGTTCAAGATAGTGCGATCGTCCGCGACGCGCCGCCGGTGCGGCTCACTCAACCGGGTCGAGGCGCAAACGGATGGCCAACTTGAAGCGACGCGCGGAGGCCCCCTCGCCGAGGATCACCGGCACGAGGATCTCCTTCGTTTGCCCGGACGCCAACTGAGCGATCTCGAGACTGGGATCCGAGAAGAGATCCTCGTCGCTCGCGACCTCCGTGAGGAGCAAGCCGCTTTCAAGGGATTTCGTCGAGGCGCTCTTCGGAGCCGAGACGGGAGCGGACGGTACCGGCGGCGTCCATTCCGGGTCGAACCCGCGGTCGACTTCGAACCCCGCTCCGACCGCGGAAGGGGCGCCCGGCGCGGTCTTCGCGAGCAAGTCCTCGATGGGGACGGTCGATCCGAAGACGGCGGATTCCGCCTCGTCGTCCCCGGGACGGGCTCCGATCCATGCGCCTTCTTCCGCGGGGGCCGCGGCGGGTGAGGTCTCGATTTCCTCGACCTCGTCGACGAGCCCGTCGATCTCGTCGTCCCCGAACGCCGACAGGACGTCCTGCGTTTGCGCCGAAGGCTTGCCAGGAGGTTCCATCGGCGATACAGGAACGACGCTACGGTGGGTTTCCCGGGTGCTGGTCGAGCCCGTCGAGAACTCTGCGACGGCGCCGTCGGCGCGAGACGCCGCGACCGAGGCCGACGCGACCGAAGCCATGGCGGCCGCCGCGACGGGGGGCGCCACAGCGGCGACCGGCTCGGAGGCCGATTTGGGCTCGTACTTTCTCGTGAGGTTCAGCAAAACAAGTTTGACGATGGCCTTGAGCGTGTCCTGCACGCCGATCCCGGTCGTGGCCACCGACTCGTAAAACGGGGCGTTGTACTTGTTCAGCGCGGCGTTGATGTCTTCGATGCTGGACAGCTTCGGGAGGTCGCGCTTGTTGAACTGGATGACGTGCGGCATGTCCGCGAGCTTCATCCCGTGGCCCTTCAGGTTCTCCTCGAGGTTTTTGAACGACTCCACGTTCGCGCCGAGCATGGTCTCTTGCGAGTCGGCAACGAATACGATGCCGTCGACGCCCTTCAATACGAGCTTCCTCGTCTCGTTGTAGAACACCTGCCCAGGCACCGTGTAGAGCTGCACGCGGGTCTTCATGCCGCGAATCTCGCCAAGGTCAATCGGCAGGAAGTCGAAAAAGAGCGTACGGTCCGTTTTCGTGGCGAGCGAGAGCATCTTGCCTCGGACCCCGCCCGGCAAATTCTCGTGGATGAACTGCAGGTTGGTCGTCTTGCCGCAGATGCCCGGACCGTAATAGACGACCTTGGCCGTAAGTTCTCGCGTCGAGTAATTGAACAAAACCATCGAGGACCACCCCTTTCGTACTTACGCCGCTTTCGCCCGGGCCCGGCGGCGGAACGGTCCGAACATAATTCCCCGTCGCCGCGCGGTCAAGAATCCGTATTTCGGAAACCGCGGGGACGTCCCGGATGGAGGTCGCCGGGGTCGGTACGACCGCCGTTCAACAGAGCCGCCACCTCGGCCCCGTAGATCGTCACGGCGACCGCCACATAGATCCAGCCCAAAACGGCGACCATGCCCGCAAGGGCGCCGGAGAACAAGCCGAAGGCAGGCGAACCCGCCAACAGACCTCCAAAGACGTGCCGGGCTCCCTCCCATAGGACCACGGCGACCGCAGCGGCTTGGCCAGCCGCCAACCACCGGACTTTTCCACTCGGCAGCCACTTGTAGAACATCGTGAAAACGACGAACGACACGAGCAGCAAGGCTACGGACGAAACCACGTGCGCGCCCGGAGACAGCGAGGGCGGCGCGCCCGTTCCCTCGTAATAATGGCCCAGCCAGGAGGCGACGTGGCTCGCCACCACCGTGCCGCTCAGGAGAAGCACACCTCCCGAGAGGCCTCCGAACGCCTTCAACCGCGACAGCCAAAAACGCCGATGCGGCGTCGTGCCGAACGCCACGTTCACCGCGACCTCGAGGGACGAAAAGGCGTTGCTCGCGACCCAGAGCAGCACCGGGACGGCGAATGCGACGAGCGCTCCTCCCTGGTGCAAGCTTCGGCCCAGCATCTCCACCGACGGGGCGAGCTCCAGGGGGACGAACGATGAGATCGCGGCAACGATCGCCGCGGTTCCGTCGCTCCCGTCGCTGGCCGGCAAGACCAGCGCCAACGCTCGTGCGGCGAGCAGGAACAACGGCGGGAGCGAGAGCAACGAAAAGTACGCGACCGCGGCGGCGTGGTTGACCCCGTGGTCCGCGGAGAATCGTCGAAGGGCGCGCCAAAGCAGGCGGAGGAATCGGACGAGCGGCTCCGTCAACGCGCGGCTCTCTGACGACGGCTCCGAAAGGTCAACCGCAGTGGCGCGGCACCGAAGCCGAAGCGCTCCCGCAAGCTGTTTTCGAGATGGCGGCGAAGCGAGAAGTGAAGCCGGCGGGCCTCGTTGCAAAAGACGACGAAGCGGGGCGGCCGGATGCCCGTCTGCGTTGCGTAGAACAAGCGAACGCTTCCGCCCTTGGCGGGCGCGCGGCGCTCCTTGAGGGATTCTTCTTGAAGCCATGTGTTGAGCGCCGGGGTCGGCACGCGCTTCGACGCGTCCGCGAACAACTCGTCGACCCGATCCAGGATCTTCGCAACGCGCTGCCCGCTCTTCGCGCTGACCAGTACGAAGGGGACCTCCTTGACGAACCGGAGGCGCTCGCGAAGGGCGCCTTCCCAGTCCTTCGCTTTGCCTTCACGCTCCTCGACGAGGTCCCACTTGTTGATGGCCACGACGATCGGACGCGACGCATCCTTGGCAAAACCGGCGATGTGCGTGTCCTGCGCGGCGATCGGTTCGCTTCCATCCAAAACCAATACGACGACGTCCGCGCGCTCGATCGCCTGCCGGGCGCGCATGACGGACAGCGACTCCGCCGGTTCGTGCAAGAGCCCCTTGCGTCGCATGCCCGCGGTGTCGACCAACTGGTAATGTCGATCCCCCAGGCTGAGCATCGTGTCGACCGCGTCCCGCGTCGTGCCGGGAACGTCGCTCACCATCATGCGTTCTTCGCCGACCAGACGATTGAGCAGCGACGACTTCCCGACGTTGGGGCGCCCCACCAGCGCCACCTTGATCGGCTCTTTTTCTCCGTCGTCCTCCGCGGTGTCGACGGGCCCCGGGAGTTGCGCCTCGATCGCGACGAGAAGCTCTTCGATCCCCCGGGCGTGCTCGGCGGAGACCCCAAAGGGAGCACCCAACCCGAGGCGGTGCAACTCGTGAATGGCATCGTCCTGCTCGGGGCCGTCGACCTTGTTCGCGACGAGAAGGATGTTGGCCCCACGCCGTCTCAGAAACGACGCGACCTCGGCGTCGAGCGCCGTCGCGCCCACACGGCCGTTGATGACAAAAAGGACGAGCTTGGCCTCGACGAGCGCCGCCTCGGCTTGAAGCAGAATCTCCTGCCCGAACGCGACGTTGTCCCAACGTAGGCCGCCGGTGTCGACGATACGGAACGGGCGCGCCCCCTCGCGCACGACGCCGTAGATCCGGTCCCGTGTCAATCCGGGCTGATCCGTGACCAGCGCCGACCGCATCTTCACGAGACGGTTGAACAGCGTGCTCTTCCCGACGTTAGGGGCACCGACGATCGCGACGAGCGGAAGACGGCTCACGGGGACCCTCAGACGATGACGTGGACGTTCGAACGTCGAACCGTAGCACGCGTTTGGAGGCGTGCTCAACGAACTCATTGTCTAACTGTTGCACAGCAACGGGTTAGAAGGGACGGACGCCTTGACAGTCGGGCTGCCGATTCGTAGACTCCCCGGGCTTTTCGGGACGGGAGGCGTTCATGATCAAGGCCGACATCATCACCAAGGTCTCTGAAGATGCGTCGATCACCAAGGTCAAGGCGGTCGAAGCGGTCGAGGCGGTGTTCGAGGCGATGAAGTCGGCCATGCAACGCGGCGAACGGATCGAACTGCGCGGATTCGGTGTCTTCCAAGTCAAGCCGCGCAAGAAGGGGATCGGTCGGAATCCTCGAACGGGTCGTGAAGTGCGCATTCCGCCTGGAAAGACGATCCGTTTCAAGCCAGGGAAGAACCTTCGCAACCTCAGCTGAAGGCCTCGTGTCAGCGCTGCGGCTCGAGAGACAGATCGACGATCACGACGTCGGTGTCCCCCACCTCGACCGAGCGCGCCGCCGAAACGTAGCCCGGCCGCACCGCCTCGAGATGATGAGAGCCCGTGGCGACGGCGAGGGCCGCGTGGATGCGGCTGAGTTCGCCTCCGAGACCGATGTACTCCCCGTCGAGATAGACGGCGGCATCGGTGGGCTCGGCCCGAACGCGTAGCCGACCCACCGCGATCGGAGCCGCGTTCGGCCTGGGAGCCTGCGGAGGCTCCACGGCCTCGGGGAGGACTCGGCGTTCCTCGCCTTCCCCGGAAACGAGGACGTCGTTGAAAACGTAGCTCGCACCCGGACGCGCTACAAAGATGACGATGAGCGTGCGGTAGCCTTTTTGTTGGAACGCGATCGTGTGCGGACCGGGAGCCACGCTCAACTGGTCCCACCGCCCGTTGTAGTCGCTGGCGAATCCGACCGTATCGCCATCGAGGACCACTTCGGCCTTCGAAGGGGTGACGCCGGTCTCGACGTTGGCCGGACCCGAAGGAGTCGGCGCGTCGACGGCCGCGATGTACGTCTCGGGGTAGGGCCCGTACCCTGGCCCGTACGGAAGAAATCGGTAGTCATTTGGCCAGCCCCACCATCCGCCGTACCAGCCCGCTCCCCACCAGCCGTATCCGGAACCCCAAAAGGGATATCCCCAATAGGGGTAGTCGTACCCGTACCCGTAACCGTAGTGCGCGACGCCGTGCGCGGTCCCCCCGGGAGGGGGATCACCACGCGCGGGCGTTGTTCCGTGAGGAGGCGGATAACCACGCGCCGGCGCTGTTCCGTGAGGAGGCGCCTGCCCACGCGCGGGCGCGGCCGGTCGGGAAGGGGTGGCAGCACGCGGTGCCGGCGTCCCCCCGTGCTCGCGCGCGGTCCCTTGGTGCCCGCCCCCGCCGGAGCGAGGCGTCGTGGGATCCGGCCTGGCTTCGATCGAGGTCGGGAGTCCGACCGTGAACAGCATCAGGGTCAAGCCGACGCCGAGGAAGCGGATGACGGGCCGGATCGTGAATGTCATCGCAAACCTCCTCTTCTGTGGATCACAGCAACATTCATACCGCCATTTCCCACCGCGGCCACGCCTCTTTGACGTTGGGCGTCCGCTCTGGAGTCCAGCGTCTGTCCGCCGGAGCGGACGAGGGACCTCCGGTCGCGGTTGGTATACTCCGCGCCCGTCCGGCTGACTCCACTCGAGGCGCCCCATGAACGATTCCTACGCCGCCCCGCACGGCGATCGGCCGAGGTTGTGGCTCCACGGGGGTCTCCTGGTCGCGACTTTTCTGACGGCGACGATGGCCGGGAGCTGGATCTGGGAGGGAACGCTCGACCTCGACGCCTCGTTTAACGCCCTCGTCGACATCTCGCGCTTGGCCCGCGGGGTGCCGTATGCCGCCCTGCTCCTCCTCATTCTGGGAGCCCACGAAATGGGGCACTACTTCGCCTGCCGGTACTACCGCGTACCCGCAACGCTGCCGTTTTTCATCCCCGGTCCTCCGATGCTCATCGGCACGCTCGGGGCCGTGATCCGGATTCGCGGGGCGATCCCATCACGAAAAGCTCTGTTTGACATCGCGGCGGCGGGACCGATCGCCGGATTTCTCGTCGCGCTCCCGCTCCTGATCCTCGGCGTGGCCAAGGCGACCGTGCTCAAGGCAACGGCCGAGCCGCACGGCTTGGAACTCGGCCCCCCCCTCGTTTCGTGGTTCTTCGAGCACCTGTTCCACGGCGATGCTCCGCTTCAGGTCGGTTCCGTGTACGGCGCCGCCTGGGTTGGTCTGCTCGTGACTTCGATGAACCTCTTTCCCGTCGGACAGTTGGACGGCGGCCACGCGTTGTTCGCGTTGTCCCCCAAGGCGCATCGGATCGCCTCTTATGCGACCATCGGCGCCGTTGCGATTCTGGTCGTCGCGCAGACCATCGTCCAACGTTCTCCTTCCTCCTACAGTCTTTGGCTCCTCATCTTGCTCGGTCTGAGGGACCGTCATCCCCATCTCGTGGACGAATCCGAGCCTCTAGGGCCCGGACGTCTCGCGCTCGCGTTCGCACTGGCGATCATCTTCGCGCTCACGTTTGTTCCGTCGCCCCTTCTTTTCGACTGACGCGCGCCAAGAACCGCCTTCGTCGTCGAGGGTGATCGTGCCGTCGAGATCCGTGCGGAGCACGCCCGCCCCGACCTCGGCAAACCGAGACAGTGCGCCCTTGCCCGGATGGCCGAAGCGATTCCCCGAGCCCGCCGAAACCAGCACCAAGCGAGGGGCGACACGCGCGAGGAACGCGGCGGTGCTGCTGCCCTCGGCACCATGGTGGGGCGCGACGAGAGACCCGGCCCGAGGATCCGCGCCGGCCGCGAGGAGCGCGCCTTCTCCGCTCGACTCGAGATCTCCCGGAAGCAGGATGGAGGCGCCGTCGACGGTGCGCGCATGCAAGGCGAGGCAACGATCGTTCAGCGACCGGCGTCGGTCGGCGAGGCCGGGGTGGAGGACCGAGAAATCGAGGTCACCCCGGACGGCGCTGTCGCCTCGTTTCAATCGTCGAACGGCCACGCCACGCGCGACCGCCTCGGCCGTGACCAGGCGGGTCAGTGGATCGTGCTCGGACCCTTCGCCGACCCACAATTCCCCCACCTCGACATCGCGCAATACCGCGGAGGCGCCACCCGCGTGATCCTCGTGATCGTGCGAGAGGGCGAGAACCTCCAGGCGACGGCAGCCTCGCGCGGTGAGCGCGGGCACGACGATGCGATCGCCGGCGTCAAACCGGCCGTCGCCCGAGGGTCCTGCATCGACGAGGACGAAGCGACCCTCGGGACCGCGCAAGACCACCGAGAGCCCCTGTCCAACGTCCAGGACCTCCGCTCGTGTCGGTCCTCTGCCGGGGGGAGGCGGACCCAGGTGAAGCGCGATCGTGCACAGGGCGAAGACAAGCCGGGTCGCTCGTCGACCGCTCCGGCTCCAAGCACCGTTCCAGAATGCCGTTGCGAGGAGCAGGGCGAGGTAGGCCGCAACGAGCGGAGGCGGTGGCGGGGCCACGCGCAAGTGTCCCCCGGGAAGGGACGCCGCGAAACGTGAGGCGAGGATGAGGCCGCCAACCGATGCTTTCGCGGCGCCCGCGGCGATCGCGCCGGCAAGGGGAACGGAAGCCAGCGCGATGGCGGCGGTTCCTGCCGCGAGGCAAGCCGCGCAAAGCGGCGCCGCCAAGAGGTTGGCCAAGAGCGCGGCTGGGGCCAGGCGGCCGAACAAAGCGGCCAAGAGAGGGGCGGTGGCGAGGTAGGCTCCCGAGGACGCCGCAAGCGACCGCGACAGAGCGGAAGGAGCGCGCCCTCCGGCCGCGGCCCGGGGGGTGGCCGCCACAAGTCCGGCTGTGGCGACGACGCTCAGGAGGAACCCCGCGCTCAACGCGAGGGTCGGCACGGCGAGGACCAACATCGCGGCGGCAAGCGCCAGGGCCGCGAGCGGGTCGACGTCGCGACCGACAACCCGCGCGACGAGTCCGACGCCCAGGCTCGCGCAGGCGCGCCACACCGAGGCTCCGTGGCCCACGAAGGTGGCAAACGCAAGGAGCAGACCGCCGCCAGCTGCGAGCAGCCCCCGCGCGCCCAATCCAGCGCGG
The DNA here is from genome assembly GCA_031393555.1 of Acidobacteriota bacterium. Lineage (GTDB taxonomy): Bacteria > Acidobacteriota > Polarisedimenticolia > Polarisedimenticolales > DASRJG01 > DASRJG01. The sequence goes on from JANMVW010000398.1 coordinate 19,552, forward strand.
CGGAGCATCGCGAGGACCAGGAGCACGCTGAGGGCGGTGTGAAGGCCGCTGATCGACAAAACGTGGATGAGGCCGGCGTCGCGGAGGAGCGCGTTCGTGTCCTCATCCAGGAGGAGGCGGTCGCCGAGCAGCATGGCGCCGAGGACCGCGCGCGTCGCCCCCTCGGTCCCCGCGGCTCGGTCGAGGGCGCCCCGAGCGGCAACGTGCGCCGCGTCGAGGGCGCGGCTTGGCGACCAAGGCCCCGGCGCAAGCAACCGCACGAGCCGCGAGCTCTTCACCCGTCCCGTCGCATCGAGACGCTGTGCCGCAAGGCGACGTCGGACGTTGACTTCGGAGATCCCGGGCCCCGCTACCGGGGCGCTCAAACGGCACCACGCGCGAACGAGGTCGCCGCCCCTCAATTCGTCGAGGCGCAATACGTCGTCGACGGGAACGTCCACGACGTCGAGCCGAAGGCGCAGCGCTGGCGTGGTCGCATCGGGAACGGTGACGACCTTGAGCGCCCTTCCGCCCCTGCGGTCCCGTTCTGGAGCGGCGACGAGGCGCCCGACGAGTTCGAGTTCCCGCGTGGCGCACGGGCCGAACGTGGCGTCGAGGCGACGCCCGGCGTCGCGCCAAGCGAGCCCTTGACCGGCGGCACCCACCGCGAGGCACGACAAAGCGACGAGCGGCATCACGATCGCCGGACGCCGCCTCAGGAGGAGTGCGAGGAGCATGGCGAGGCCGGCGACGAGGCCGGCGGTCTCGGGCGTGGGGCGCAACCCCCCCGACGCCGCGCCGACGATGAGCGCGGCCGCGATCGGGACGATGGGCGCGGGACCGTGTGGAGGCGTCGTCACGGCACCAAAGAGGCGGGACCGCGAGTCACTCTAATCGAGGAGACGACGGCTGGCGAGGCCGACTCAGCGGGTCAGTGCCAGCCGGGGCAAACCGAGCGCTTGACGCAATCGGTCTGTTTGCGCTCGCGAAAACGTCTTTCGGAATTCTTCCTCGCTCATGCGACCGCGAAACTCTTCGAGGTCGCGGGCGGTCTGTTGACTGGCGCGGACGAGCATCTCCGCAGGGACGGCGCCGGCCAACGACGCATCGAGTGCGGCGTCCACCCCCTCGGGCTCGCCCCCCCCGGCCTCCTCGGCAAGCAGGCTCGCGAGCAGGGCGCGCAACGCGCTCCCCTCCGGGGATCGCGACAACGCTTCCTCCCAGGCCCGCCGCGCGTCGGAACGTTCGGGTCGCGCATCCGCGACTTTCGGCGCTGCGCGGCCCGCGGCAACCACGTCCCACGCCTCGGAGACGGCGTGTGCCAGGGCGGTGAGAGCTTGGGGCCCGCGCCCCGATCGCCGCTTGCCGGCATCGGCAATCGTCTCCAGGACGACGGACAGCGGGATCCCGCGCCGGCGCCAGGCGTCGATCGTCTCGAACTCGCGCGGCGAGACGACCGCCCGTCGCCCGAGGAGTTTCGACCACGCGGCCTCGACCGCGCGGACGTAGCGTCGCTCGTCTCCGCCTTGGCTCACGGTGTGTCTTTGAGATGCGAAACCAGGTGGTCGATGCACGCCCTCATGATCGCGAAGGCCTCACGGTACCCTTCGATCGGCCCGTCGACCGGATCGTCCAATCCCGGTGCGCCGCGGCGCGGCGTGTCGGTCCGCTCGAAGGCGCGCAGGAGGAGCCCCGTCGGACCGCCCTCCGGAAATCGCAGCGCGAGCGTCTCGAGTTGGGTGCTCGTCATCGCGAGCAGCACGTCGGCATCCCGAACGTCCTCGGGAGTGACCCCGCGGGACCGGTGGCGCGTCAGGTCGAGCCCCGCGTCGGCCGCCACGTCGACAGAAAACGGTGCGGCGGGCGCGCCCTCGATCCCGAGCAATCCTGCCGAATCGACGAAGAGGTCCGGCAGACCGCAACGTTGCGCGCGATCGCGGAGGTATGCGGCGGCCAGTGGACTCCGGCAGATGTTCCCGTCGCAGACAAACAGGACCCTCATCGACGATTCTTGTCCCAGACCAGCCTGAGCCCCAAAAGCGTCAGGTGGGGATCCACCGCCGTAAGAAACGACAACTCCGCCTGGAATACGGTCGCCAGGCCTCCGGTGGCCACGACGGGCGCATCGACCGCCAGTTCCGCGCGCAACCGACTGACGACACCTTCAACCAGCGAGACATAGCCGTGAAACAACCCGGACTGCACGCTTTCCTCGGTGGTTCTTCCGATG
>JANMVW010000421.1:0-3993 GCA_031393555.1 Acidobacteriota bacterium
CATCGCGGTTACTCGGACGGGCTCCTAGGCGTCGATCACGGGGTCCTGGCCGGGCTTGTCGCCGGATACGAGCCAGAGACTTGCAGGCAGCGCGGTGAAGTCCGCGATCATCGACAGCAGGAACGCGCAGGCCGACACGACGCCGAACTGCCGCATCGGTGGGAGCGGTGAAAGCGCCAGCGCCAGAAAACCGCCGGCGTTGATGATCGTCGCGAAGATGATGGCGCGTCCGGAGACGAGGAGCGCGTGGCGCAGTGCCGCCTCGGTTCCGCCGAAGCGCCGGCCTTCCTGGTAGTGATAGAAGAAATGGATCTGGTCGTTTTCGGACGCGCCAAGGACGGTGGAGGCGATCAGGATCGTCGCCACGTTGAGCGCGATTCCGGTCAACCGCATCACGAGGAACATCACCAGGATTGCGAACACCGACGGGATCATCGCCATCAATCGCGCCGAGGGCGACCGGAAGACGACGAGAAACGCCAGGAAGATGACCGCCGCGGTGATGCCGAAGCTCTCGGTCAACGTCGGGACGAGGTAGTGCGCGATCTTGGCTTGCAAAACCCCCTCGCCGACGACGGTCATCGTGCAGGGGGCCAGGGCGGGGTCGTGGCGCTGCGCCTCGGCCCACGCATCGCCCAAGAAGCTCTTGAGCCCGGCGTAACCGTCGAAGCCCCCCCGCGTGATGACGCGAATGCGCGCATTCGACAACGTCGCGACGTCGATGGACCCGCGAAACTCCGGGCGCGAGAGGACCAGTTGCTCGAAATCGCCCGCGAGCTTGTCCCAGGACGCCGGGTCGTCCGGGAGCTGATCGCCCTGCCCCTGAACGTAGCGGACCCACTGCAAAAGGGTCGTCGGCCCCATCACCGAGCCGACGCGCCGGTCGGCCTCCAGTTTCGCGCCGAAGCGGTGCATCCCGCGCAGGACGCCCGGCGCGAGCGCGCCGCCGTTGGGAACGTGGATCCACGCTTCGGTCACGGTGAGGCCGGACATCGTCGCTTCGAAGCGGCGCGTGTCCTTGTAGAGCGCCAACTCGTGATCGATGTAGTCCAGCGAATCGGTCTCGAGACGCATCGGCTCGACAAGGCGCGGTAGGCCAAGCAGCGCGCCGAGGCCGACCAACATGAGGGCGATCGATCCCGGCACGAGGACCCATCGAAAGCGGTAGCTGAACGCCGGCAGGCGATCGACGAAGCGCGGCCACCATGCGCCCGCGGTCTTGCGCTCCGAAGACGGGGGGGTACGGAACAGTCGCTGCAAGGCGGGGAACAGCGTGAACGAGGTGAACCAGGTCACGACCATTCCGGCGGCGACCCAGTACCCCATCTCACGGATCGGCCGGATACCGGACACGGCGAGCGCGGCGAAGCCCACCGCGGCGGCAAAAATCGAAGCGGTGCAGGGGAGGAACTTGTTGCACAACGTGAAGATCTGGTGCTGGCGGATGTCCGCCCCGGGAGGACACGCGACATAGAGTGAATGCAGGTAGACCAAAGTCGACGTGCAGGTGATGAGCACGGTCAGGGGAACCAGCGAGGAAACGATCGTCGAGACGTAGCCCATCACCCCGGCAAACGCCTCGGTGAACAGCACGGTCATGCCGATGGTGAGGAGGAAGGCGAAGAGCGTCCGGAACGACCGGTAGAGGAAGAGGTTCAACAAGACGATGAACAGTGCGAATAGCGGCATGTACAGGAGCGTCGAGCGGTGCGTCTCTTCCGAGAGATAGCGGTCGACGTAAGGACCGCCGATTTTTCGCACGGCCGAAAGCGGCGCCGGAGCCGCCGCGAAAGGCGCCACGGCCGTGTCCACCGCGCGCAGCACGTCTTGCAGCTCGTCGCGGTTTGCGACTTGAAGCTCCAACGGGACGCCGAGCACCCCGTCTCCGACCAGACCTTGCTTCCTGAAGAGGCTCGTCCCCATCGCAAACGCCTTGAACTCGGAGGCCTGAGCCGCCGTCGCGGCGAAGTCGGGATGCACCTGCCGGTAGATCGTGAGCGCCGAGAGGGGTTTGACCTTCGGGACCTCGCGAAGGGCCTTTTCCAGCGCTTCGACGCGGGCGAGGGCCGCGGGGGCGAAGGGGTCGTCGGCCTCCGCGAGCAGCACGACGTACTGCCCCTCGGGGAAGATCTTCTGGAACGCGCGCGTTCGCTGATAGTCCTCGTCCCCCTCGACGATCAGGCGATCCGGGGAGTTGTCGCTCTTGACGGACAGCGCGAAGTAGGCCGCCAAGGGAGCCAGAAGGAGCCAGATCGCCAGGACGATCCACGGATGATCGATGATCATTCGCGCGAGCCGCGCTCCCGGAGAGGACGAAGAGCCGGGTCTCAATGCATAATGGGGAGTGTCCATGTCGAAGAGAACCTCGATGCTCCCCGCGATCTTCCTGGCTTCCGCCGTCGCGGCCGCCACCGCGCCCGCGCCGGTGACACTCGTTATTTGCGCCCCCGGCTATCCGGGAACGACGAAGGAAGCGCAGCCTAGCATGGACGTGTTCGCGGGGGAGATGTCGAAAGCGACAGGCTGGCCATCCTCACGTTTGACCGCGGAATACTACGAAACCGAAGCCGCGGGGATCGCGCGGTTGAAGTCCAAAGCGCCGAGCCTCGCGATGGTCCCTCTGCCGTTTTATCTCGCCCACGCGAGCGGTCTGAAGCTGACGGCGCGCGCCCAGGCCGTCGAGAAGGACGGTCAACCGTTGGTGTCCTGGAGTCTCGTCGCAAAAAAGGCGCGCGTGACTTCGGCCTCGTCGCTTTCGGGCTTCACCGTGGTCAGCCTTTCCGCCTACAACCCGGATTTCATCCGAAAAGTCGCCCTCGCGAAATGGGGAAAGCTCCCCGCCGATGTGACGTTCACCGCGACCGGGCAGATCCTCTCGGCTCTGAAAAGAGCGGCGAGTGGCGAAAACGTCGTGGCGCTGCTCGATGCCTCCCAGGCCGCGTCGCTCCCGACGCTTCCTTTCGCGGCCGAACTCGAGGTCGTGACCACGTCGCCTCCGGTTCCCGGGATCGTGGTCTGCACCGTGGGAGCGTCGATCGGACCGACCGCAACGAAGCAGTTCGTCACCGGCATCCTCAAGCTGCATAAGACTCCGGAGGGGCTGGCGGCGCTCGACGCGGTGCGCATGGCGAAATTCGTCCCGCTCGATTCCAAGGCGTTCGACGCCGCGCGCTCGGCCTACGCGCCACGCACGAAAACCAAAGCTCCGTGAGGCGAATCGGTCTCGTACTCCTGGCCGCCCTGGCCGCGGGATGCTCCCCCGCCCTGCGCGAGCCGCCATCGGTCGCATCCCTCGCATCGAGGCCCTCGCCGGTCACCCCTTCCGACCCCGCCTCTCTCTTGCACGAGGCCGATCTACGTTGGGCGAAGCGTCCCGACGTCGTCGCGGTGGGCGAGGCGGAGTCTCTCTACCTCAAGGCCGCAAAGCTCGATGAAAAAGACGTGCTCGGACTGATCGGCGCCGTCCGCGCGAAGGCCTGGCTCACCGACCACGAGCGCGACGCCCGGCTGCGCGCGGAGATGGCGGTTTCGGCCGTTCAAACCGCGCAGTGGTGCACGCGCCGAGCGCCCGACCTTGCCGCCTGCGAGTACTGGCTCGCCGTTGCCGTTGGACTTCAGGCCCGCGAAGTCCGGCTGACGGCCGACAACGGCCTCAAGACGATGGTCCCGGCGCTCCAGTTCGCCATCAAGAACGATCCGCTCTACGACGACGCGGGACCTCACCGGGTCATGGCACTCCTCCTCCTCCGTGCGCCGGCCTGGCCGTTGGGCCCCGGCGACAGCGAGGCAGGACTCGAGCATGCGAAACAGGCGGTCGCGCTGCGGCCGGATTACCCGCCGAACGTGTTCGCTCTGGCGGAAGGCCTGGCGGCGACCAAAGATCGGAGCGGCGCGCGCGCGACCTACATCAAGGGCAAGGCCCTCGCGGCGGCCCGGCGAGACGCTCCGGACCCCGACGCCCCGTTCTGGATCGTCGAGGCCGATGCGGCCCTC
>JANMVW010000443.1:0-1548 GCA_031393555.1 Acidobacteriota bacterium
GCTACTTACGCAGACCGTGACCGACGACATCGACACCGGTTCCGGTAAACAGCTGAGTCTATTCAACTAACGTTGGGACACTACTGGGACAGTCCCCTTTTTCTTACAAAATCCGCGCGGCGTTGTCCCAGAGGATGGCGCGGCGGGCGGCGTCGGACAGCTCGAGCGACAAGAACTCGTCCACGTTCTTGCGAACGTCCGTGACACCCGGGCTGGGCCAGTCGGAACCCCACAGGCATCGGTCGGCGATCTCGGCGAGCCGCGGCACGTACTGAAACAATCGCTTGGGAGGGATCCCGGACAGGTCGAGGAAGAAATTGGGGTGCCGGCGGACCAGGAACAGCGCGGTGTCGCCGTACAGAGGACGGCCGGCGTGCGCGAGGATCACTCGCAGCTTCGGGAAGTCGACGCCGATGTCGTCGGCGGGCATCGGGTCGGCGTAGGCGTTGCGCGCGCCGGGGAACACCGACGTCCCCGTGTGGATCATCACCGGGACATTGCGCTCTTCCGCGACGCGGAACACCTCGTCGATGCCCGCGCCCGGCCCGCCGGTGCGGTAGTCGTTCACGGCGAACAACTGATGCGGCGGGTGGATCTTGAGCGCCCGGATGCCGAGGTCCAGCACGCGCCGCGTCTCCCCCGCCGCGTCTTTCGTGAAGCGCGGATTCACCGAGCCGAACGCGATCAACCGCTCAGGCGCCACAGACGCGTACCGCGCGCACCAGTCGTTGACCTCGGCGGTGAACCCCATGACATCGGGGGCGACGTAGTTGATCAGCCCCACGCGTTCGAGACCGCATGCGTCGAGGAAACCGAGAAACGCTTTCGGGCTCTCCATGAACTCGCGAATGCGGTCGAGATCGGCACGTCCCGATTCCATGGTGTGCTGAACGTGGGGAGGATGCATCTCCCACGGCTGAATGTGCACGTGGAGGTCCGTGACGCGATAGCCGGAAATCATTCGGGGCCTCAGGCGTCCCAGCGATAGAAGCCCTGCCCCGATTTCTTTCCGAGCTTCCCCTCGGCCACCATGCGGCGCATCAACTCCGGCGGTCTGAAGGCCTCGGACCCGAGCTCACGGTGGAGGTGATCGGCGATGGCGAGCCTCACGTCCAGCCCGACGAGGTCGGTGAGCTTGAGGGGGCCCATCGGGTGCTTGTAGCCCAGCGTCATCGCCTTATCGATGTCCTCGGCGGAGGCGACCCCCTGCTCGAACATCCGGATCGCCTCGAGCCCGAGCAGCACGCCGAGCCGGCTCGTCGCGAATCCCGGCGTGTCGCGCACGACGATCGAGTCTTTTCCGAGGCGCCCCGCGATCACAACCGCCGCCGCGATCGTTCCGTCCGAGGTCTTTTCAGCCCGTACGATCTCGAGGAGCGGCATCACGGGAACCGGGTTGAAGAAGTGCATGCCGACGACGAGCTCGGGGCGGCGGGTGGCCGCGGCGAGTTTTCCGACCGGCAGTGACGACGTATTCGTCGCGAGAATCGCGTGCGGCGGGGCGTTCCGGTCCAGGTCTCTGAAGATCCGGACCTTCAACTCCAGCAG
>JANMVW010000467.1:0-5859 GCA_031393555.1 Acidobacteriota bacterium
TCGCTCGGCGCGCTGAACACTCCCGATCCGTACACGAACGCCGTCACGAAGGTCATCCTCCGGCAAAACGTCTGGGACGGCGGACGCACTACGGCGGCCCAGCGCGCCGCAACGTTGGGATTGACGGCCGCCGATTCGATGATGTCCCGCACGCGCGACGAGATCGCCTTTGACGCGCAGCGTGCGTTCTGGGACGCCGTATTGTCCGAAGACATGGTCGCGGCTGCCCGCGACGCCGAGAAAGCGGCCACGGCGAACGCCGAGCTGGCCGGAAAGCTCGTCGACGAAGGCGTCGCGGTGCCGTCGGATCGGATGCAGGCCGACGTGCGCCTGGGCGAGGTCCGCGCAATGCGCATTCGCGCCGAACAGGGCGCGCTCGTGGCAGCCGCCGCCCTGCGCCGTGCGCTCGCCGCGACGAATGCGGAGGAGTTCAAGTTGGTCGCGCCCGAGGTCCGTCCCGACGAGCCCGAACCGGCGAAGGACGACCCGACCGCCGCGGTCGCCGAGGCGCTCCTTCAGAGGAAAGACCTGAGCGCGTTCGACGCGCGTATTGGCCAGGCACGTCAGGGCGAATCGATCGCGCTTTCGGGCCGCCTCCCCCAGATCGGCCTCGGCGCGCAATACGAGTGGAACGGATCGCAGCCGCTCGACCCGAGCGGCAACAACTGGACCGTCGGCGTTTTCGTACGCATTCCGCTTTACGACGGCTGCGAGGGACTAGCCAAGCGAGAGCGCGCCCGCGCCGATCGCGCCCGTCTCGAAGCGATGCGCGATGCGCTGGCTTCCGGGGTCGATCTCGAGATCCGCGGGGCCGAGGCGGATCGCACGGCGGCGGCCGAACGATTGCGCATGGCCGAGAGCAACCAGACCTTGTCGCGGGAAGTCCTGCGCATCGTGGGTGAGCGCTACGGCGAGGGGCTCGCGACGATAGTGGAACTACTCGGCGCCGAGGCATCCACCACGCAAGCCCGCGCCCAAAAGGCCCAGGCGTCCCGAGATCTCGCCGTTTCTCGCCTCGCCTTCGAGCTTGCGGTAGGCCGGCCAGGAGGGACCGAATGAACCGCCCTTTCCTTCCGGTTTCTGTTGTCGTGCTCGCGACGGTTGCCGCGTTGTCCGTCTCTTGCGGCACGCCCTCCGGCGAGACCCGTCCCGAGACCGCGCCTCCCCTTTCGGTCGCGGTCGAAACGACGGCATCGGTGCCGTCTTCCGGCGGGCTCGAAGCGACCGGAAACGTCGAGGCCGCGCGACGCGCGTCCCCCGGTACGATCCTCGCCGGAAGGGTGACGAGAATCGTGAAACGCGAGGGGCAGCGCGTGCGGCAGGGGGAAACGCTCGCGCGTGTCGAGAGTGGCGACGTTGCAGCGCGGGTGGCCCAGGCCGAGGCGGCGGTCGTCGGCGCCCAGGCGGCGGAAACCAACGCGCGCTTGATGCGCGATCGCCTGGAGCGGCTCGTGGCCAAGCAGGCCGCCTCCCCCAAGAGTCTCGAGGACGCCGTTGCCGGCCACGACGCGGCGCGCGCCAACCTCCATGCCGCCGAGGAAGGTGTGCGGGCGGCCCGCGTGATGTTGGGCTACGGCGAGGTGCGGGCCCCGTTCGACGGCGTGATCGAGCAGCGTCTGGTCGAAGAAGGCGACACCGCTTCCCCCGGCATGCCGATGTTCGTCGTCGTCGACACCGCGCGCATGAAGCTCGAAGCGGCGCTCCCCGAATCGTCGGCGCGCGGGCTGGTGGCCGGACGCGCGGTCGCTGTTGTGGTGGACGGGACCGACGGAGCGTCGCGCGACGCCACGCTCTCCGAGATCCTCCCGGCCTCCGATCCCGCCACCCGCACCGTCACGGCGCGGGTGCTACTCGACAACACCGACGGCGCGCTGCGCCCGGGGATGTTCGCGCGAGTGCGGTTTCCGGGAGATGGCCCGCCGATCGTCTTCGTTCCGGCCACCGCGATCGTGCGCCGCGGCCCGCTGACCGGGGTCTTCGTCGTCGATGACAACGTCGCGCACCTCAGGTGGATCAGCCTCGGCGCATCGCTGAACGGGCGCGTGGAGGTGGCGAGCGGGCTCGGTGCCGGAGAGCGGATCGTGACGGCGCCCGCTGAAGAACTGGCCGACGGCCGCCGGGTCGAGATCGCGCGATGAAAGACGTCGGCATCTCGGGGCGCATCGCGGCGGCGTTCCTGGAGAGCAAGCTGACGCCCCTGCTGGTGATCGCGGCCCTCGCGCTGGGGGCCCTCGCGGTCCTGGCCACCCCGCGCGAGGAAGAGCCGCAGATCGTCGTCCCGATGATCGACGTGTTCGCCGGCTGGACGGGGGCTTCCTCTGCTGATGTCGAGCGGCTCGTCACGGTGCCGCTCGAACGGGCGGTGCGCGAGATCCCCGAGGTCGAATACGTCTACGCGACCTCGCGCCCTTCGGGAGCGATGCTCGTCGTGCGCTTTTTCGTCGGTGCCGATCCGGAGCGCGCCGTCGTCAACGTGCGCTCCAAAATCGAAACGGCACGGAGCCGGCTTCCCGAAGAGGCGCAGGTCCTTTCGATCGTCCCCCGGTCGATCGACGACGTGCCGATCCTCGCCGTGACCCTCTCCTCCGGACGGTACGACACGATGGCCTTGCGCCGGATGGCGGCCGAGCTCGAAGAGGCCGTTCGCGCCGTGCCCCACGTCGCGACGACGACGCTTCTGGGCGGAGCCCGGCGGGAGATTCGCGTCGAACTCAATCCCAAGGCGTTGGCGGGCCGAGGGCTTTCGCCCGCCGTCGTCGCCCGGACGCTCTCGGCTTCCGGGATCGCCATGCCGTCCGGGAGCTTCGCGGCGCGCGGCGAGGAGACTCTCGTCGAATCGGGCGACCTGCTGCGCACGGCCTCCGATATCGGAGAGCTCGTGATCGCGGCGCGAGACGGCGCGCCGGTCCGGATTCGTGACGTCGCGCACGTCGTGGACGGCCCCGAAGAGCCGCGCGACTACGTCTTCCACGCACGCCCCGGGCATCCAACCGAGCCCGCGGTAACGATGGCCATCGCCAAAACGCGAGGCGCGAACGCGACGGTCGTCGCGCACGCGGTCCTCGACACGATCGCCGCGGTACGCCCCCAACTGCTCCCCGCCGACGTGACGCTCACGGTGACACGGGACTACGGCGACACCGCCGAGGAGAAATCCAACGAGCTCATGCGGCACCTGCTCTTGGCGACGATCTCGGTGACCTTGCTCGTCGCTCTGGCGCTTGGCGGCCGCGCCGCCCTGATCGTCGGCGTGGCGGTCCCGGTGACGCTCGCCTTGACCCTGCTCGTTTACTACCTCTTCGGCTACACGCTGAACCGGGTCACGCTGTTCGCGCTGATCTTCTCGATCGGCATCCTGGTGGACGACGCGATCGTCGTCGTCGAAAACATCCACCGGCGTCTCGTCGGGCACGACGTGCCGCGTCACGCGGCGATCGCGGCGGTGGACGAGGTCGGCAACCCGACGATACTCGCGACCTTCACCGTGATCGCGGCCATCTTGCCGATGGCGTTCGTTTCCGGGCTCATGGGACCGTATATGCGGCCGATCCCGGTGGGCGCCTCGTTCGCGATGCTGATCTCGCTCGGTGTTGCGCTCGTCGTCACGCCGTGGCTCGCGCTCAAGTTGCTCGCGCGCGCGCCGCACGCCAAGGGTCCGGAGGATGTCGCCGAGGACCGGATCGAGATCTTCTACCGGCGGATGATGAAGCCGCTCCTCGCGAGTTCGAAGCTGCGCTGGGGCGTTCTGGCCGGTGTTGCCGTGCTTCTGGTCGCCTCGCTCGCCCTCGTGCCGCTGAAGCTCGTCACCGTGAAGATGCTTCCTTTCGACAATAAGAGCGAGCTGCAGGTCATCGTGGACGCCCCGGAGGGGACCACTCTGGAGGCGACTCTCGCCGCCACGCGCGCCATCGCCGACGCGCTCGCGGCCGAGCCGGAGGTACGTAACATCCAGATCTACGCGGGGACGTCCGCGCCGTTCAACTTCAACGGCCTCGTGCGCCATTATTTCTTGCGCACCGGCCCCAACGTTGCGGACCTCCAGGTCAATCTCGCCCCCCGAGGGGAAAGGAAGGCGTCCAGTCACGCGATCGCGCTGCGCGTGCGCCCCGTCGCCGCGGCGATCGCCAAGCGGCACGGCCTGCGCGTCAAGATCGCCGAGATCCCGCCGGGTCCTCCGGTGCTGTCGACCCTCGTCGCGGAGGTTTACGGCGACGATGCGGAGGCCCGGACGGAGGCCGCCAAGCGGGTGTTGGGCGTCTTCGACCGTACCGACGGCGTCGTGGACACCGACTGGTACGTGGAAGCCCCTCAGCCGAAGGCTCGTTTTGTCGTGGACCGAGCCAAGGCGGCGCTTTCCGGCGTCGACGAGGCGCAGATCGCGACGACTTTACGACTCGCGGTTTCGGGCCTCCACCCCGCCGTCGCCCATCCCGAGGCCGAGCGCGGGCCGGTTCCCGTGACGTTGGTGCTGCCACGCGCCGAACGCACGAGCCTCGATCGACTCGGCGAGCTGCGTCTCGCGTCGGCTTCCGGCGCGGTCGTTCCCCTCTCCGAGCTGACGCACGTCGATCGGGCCCCGGAGGCGCCGTTCCTCTATCGCAAGAATGGACGGGCGGTGACCTACGTGGTGGGTGACGTCGCGGGGAGGGAGGAATCGCCGGTCTACGCGATCCTCAAGATGGACGATGCGGTGCGCGAGGCAGGGGGGCCGGGCGGGGTCGTGTGGGACGGCGAATGGCGGGTGACCGTCGACGTCTTTCGCGACCTCGGGATCGCCTTCGGCGCGGTCTTGATCCTCATCTACGTGCTGGTGGTTGCGTGGTTCCGATCGTTTATCACGCCGCTTCTTATCATGGCGCCGATCCCGTTGACCCTCATCGGAATTCTGCCCGGTCACGCGGTGACGGGGCTCTTTTTCACCGCGACGTCGATGATCGGGATGATCGCGCTGGCGGGGATCATCGTCCGCAACTCCATCCTGCTTGTCGATTTCATCGAAGCGGAGCTGTCGCGGGGCGCGAGTCTCGAGGAAGCTGTGCTCTCCGCGGGGGCCATTCGTTTCAGGCCGATCGCACTCACGGCCGCAGCCGTCATCGTGGGCGGCCTGGTGATGGTGTTGGACCCGATCTTTCAGGGGCTGGCGATCTCTTTGATGACCGGCGTGTTCGCTTCGACGGCGCTGACCCTGATCGTGATCCCGCTGCTCTATTACGCTACTTCCAGGGCGGCGGCGTCGCGGGGCTGATCTTGTTGGTTTCCATCCACGCGTCCATCACCTCGTGCAGGCGCTCGGATCGGAAGAGGAACCACCGAGCCCGCACCTCGGCGTGTTGGCGCAGCTCGTCTTTGAACTTCTGGGGTGGACCCACGGCCACGAGGTCGGACAGCGTCTCTTTCAGTTCCGGGGCGATCGCGTCGTCCCCCTCGATGAACTCGTCCATCCAGTCGATTTCGTCCTCGTCGGTAAACGAGACGACATAAAGGCGCGTCGTCTCGCCGCGCGGCGCGGCTTCTTCGGGAACGGCGTCGTCCATCTCGGCGTCTTCGTCGAAATGAGCGTCTTCACCCTCGCCATCGAGGATGACCTGCCCGGTCACGAGGTCGACGTAATAGGTGAGGTCCTCGTTCCGGTTTTCGAACGCGGCCTCGAGCTCGTCCCAGTCGATGTGGAGTGGCTTATGCTTCATGCCGCACGGAATGTAACGCCGTCCCCCTAAGAGAATCAAGCCGGATACAATCCCCGCCGGAGGAACACATGGTCGGTTTCGACGATTTGTACCGGCAGGGCGGCGCTGTGACGTGGCAGGCGGGCAAAGAAGACGTGGTTCACCAGGTGGTCGAGCTCTTGATGGGGCTCGG
>JANMVW010000473.1:0-4837 GCA_031393555.1 Acidobacteriota bacterium
GAGATGGTGATGCCGGGGGACAACGTGACTCTCGAGGTCACGCTGCACACGCCGATCGCGATGGTGTTGGGCTTGCGTTTCGCGATTCGCGAAGGCGGCAGGACCGTCGGCGCGGGAACAGTCACCGAGATCGTGGAGTAGACGATGCGCGAAAACGTTTCCCTGGCGTGTACCGACTGCAAGCAGCGGAACTACGTCACCACGAAAAATAAGAAGACGACCACCGGCAAGTTGGAATTCAAGAAATTTTGCATGTTCTGCCGGAAGCACACGGCGCACAAAGAGACCCGCTAACAGCACGCCAGCCGTAGGGGAAGAACGTGGAGTGGTTCATTCAGCAGTGGAAGCGCCTGACGACCTTCTTCCAGGAGGTCAAGGCGGAGCTGCAGAAAACATCCTGGCCAACTCAGAAGGAGGTCCGCAACACGACGATCGTCGTCATCGTGTTCGTGCTCGTGTGCGCGGCATACCTCTTCGTCGTCGACCGTGTGCTCCAGACCGGCGTCGAGAAACTGTTTAAGGCGTTTGGACGATGAGCGGCGCGGAACTCACCATCGAGAAACGGTGGTACATCGTTCACACGTACTCGGGCTTCGAGGGCAAGGTGAAGGAAAGCCTTCGCCAGCGGGCCGACGACCTGGGTATGGGCGGCGTCATTGAGGACATCCTTATCCCGACCGAGGAGGTCGTAGAGGTAAAGGACGGCAAGAAGACGCGCTCCACTCGGAAGTTTTTTCCAGGCTATGTGCTCGTCAAGATGGAGATGTCCGACACGGCGTGGCACGTCGTGAAGAACACGCCGAAGGTCACCGGATTCGTCGGGACTGGCAATAAGCCAGTTCCGCTGACCAACGCCGAGGTCGATCGCATCATCAACCAGGTCGCCGTCGCGGTGGACAAGCCGAAGCCGAAGCTCGATTTCAACACGGGCGAGGCGGTGCGCATTACCGACGGGCCTTTCAGTAACTTCACGGGCCAGGTCGAAGAGGTCAACGAGGACCGCTCGACGTTGAAGGTTCTGGTCACGATTTTCGGGCGCTCAACGCCCGTCGAGCTCGAGTTCTCGCAGGTGGAGAAGACCTAGATGGCGAAGAAAATCACCGGCTTCATCAAGTTGCACATTCCCGCCGGTAAGGCGACGCCTGCGCCGCCCGTCGGACCGGCTCTCGGCCAGCACGGCGTGAACATCATGGATTTTTGCAAGAACTTCAATGCGCGCACCGTAAAGGGAGAGGGCATGCTCACGCCCGTGGTGATCACCGTGTACCAGGATCGCTCGTACACGTTCATCACGAAGACCCCGCCCGCAAGCGTACTTTTGGCCAAGGCGGCCAAGGTGGAGAAGGGCTCGGGAGTTCCCAACAAGAACAAGGTCGGCAAGGTGACGAAGGCCCAGGTCTCGGAGATCGCCAAGACGAAGCTCCCCGACTTGAACTGCGACACTCTCGAGGCTGCAATCCGAATCGTCGAGGGCAGTGCGCGCTCGATGGGCATCGACGTCGTCTGAACGAGACGCGAGGAGTTTTGATATGCCGAAGCACGGCAAGAAATACAACGCTGCGGCCAAGAAAGTCGCCAAGCGTTTCTACCCTCTGGCGGAGGCCGTCGCGACCATGCGCTCCGCGGTTTTCGTGAAGTTCGACGAAACGGTCGAGCTCGCGATGCGTTTGGGCGTCGATCCGAAGCACGCGGATCAGATGGTTCGAGGCACCGTGGTTCTTCCGCACGGCGCCGGGAAAACGAAGCGCGTCGCGGTGATCGCCGCTGGCGAGAAGGTGAAAGAGGCTCTTGCGGCGGGAGCCGACCTCGCAGGCGGGACCGACCTGGTCAAACAAATCCAGGAAGGTTTTGCGGACTTCGAAGCCGTCGTGGCCACTCCCGACATGATGAAAGAGGTCGGGAAGCTCGGAAAGGTTCTCGGCCCTCGTGGGCTCATGCCCAATCCGAAGACCGGGACGGTCACGTTCGATGTCGCGAAAGCGGTCCGCGAGATCAAGGCGGGAAAGGTCGAGTTCCGTGTCGACAAGACCGCGATCATCCACGTGCCGGTTGGACGCATGTCCTTCGATGATCAAAAGATCGCCGACAATACCCTCGCAGTCGTTCACGCGGTGTTACGCGCGAAGCCGCCCGCCGCGAAAGGTAAGTACGTCGAGTCCATCTTTCTTTGTTCGACGATGGGCCCCTCGATCGCAGTCGACCCGGTCTCGGTCGAGATCCCGGTGGCTTGAGGTGATCTGTGAATCGCACTGAAAAAACCGATATCGTGGAGTCGCTCGCCGAGCGGTTCCGATCGACCCCGCACGTGATCCTCGCCGATTACAAGGGACTGACGGCCGGTCAAGCGACCGAGCTCCGTCGCAAGATCCGGGTCGTCGGCGGAACTTACATGGTCCTCAAGAATCGCCTCGCGAGGCGCGGTTCCGAGGGCACGTCCGTTGGGAAAATAGCGGATCGTCTCAAGGGAACCTGCGGCCTCGCCGCGCATGCCACCGATCCGGTGGCGCTCGCTAAAGTCGTTTCCGAGTTCGCCAAGGACAACCCCCAGTTCCGGCTCCTCGCGTGCGTCGTCGACGCGAAGGAAGTCTACGGAGCCGAGGGCATCAAGCAGTTGGCGACCCTGCCGGGTCGCCAAGAACTGCGCGCTCAGTTGTTGGCTCTGATCAATACCCCGGCGACCCAGCTCGTCCGGCTCATTAATACGCCGGCCGGCCAGATGGCACGGGCCATCGACGCCCGGCGCGAAAAACTCGAAGGCGGGGCGATCTAGCCTCTCGTCATTGTTCAAGAAACGCACGGCCGTCACGGCCGGCTCGAACGGAGGATTCGGACCATGGCTGACTTGCAGTCGATTGCTGAAAACCTGAGTGCGCTGACCGTCATGGAGGCCGCCCAACTCGTCAAGATGCTCGAGGACAAGTGGGGTGTGTCCGCTGCCGCGCCGGTCGCGGCCATGGCTGCGGGTGCCCCCGTCGCAGCAGCGGCTGCGGAGGAGCAGACCGAGTTTGAGGTCGTCCTTAAGGAAGTGGGCGACAACAAGATCAACGTGATCAAGGTCGTTCGGGAAGTCACGAGCTTGGGCCTGAAAGAGGCGAAGGACGTCGTCGATGGCGCTCCCCGTACCGTCAAGGAGGGCGTGACCAAGGAAGACGCCGAGGCCATGAAGAAGAAATTCGAGGCCGTGGGCGCCAAGGTCGAGATCAAGTAGCTTCTTTCGTCATCAGGTCAGGGAGGTGCCGCGTCCGGTCTAATGCCGGAAGCGGCTCCGGTCGGCCCCTCGCGTACCGCGGGGGGCGCTGGTGTCGGCTTCTCGAACCGGGGACCCGTGTTACGAAGGGGTCCCGAAAGGGGTTTGAATCGCGATGTCCGAGGCCTTAAGGACGACGAATTCGAAGCGGATCGAGTTCTCACGCATCAGGACGGCTGTCCCGATGCCGAACCTGATCGAAGTTCAAAAGCGTTCCTACGAGCGCTTCTTGCAAATGCATCGAGCCCCCGCTGATCGAGAGGCGGGAGGGCTCCAGTCTGTTTTCAAATCGATCTTCCCGATCCGGGACTTCCGACAGACTTGCTCCTTGGAGTTCGTCGACTACACGATCGGCAACTGGGAATGCAAGTGCGGAGAGGTCGTTGGGATCGAGCACCTGCGCAGCGAATGCGAGCACTGCTCGCGGCGCCTCATTGCCCCGGACGCGCGGGGTGGGGTCGTACTGTGCGACGGGTGCGGGAATCTCACGAAAGTCACGATCCGCGAGTGCGAGCAATGTGGCGATCCCGTCGCCCTGAAATTCAAGTACGACGTCGACGAGTGCCAGGAGCGAGGCCAGACGTTTACCGTGCCCCTGAAGGTCACGATTCAACTCGTCGTCTACGACAAAGATCCGGAAACGGACGTGCGCAGTATTCGCGACATCAAGGAGCAGGAGGTCTATTTCGGCGAGATTCCCATGCTCACCGAGAACGGGACCTTTATCATCAACGGGACCGAGCGCGTGATCGTCAGCCAGTTGCACCGCAGCCCCGGCGTGTTTTACCAATCCGACCCCCAAAAAACAGCGTTCATGGCGAAGGTCATTCCTTACCGTGGGTCATGGGTCGAATTCGAGTACGACCAGAAGAACATCCTCTACGTGCGCATCGACCGGAAACGGAAGTTCCCGGCGACCGTGTTCCTCCGGGCGCTCGGGTTCGAGGACGACGCTGCGATTCTGCGCGCGTTCTACACCGCGGCCACCGTCAAGTCGGAAAGCGGAAAATTCCTGGTGAAGGCCGATGCCGGCGCAGTCAACAAAAAGGTCCGCCAGTCGGTTGCGCACCCACGAAGTGGCGACGAAATCCTGAAGAAGGGACGGCGCGTCAAGCTCGAGCAGCTCGAGGAGTTGCGGAAGGCGAAGATCGACTGGATTCCGATCGAGTCCTCGGAGATCGACGGTGCGCACACCATCCGCGATTTGGCGGATCCGGCGACCGGAGAGGTCTTGGTCGAGGTCGGCAAGCCGTTGTCGGGAGACGGGCTCGAACGCTTGATCGCTGCTCACGTCGACACCTTCGATGTCTGCTTTCCGGATAAAGAAGACGTCGGCGTAGTCCTTCTCGAGACGCTGGCCAAGGACGCGGTCAAAACTCAAAACGACGCCCTGCTCGAGATCTACCGACGCCTGCGACCAGGTGACCCGCCGACCCTCGATTCCTCGCGCAACCTGTTCAACGGACTTTTTTTCGACTCAACGCGGTACGATTTTTCCAAGGTGGGTCGGCTGAAGTTCAACACCAAGATCTATGGCATGTTCGAGAAAGACTGGCCGACGCACGTACACGACCGTTGGGAAAAGGGAGA
>JANMVW010000028.1:0-16919 GCA_031393555.1 Acidobacteriota bacterium
GGAGATGCTGATGCGCCTCGGCCTCGCGGATCGATTGACCCACCGCCCCGGGGCTCTCTCCGGAGGCGAGCAGCAGCGGGTCGCGATCGCGCGGGCGTTGGCCTCGGGGCCCGCGGTGGTGCTCGCGGACGAGCCCACGGGCAACCTGGACCCGGCAACCGGTGCCTCGGTTTTCGAGTTGTTGAGGGAACTCCAGCGCGAACGAGGGTTCGCGCTGGTCGTTGCGACCCACAGCGGCCGAGTCGCCCACGGGTGCGATCGCATGCTGCGACTCACCGAAGGGCGGCTGCGCCCGATGGCTGAGGGCGAGGCCGCCCGGTACTTCAGCGGCGGGGAAGCGACATCGGGCGGGGTGCGGTAGAACTCAGGTTCCGGGGGAGCCCGGCGCGGGGTGATCGATGTTCGAGAAGTTCACCGAAAAGGCCAAGAGAATCCTGTTTCTGGCGCGGTACGAAGCCAGTCAGCAGGGAAGCAAGGTCATCGGGACCGAGCACATCCTGCTTGGCCTGCTGAAAGAAGGGGAAGAAACCACCCGCGAGTTGTTCACACGTGCCAACGTCTCGATGGACCTCCTCCAGGCCGAGCTCGAACGGAGGAACCCGCCGCGTGAGAAGTTGTCGACCTCGGTCGAGATCCCGTTCAGCGACGAGACGAAAAAAGCGCTCCAGTTCGCCGAAGAGGAAGCCGAGCGCCTGATGCACCCTCACATTGGGACCGAGCACCTGCTGTTGGGCCTGCTCCGTCTCGAGGACTCGGTGGCCGGACGGATGCTCGCGGAGCGCGGCATGCGCCTGTTTGCGGTCCGCGAGGACGCGGTCAACATCTACAAGCGTCGAGCGCTCCCGAAGAAGAAAAAGGAAACGCCCTTCCTGAACGAGTTTGCGCGCGACCTTTCGGAGATGGCGCAGCGCCGTGTCTTCGACCCCTTGATCGGCCGGGAGGTCGAGCTCGAGCGGGTGGTTCAGATCCTCTCGCGCCGGCGCAAGAACAACCCGGTTCTCCTGGGCGAGCCCGGCGTCGGAAAAACGGCGATCGTCGAGGGCCTGGCCACGAGGATTGTGGACGGGGAAGTTCCTCCTTCGCTCCTGAACAAGCGCATCCTGGCGCTGGACCTGTCGCTCGTGGTCGCGGGCACCAAGTACCGCGGGCAATTCGAGGAGCGCCTGAAGGGGATCATCTCCGAGCTGACGTCCGCGGACGACGTGATGATCTTCATCGACGAGATCCACTCGTTGATCGGCGCCGGCTCCGCGGAAGGCTCGCTCGACGCGGCGAACATCCTCAAACCGACGCTTTCGCGTGGCGAAGTGCAGTGCATCGGCGCGACGACTCCGCGGGATTATCACAAGTACATCGAGAAGGACCGCGCGCTGGTCCGACGCTTCCAGCCGATCACGATCCGTCCGCCGGACGAGGTCGAGACGATGGCCATTCTCGAAGGGGTCAAAGAGCGTTACGAGCGCTTCCACGGCGTCCGCTTCGACGGGGAGGCGATCCGGGCGTCGGTGTATCAATCGAACCGGTACATCACGGATCGGTTCCTCCCGGACAAGGCGATCGACGTGTTGGATGAGGCCGGCGCCCGCGTCAAACTCGGCAAACGGATCTCCTATGGGGAGATCAAAAAGGTCGAGCAGGAGCTCAGGCGAGCGGTCGAGGGGATGAAAAACGCACTTGCGCGGAAGGATTTCGACGAGGCGGTCGCCTACCACGACAAAGAGGTCACCCTAAGGCGCCGGCACGAAGAGCTCAAGCAGCGCTACGAGGACGAGGCCAACCGGATCCTCGATGTGACGCGAGCGGATGTCGAAGAAGTCATCGCGCGGTGGACCGGCGTTCCGATTCAATCGGTGGCGCAGGAAGAGATGGACAAGCTCCTCCACATGGAGAAGTACCTCCACGAACGCATCGTCGGCCAGGAAGAATCGATTTCCGCTTTGGCCCGGGCGATCCGGCGCTCGCGCGCCGGCCTCAAGAGCCCCAACCGGCCGATCGGCTCGTTCATCTTTTTGGGCCCGACGGGCGTGGGGAAGACGGAGGTCGCGCGAACGCTCGCCGAGTTCCTCTTCGGCTCGGAAAAGTCGCTCTTGAGATTCGACATGTCGGAGTACATGGAAAAGCACGCGATCGCCAAGATGATCGGTTCGCCGCCTGGGTATGTCGGACACGAAGAGGGCGGCCAGTTGACCGAGCGGATCAAGCGCAAGCCGTACAGCGTGATCCTCCTCGACGAGATCGAAAAGGCGCACCCGGACATCCTGAATATCCTCCTCCAGGTGCTGGAGGACGGCATGCTCACGGACGCCTACGGCGAGGTGGTGGACTTCAAGAACACCATCATCGTCATGACCTCGAACATCGGGTCGCAGCACGTCGCGCGGACGTCGGGCAAGCTCGGATTCCAGAGCGGAGAGAGGGACCAGCAGTTCAAGGACCGCCGTGAGCTGGTGATGGGGGAGGTGCGCAGGACACTCTCGCCCGAGTTCCTCAACCGCATCGACGAAGTGATCGTTTTCGATGCCTTGACCGAGGATCAGCTACAAAAAATCGTCCGCATCTTGCTGCGCGGTGTCAACGCGACCCTGGTGGACCGGAAAATCGAGCTCCTCGTGGCGGAAGAAGTCTGCGAGTGGCTCGTCCGCACGACGTGTACCGACCGGTCCTACGGGGCCCGGCCGCTGCGGCGGGCGATCCAGCGTCACATCGAGGATCCCCTCTCGGAGGCACTGATCCGGGGCACCGTTCAGTTGGGGCACCCGATCGAGATCTTCATGGAGGGCGACCGGCCCGGGTTCCGGTCGGCGCTCCAGGCGGCCACCCCCTAGCGGCCGGACTCGGCGGCGCCCGGGCTTCGGCCCCGCCCGATCCTCACCGCGCCGGATGGTTTCGGACGAGCGCGCCCCTACCGCCCGAAGTAGAATACGCCGCCTTTTCGATCCGGTAAGCCGTCCGCGGTGCCGGAACATCGCCGAACGGGTCCGTGAGGGGCGGAGCGCCGACGACGGAATGAGTCTTCGCATCGTCAAGACCGCAATCGCCGCCGTCTGGATCGCTTTCGCGGTTTCGCTGGCCCATGGGCAAACGGAAACGGTCGAAAGCGTTCAGGTGCAGGGACTCGTCCGCATGACGAACGAGGCCTTCGCGCACGCGTTCGGGATTCGCGCAGGAGACCCCTACGATCCCGCACGCGTCAAAGTGGCGTACAAGCGTCTCTGGGCGCTGAGCATCTTCGACGACATCACGGTGGAAGTAGAGACTGGGCCCCAGGGCGGGAAGGTCCTCATCGTCAAGGTGAAGGAGCGCCCGAGTCTCGTCTCGGTGTCGTATCAGGACAACAAGGTCCTGACGCGAACCACGATCGAGGAGGGGTTCAAAGACAAAAAGATCGTGCTCGATATCGGAAAGCCGCTGAACTTGAAGTTCGTCGCCGATGCCGAGGCCGAGTTGCGCGTGATGCTCGGCCAGAAGGGCTATCTCGACCCCGTGGTCGGGCATACGATCGAGACCCCCACTCAGTCGACGGTGTCGATCACTTTCAAGATCAATCCCGGCGGCAAAACGAAGATCAAGAAGATCGTCTTCGTCGGGAACAAGGTCCACAAGTCGAAGGTCCTGCTGAAACAACTTCAACTCACGGAGCCGTACCACTGGTGGAAATTCTGGAGCCAGAAAGCGCTGTACCACCCCGCCAAGTGGGACCTCGACTCGAGCCACATACGCGACCTCTACCTCAACGGTGGGTATCTCGACGTCGATCTTCGCCCGCCGATTGTCGAGCTCAACATCGTCAAGCCGGGCAGAAAGAAGAAGGCGAAAGCGACGCCGGCGGCCCCCGAAACCCCGCCCCTTCCGCCGGTCCCTCCTCCGGATCCCGCGACGATGACCGCGAAACAGCGATTGAAGGCGGACAAGGCGCAACTGGCGACCCTACGCGCGTCGCTCAAAAATGCGCCGACAGCCACACGCTGGGCCTACCTCACCGTGCAGGTCGTCGAGGGTTCTCAGTACAAGCTCGGAGCGATGTCGGTGTCCGGCAGCACCGTGTTCACCGAAAAAGAGGTTCTTGCCGACGTCTTCCTCAAGCCGGGTTGGGTGGTCAACAGCGCCTTGCTCGATCTCGGCGTCAAGCGCATGCAGCGGCGCTACGAGGACAAGGGGTACGCCTACGCCACGGTGCGTCGCGAGATCGATCGGCGTCCCGAAGCGCCGGTCGCGGACGTCCGGTTCATCGTCAACGAGGACAAGCCCTACTACGTCGGCCGGATCGAGTTCAGCGGCAATACGGCGACTCAAGACAAGGTCTTGCGGCGCGAGTTTCGCCTGAACGAGGTCAACCTGTTCAGCCGGAGCGCGCTCGACCTTTCGGTCGGAAAGGTCAACCAACTCGGCTACTTCGAGGTCAAGCCCGAGGACGTCACCATCCAGCCCGTCGAAGGCACGAACACCGTTCAGATCAACGTGGCCGGCGAGGAAAAAGGGCGGAACGAAATCCAGGTCGGCGGCGGCTACAGCGGCACCGACGGGGCGTTTTTCACCGGGCTCTACTCGACGAAGAACTTCCTCGGCCGAGGGCAGGTGCTGTCTTTGTCGCTTCAGCTGGGGGGCCGTCGCAATCTCTATCAGATCGCGTTCCAGGAGCCCTGGTTTCTCAACCGTCCCTACACCCTCGGGTTTTCGATTTTTCGCGGAAATCAAGACTACGGAGCGCGGCAGCGAAGTCAGAGCCGCGGATTCGGCGTGATGATCGGGCGGCAGCTCGGCTACTTCCAGTCAGTGCAGATCCGGTACGACTTTCAGCGCGTCCAGTCCAACGGCCTGGCGCCGCAGGTCGGATTCGCGACCATCCCCGGCACGCAGACGCAGCTGACCACGGTCGTTGCGACAAACACGATTTCGAAGGTCACACCGTCCTGGTTCCGGAACAGCATCAACAACCCGTATCGGCCGAGCGCCGGCTGGTCGCTCTTGGCGGACTTGGAGGTCGCCGGCGGACCCTTGGGCGGGGATACCTCGTACCTGAGGCCCCGGCTGGTCGGCACCAAATACGTGCCCGTGTGGAAGAGGACGTTCCTCGCCTTCCACGGGGAAATCGGCGCCATCAAGACGTGGGCCGGCGGTAGCGTGCCCAGCGCCGCCAACGTGAACGGAGTGCCGCGCTTCAGCCGATTCTGGCTGGGTGGAGAGTCGTACGGACCTCGCGTGTTCCAGACCCGCGACGTGTCTCCGCTTCGTTACGTGCGGCTGAGTCCCGCCGGAGAGGTCATCGATGCGACGAGCGATCCCGCGGGGCGGCCGGTCCGCGAGTACGACCTCAACAATGACGGGGTGCTCAACCGAAACGATCTCGTGGCCTTGGGCGGCGACAAATACTGGCTGGCCATGGCCGAGTACACGATTGGGTTCAGTTCACCGGTCGAGCTCGCGTTCTTCCTCGACACCGGTAATTCGCTCTACGAGGACACGCCCTGGGGGTTCGCCGACTACCGAGCGTCCGCGGGAATCGAGCTCCGGTTTTTCCTTCCCGTGTTCCCCGTTCCCCTCCGTTTGATCTACGGCTGGCCTCTTCGGAAATTGCCCGAGGACCGGACCAGCGCGTTTGCCTTCTCTATCGGACGCAGTTTCTAATGGACCGTCACTCCGGCGAAAGGAACACCATGAAACGCATTGCCACCGTTCTCGCAACCCTCCTCGTGGCCGCGAGCGCGCCCACGTGGGCCCAAACGCCCCCCGCGCTCAAGATCGGCGTCTTCGATGCGAACCGTGTGTCGGAAGAAACCGACGAAGGCAAGAAGATCGCCGCCAAACTCTCCGCGTTCGGCGAAAAAAAGAAAGCGGAGCTGGCGGCCAAGGACAAGGAGATCAACGACCTCCGAGCGCAGTTGGATTCACAGAATCTCTCCCTCTCGCCGGAAAAGTTGCAGCAAATGCAAAAGGACGTGCAACGGAAAGGGCTCGAGCTCCAGCAGGCCCAGGAAGCGGCGCGAAGCGAATTCCAGATCGAAGTGAGCGAGGCGCAGAACAAATTCCAAGAACAGCTGATTCGGGTCATCAATCAGTTCGGTCGCGACGAGGGGTTCACCATCGTCCTCGAGCGATCCTCCGGGGGCGTCGCGTTCGCCTCCGAATCCATCGACGTCACGACGGCGATCGTGGACAAGTTCAACGAATTCGTGAAGCCCCCGGCGACCGAAGCCCCCGCCGCCGCGAAGCCGCCGGCGAAGAAGCCCTGATCCGGTCGGCGTGACGCCCGTGAACGAAGGATGGCTGCTTTCGGAACTGGCCCGTGCGGTCGGTGGCCGTGTCGACGGCGACGCCAACCGCCGCGTTCGCGGTGTGGCCACCCTCGAGGATGCGGGACCGGAGGATCTATCCTTTCTCACCAATCTCAAATATCGAGCCTCTGTCGGGCGCTCCCGGGCGGGTGCGATTCTCGTCGGACCGACCACCGCAATCGAAGGCCGGGATCTTCTCGTCGTCCCCGATCCCTACTTGGCCCTGGCCGAGATCCTCGACCGGATGCACCCGGCGCAGCGACCACGTCCCGGCGTTTCGGCGGACGCTCGCGTCGCCCCGGGGGCCGTGGTCGGGGTCGACGTCGCCATCGGTCCTTTTGCCGTCGTGGAACCTGGAGCGCGTCTCGGTGACCGCGTCGTCGTGGGCGCGGGGGTGGTGATCGGGGAAGGATCGACGATCGGTCCGGACACGATCCTCAGGCCTCGCGTCGTGCTCTATCCAGGGACGTGCATCGGAGCCCGGTGCCAGATTCATGCGGGCGTGGTCCTTGGGGGTGACGGCTTCGGATTCGCCACGACGGCCGGGTCGCACAGAAAAGTGCCCCAGCTCGGTCGTGTCGTCATCGAGGACGACGTCGAGATCGGAGCGAACAGCACGGTCGATCGAGGCACGCTCGGCGACACCAGGATCGGCCGCGGCACGAAGATCGACGATCTCGTGATGGTCGCGCACGGCGTGGTCATCGGGCCGCACGGTTTGCTCGCCGGCCAAGCGGGGATCGCCGGAAGCACCCGCATCGGAAGCCACGTCACGATGGCCGGACAGTCGGGGGTGGCGGGTCATTTGAGCCTGGGGGATCGCGTCGTGGTCGCGGCCAAGAGCGCCGTCTTCTCGGACATCCCCGACCAGGGCTTTGTCGCCGGCATTCCCGCGGTCGATCATCGAGCCTGGAAAAGGTCGTCCGCCCTCGTCAAGATGTTGCCGGAGCTCCGGCTGCGCATCCGCGCGCTCGAGGATCGCCTCGCGGCGCTCGAGGCCGCGGGAAAGGGGAACGCATGAGCACGCTCCAGATTCGCGAGATCATGGAACGGATTCCGCACCGGTATCCATTCCTCCTGGTCGACCGCGTGATCGAATTAGTACCTCAGCAACGCATCGTGGCGATCAAAAACGTGACGATCAATGAGCCTTTCTTCCAGGGGCATTTCCCCGGAGCGCCGGTGATGCCGGGCGTGCTCATCATCGAGGCCTTGGCGCAGGCGGGCGCCGTCTTGCTCTTGAGCGACATCCCCGACCGGGCGTCGAAGCTGGTCTACTTCACGGGGATCGACGAGGCCCGCTTCCGGCGCCCCGTCGTTCCCGGCGATCAGATTCGTCTCACCATGGAAGTGCTGAAGCTGCGCTCCCGGACTTGCAAGATGCGCGGCACGGCCGAAGTCGACGGCGAGCTCGTGGCCGAAGCCGAGATCATGTCGGCGCTCGTCGAGAGGTGATGCCTTGAGCGAGGCTTCGATCGACCCGCGCGCCATCGTTCATCCGGACGCCAAACTCGGCGAAGACGTCGTCATCGGCCCGTTTTGCGTCGTCGGCTCCGAAGTGTCCATCGGAGACCGCACGCGGCTTGCGGCGCATGTCGTCGTCGACGGCCACCTGAGCATGGGGCCGGACAACGTCGTTGCCCCGTTCGCGAGCCTGGGGGGACCGCCTCAAGACCTCAAGTACGGCGGAGAGCCGACCCGCGTCACGATCGGCGCCGGCAACCGGATCTGCGAATACGTCACGGTCAGCCGGGGGACCGCGGGAGGCGGCGGGGTCACCCGGATCGGCGACAACAACCTGTTCATGGCGTACGCGCACATCGCCCACGATGCCAACGTCGGCAGTCGGATCGTGTTCGCCAACGCCGCCACACTGGCCGGCCACGTGGAGATCGGCGATGACGCCACGATCGGGGCTTTCTCCGGCGTGCATCAGTTTTGCCGGGTCGCACGGCACGCGTTCGTCGGTGGCTACTCGGTCGTGACGCAGGACGCGCTTCCGTGGGTGCTCACCGTGGGAAACCGCGCCGTGAGCCACGGCGTGAATGTCGTCGGCCTGAAACGCAAGGGCTACCCCCAAGAAACGGTGAACGCGATCAAACGGTGCTACCTGACTCTCTTCCGCTCGAAATTGCTCCTCGAGGATGCGATCGCCAAGGTTGAGGCGGAGTCCGGCTCGCTTCCCGAGATCCGTTATTTCCTCGACTTCGTGCGGTCGAGCCAACGGGGCGTCGTTCGATGAGCACCGCTCCCGTGCGGGTTGGCGTCGTCGGGGTCGGCCACCTCGGCCGCCACCACGCACGGCTTTACGCGTCGCTCCCCGGAGCGTCGTTGGTTGCGGTCGCGGACCACGATTTCGACCGTGCGAAAGCGATTGCGGCGGAGTACGGCTGCGAAGCCTTTCGCGACGCCTCGGACCTCGTCGGCCGCGTCGCGGCGGCGAGTATCGCGACGCCGACCGTCGCGCACCGCGAGGCGGCGCAGACGCTTCTCGCGGGGGGCGCGGACGTGTTGATCGAAAAGCCGATCGCCCCATCCCTTGAAGAGGCCGACGCAATCCTCGAAGCCGCTTCACGGGCGGACCGTCTCGTCATGGTGGGCCACACCGAGCGCTTCAATCCGGCCATGGTGGCCCTCGCGCGCGCCGTCGATGCGCCGCTATTCGTCGAGATTCACCGCCTGGCGGCATTTTCCGCCCGTTCGACCGATGTCGACGTCATCCTCGACTTGATGATCCACGATCTCGACCTGCTGCTGTGGTTCGACGGGACCGAGCCGAAGAGCGTGGACGCGGTCGGGGTCGTGGCGCTGACCGACAAGATCGACATCGCCAACGCGCGGATCCGTTTCGCCTCGGGGTGTGTGGCGAACGTCACGGCGAGCCGGATTTCCGCGGAGGCCCTCCGCCGCATTCGCGTCTTCCAGTCGCGGACGTATCTCGGCTGCGATACGGGAGAACGGAAGGTCGAGCGGTTCCGACTGATTATCGGCTCGGATAAGAAACCGGCGATTCAACACGAGCGGCTCCCGGTGGACGACGGCGAGCCGCTGGCCCTCGAACTGGCCGCTTTCGTCCACGCGGTGCGTACGCGAACGCCCCCTCCGATCGACGGTCTTGCGGGGAGGCGGGCGCTGGAGCTTGCGTGTCGCGTCAGGGAGGCGATCGCGAGCTCGGGTACCGCGTGATCCGTGCCGGCGACCCGCTCGGCGCGTTTTTAGGTGCCGAGGTCGGCCGCGGAGCGATGCCCGGCGCCGCGTGGTGGGTCGGGGACGCCCGGGGCGCGATCGCGGCGGGAGTCATCGGGCACGCGGTGATCCGGCCGGACGTCGTACCTCTGGTCAAGGATACGCCCTTTGATCTCGCGTCCTTGACGAAGCCGCTTGCGACCGCCTTGCTCGCCACGATTCTCGATCGGGAGGGACGGCTCGGGCTCGAAACGCCGATGGGCGAGATCTTCCCCGGGTTGAGGGAGTCGTCGTTCGGCGCAGCGACGCTTCGCGACGCCGCGGCGCATCGCGCGGGCCTCCCCGCGTGGGTCGCGCTGTATGTCGCGGAGACCACGCGCGAGGGGTACGTGAAGGCGATCGCCGCGTGCGAGCGCCAGGGCGCGACGGGTGAGACGCTCTACTCGGATCTCGGCTACATCCTCCTCGGCTTCGCCGTGGAGAAGGCCGCCGGTGCTCCGCTCGACCGGCTGTTCGCCGAGCGCATCGCACGCCCTCTGAATCTCGCCCGATGCGGCTTTGCCGGGCGAAGCGGGTTATTCGCAGACGCCGCGGCCACCGAGCGCGGCACCGCGCACGAACGGGCTCTGGCCGGGCCCTCGGCGCGCGGCGACCGATTCCGCTCGGAGATCCCGCGGGGCGAGGTTCACGACGGCAATGCGTGGGGGCTGGGAGGTGTCGCCGGACACGCCGGGTTGTTCGGGACGGCCGCCGACGTCGCGGCGATCGCCCTCGCGATCCTCGACCCAACGCGGATCGGGCTCGACCCGGGCGCCCTCGATCCGATGCTGCGTCCGGTCGAGGAGGGCCCTGGAATTCGCACGGTCGGCTTCATTCGCGCCATCGACACGGAATCGGTGCGCGGCGTCTTGCCGGACGACGCCGTCGGGCATTGGGGATTCACCGGCACGTCGCTTTGGATCGATGTGACGCGCCCACGAGTTTACGTGCTGCTGACCCATCGCGTTCATCCGCGAGTCCCCCAAGATCCTTTCACGGCCACGAGGCGTGGATTTCACAGCCTGGCCGCCGATCTGTGAAAGGCGCCGTTCCGGACATCCCCCTACAATGAAGGGGCCCATGGAACCCCCCCGTACGACGATTTCTCTTGGCCCCCTGGAGATATCGTTCCAGCGTCGAGAAGAGGGGGGGGGCTTCGGCGTCTTCGGATCCCTTGCCATGCACGTCCTGGTGGTTGCGCTGCTCCTGGTCGTCGGCTCGCGCCAGAAAACCAATGTCGAAACCGAGTTGAAGCCCCCCGAGAGATCGCCGATCCCGATCACGTTCGTCAATCCGTTGCCGCGGCCGCCGAAGCCGCCGCAGGACGAAATCGTTTCGCGTACGCCGCCGCAGGCGCCGCGGGCCAAGCCGCTGCGGATGCAACCCGTTCCCGAAACCGTCGCCGCATTGACGAGCCCAACCAAGGATTCGCCGCCCAAGGACGCCGGCCGCCGGGACAAGAATCCGGCGGGTGGCGAGCAGGGCGGTCCGCGGCCGATGCCGACTCCCGGCGCGCCTCCGCCCAACAGGAACGGGGCCGACCGGCAAACCGTCGACGAAGTCGCCTCGAACGTTGACGAGCCGAAGGACATTCTCGGCCGGCTGCGTGAGTTCAAAAGGGCCGTCGAAGCCCCCCGTCCCTCGACCCCGCGCGGCCCCGAGGGGGGGGGCAAGGGGACCGGCGGCATCACGATGCCGGCCCTTCCGTCGACGGGTTTCGGTGTCGGAAATCTGGAATTTGAGGGTCGCGACTACGATTGGGAGAGCTACGGCCGGCAGATTCACGGGATCATTTGGAGGGCATGGCACAACCGGCTTTTGACGACCTCGAGCGTGTTCGAGAGATGGGCCGCCGAGAATCGGAACTGGATGCTGGACCACCGAAACGGCGTGCGGTTCACGATTCTCAAGACAGGGCAAGTCGTCGACGTGGCCATCGAGACGCCTTCCGGATGCTATCCGCTCGACGACTCGGCGACCGACGCATTGAGAGAGGTCGTGCTGCCGCCGCTCCCCACCGACTTTCAGCGTGACACGGAAACCGTGCACGCCCAGTTCGTCGCCGAAGGGGAGATCCGCACGATGAAGGCGTTCCTGCAGCAGATGAAAAACGCCGGGTTTTTCTAATGAGCCGGCGATCGGTCGCCGACCCGGTGCAGGTGTCGCGTTGACGCCCCCGGGGCCGCCGACTACGATGCGGTGACCGCGAGAGGCGCCGCCATGCAAGACGAACTGATCCACGACTGGAACATCGACGAGGGCACGCCGCCCCGCCCGCGACAGGTCATGCTCGACGACGAGACCCTGCGCGACGGTTTGCAGTCACCGTCGGTGACGGACCCCCCGATCGAGAAGAAGCGAGAACTCCTGCATCTCATGAACCGCCTCGGGATCGATACGGCCAACATCGGGCTCCCGGGGGCGGGGCCGAGAGCCGAGGCGGACGTCGAGGCGCTCTGCCGGGAAATCGCCTCAGCAAGGTTGGCGATCGAGGCGAATTGCGCCGCGCGAACCATCGTGAAAGACATCGACCCGATCCTCCGCGTCACGCAGAAGACCGGGGTCGCGATCGAGGCCTGCTTGTTCATCGGATCGTCGCCGATCCGCCAATACGCCGAAGGGTGGGACGAGGAATTTCTCGTCCGTCAGTCGACGGAGGCGATCGCCTACGCCGTCGGGAACGGCCTCCGGGTCCTGTACGTCACCGAGGATACGACCCGCGCAAAGCCGGAGACCCTCTACCGCTTGTACACCGAGGCCGTCAGGGCGGGAGCCGCGCGGGTCTGCGTCGCGGACACGACGGGACACGCGACGCCGTACGGGACGCGCCGCGTCGTCGGGTTCGTCCGCGGGGTGCTCGATGCGGCGGGCGGTTCGCACATTGGGATCGACTGGCACGGCCATCGCGACCGCGGATTGGGACTCGTCAACTGCTTGGCCGCGTTCGAGGCCGGCGCGACACGGGTGCACGGCACGGCGCTCGGTATCGGCGAACGCAGCGGCAATGCGGAAATCGACCAGCTCCTCGTCAATCTCAAGCTCTTGGGTTGGATCAACCGCGATCTTACGGCCCTTGGCGCGTACTGCCGCGCGGCCTCGGAGGCGCTTTTGCGCCCCGTGCCGGACAACTACCCTGTCGTCGGCCGGGACGCCTTCGAAACGGCCACGGGCGTCCATGCCGCGGCCGTCATCAAGGCGTTCAAGAAGGGTGACGCCTGGCTCGCCGATAGAATCTACTCCGGTGTGCCCGCGAGCGATTTTGGTTTTGCACAGGTGATCCGGATCGGGCCCATGAGCGGGAAATCCAACGTGATTTTCTGGCTCGAAAATCATGGCGTCGAGCCGACCGAGCCGCGCGTGGAGCGTATCTTCGCCGCGGCGAAAAACTCGAACCGTCTGCTCGACGACGGCGAGATCCAGGCCCTTTGCGGATGACGGATTCTTTCCGGCAGTTCGGCCTTCGCCCGGAGCTCCAGCGCGCGCTGGACGAAGCCGGCTATACGCGCCCCACACCCATCCAGCTCCAGGCGATTCCCTTGATCCTGGCCGGGCACGATCTCGTGGGGGTTGCGCAGACCGGAACCGGAAAGACACTCGCTTATTTGCTCCCCATCCTGCAGGCGTTCAAGGCGGGAGGGGATGGACCCCATGCGGTCGTGGTCTGTCCGACGCGCGAGCTGGCGATTCAAGTCGCTGGCGAGGCCGAACGGTTCGGCAAACACGTCGGTCTTCGCACGGTGCTCGCCTACGGGGGAACTTCGAGCGGCGGACAAAAGTCCGAGCTGACGCAGGGTTGCGACCTGCTCGTGGCCACCCCTGGACGCCTGCTCGATTTCCTCGGGCAAGGATGGGTGTCGATGCGGCGCGCGCGCTTCCTCGTCCTCGACGAGGCGGACCGCATGCTCGACATGGGGTTCATCAACGACGTCGACGCCATCGTTCGGCGCATTCCGATGAGCCGTCAGACGCTTCTGTTTTCGGCGACCTTTCAACCCGAGATCAAAAACCTTTCCGAACGTTACCTGATGCACCCCGAGACCGTGCGGATCGACACCGCGATCCGCGTCAAAGAGTCCGTTGAGCACGCTTTTCTCGAGGTGCCGAGCTGGCAGAAAGTCGACCTACTCCTGACGGTGCTCGACCGAGATAGGCCGTCGAAATGCCTGGTGTTCACGGCGACCCGTGAGATGACCTCCGAGTTGGCGAGGCGCCTGCGCACGAGGAATCACGAGGTCGTCTCGCTCTCGAGCCTGCTTTCGCAGGCGAACCGAGAACGTGCTTTGACCGCCTTCAGAAATGGCGTGTTCGACGTGCTCGTGGCAACGGATGTCGCCGCTCGAGGCCTCGACATCGACGACATCGACCTGGTCGTCAATTTCGACGTGCCGATGCACGCCGAAGAGTACGTTCACCGTATCGGCCGCACGGGACGAGCCCACCGGGAGGGGAAGGCCCTCACGCTGGTGTGCGAGCTCGACGGGTCCCGCGCCGCGCAGATAGAAGAGATGCTCGGACACGCGATTCGACGCGAGACCGTGGAGGGTTTCGCTTACGCACCGCTCCGGCGCGACGACCGACCCCCGGGGCACGGTGGGCGTGCCGGGTCCGGTGGGCGTGGCGGGTCCGGTGGGCGTGGCGGGTCCGGTGGGCGTGGCGGCTCGGGTGGGCGCGGCGGGTCCGGTGGCGGCAGCGGCGGGGGAGGTCGCGGTGGCCGTCGACGAGCGGGCGGAGGCACGACCCCCGCATCGGTGACTTGATCGCGTCGGCGCAGAAGAATGGGAACGATACGGATCGTCGCCGGTCGGTTGCGTGGACGACGCTTGAGCGTGCCCTCCGACCCTTCGCTGCGTCCCACCTCGGACAAGGTGCGCGAAGCGCTCTTCAACATACTCGGCCAAGACCTGAACGGTTTTGACGTCCTTGATCTCTACGCTGGGAGCGGCGCGCTCGGATTCGAGGCGCTCTCCCGGGGGGCCCGGCGGGCGGTCTTCGTCGAGGCTAACCCCAAGACGGCGGCGGCGTTGCGGCGTTCCGCCGCGGAGTTGAACTTCGAGCACGAAGCTCGGGTGATCGTCGGCCGGGTCGAGAGTGTTCTCGACCGGGCTCGGCTGGGCGGTCCATATCACGTGATCTTCGCCGACCCACCCTACGACGCCAGCGCGGAGGCGGGACTGGTCGAAGGGATTGACTCCGGTCGTTTACTCGGGATTCACGGAACCCTGGTGGTGGAGCGCGAAAGCCGGAACCCCGTGGGGCTGGGTCGTTCGGGGCTCAAACTGACGAGGACGGCCGCATATGGCCGGACCGCCCTGGATTTCTTCAAATACTGACAGTTGGCGACTACTCCGCGAATGAGGGGATTGAAATTGGGGTCTCGCCGCTTATATTCGCATGTGGTTATCTTGGATCTCCGGGTTTGGAAGCTCGTCACTCCCATGGGGCGGCGTCCGACCGGCTGGTCGCGGAGGAATCGGCGATGAGAATGACTTTGAGGGTTGCGGCGCTGACATTGACCGCCCTCGCGGCCGTTTCGCAGTTGGTGCTTGCGGCGGACGGGTCGGCGGCGGCCTCCACGCGCCCTCCGAAGAGCCTGAAGAAGGTCGGGGACCACTGGACCCCTTGGGAGCCGCCCCAACCGACAGCGGATTCGTACGCCATCCAGCCCGGCGACACGCTTTGGGACCTTTCAGGCAAGTGGCTCGGCGACCCGCACCTCTGGCCACAGGTCTGGGACCAGAACCGCTACATCCTTGACAGCCACTGGATCTACCCGGGCGATCCGCTCGCGGTGCCCGGAAAGCCCAACGTGGTCCCGCCCGAGGGGGCCCCGTCCGCCGAAGCGCAGCCTCCAGCGGGCGACGGTGACACGGGAGCGGAGACGACCGCGGCCGTCGCTCCGGACTCTCGCGAAGGGGGCGCCGTCACGGCCGCCCGGCCCGCGATGATGCAACTTGCCGACGAACACGACCTGTATTGTTCGGGGTGGGTCGAGAGCGACCGGCAGCCCTCGACCCTCACGATCGAAGCGGCCGAAGGCGAGAAAAAAGAAAATGCCACCGGAGACATCGTCTTTTTGAATCAGGGCCGGAATCAGGGGATCGTCGCCGGAGCCGAATACCTGGTCGTGCGCGCCGATCACAAGGTGCTGCACCCGGCGACGAAGGAGCGGCTCGGGACGTACATGAGGCGGATGGGCCATGTGCGCGTGCTGTGCGCCCAAGAAGATACGGCGACCGCCGTCCTCGTTTCTTCTTGCGATGGTATGCGCGCCGGGGACGAACTCCTTCCGTGGAAAGAGATGCCGAGTCCGATGCTGGACAACGTTCCGTCCGTCGACCGCTGCATGGATCCTTCCGGGCTGGCCCAGGGGTGGATCGTCGACGGGGGAGCCGACAAGCTGATGTCCGTCGGCGGGGGAAACGTCGTCAATACCGATCTCGGCAGCTCAGCCGGTGTTCGCCCCGGGTCGCTCTTGACGCTGTTCCGCGACAACGGACATCTGCCCCGTCAGGTGCTGGGACAGGCCGTCGTCCTGACCGTGGACGGTGCGACGTCGACGGTCAAGGTGTTGCACTCGATTCATGAAGTGCGGATCGGCGATCGCGCGGAAGTATTTCAGCAGTAGCCGGCGCTTGCGGGAGTCGGTCGCCGAAAACGCCATGTGTGCGGCGGCCCCCCTCGACCTGAGTGGAATGTGATCCACCCAGGCTCGAGGAGGTTTTCCGCCACCAGACCGCCGAGTTCGGATGCCTGACGACGCTGCGTCAGCGCGAGCCTGACCCGCCGCCGTGACCCGGGCCGCCGCGTCCGCGACCCCCGCGATCGCCGCCCCGAGGACGGTCGGGCCCGTCCCGGCGTTCGCCGACAGCGGCCGGTTCCTCGGGAGCCTCGCCCCGCTGCTCGCGGAGGATGGCCTTTCTCGAAAGGCGCACGCGCCCCTGGCCGTCGATGTCGATGACCTTGACCAAGACCTCCTGGCCTTCGTCGAGAACGTCGCGGACCTCGTTGATCCTCTGCTCGTCGATTTCCGAGATGTGCAGCAACCCTTCAACGCCTGGAAGCACCTCGACGAACGCACCGAAATTCACGACGCGAACGACCTTGCCGAGGTAGGTCCGGCCCAACTCCGCCTCCGCGGTGAGTTCCTTGATGATCGCCACGGCCTTCTGCGCGGCGATTTCGTCGGACGACGCGATGTCGACGCGACCGTCATCGTGCACTTCGATCTTACAGCCCGTTCGCTCGACGATGGAGCGAATTGTCTTGCCGCCCTGCCCAATGACGTCGCGGATCTTTTCTTTGTTGATTTGGATCGTGATGATCCGCGGCGCGTAAAGCGAAATTGCGGACCGATGCGTTGCGATCGTCGCGTTCATCGTGTCGAGGATCGCAAGGCGCGCCGTGCGTGCCTGCTCGAGCGCC
>JANMVW010000048.1:0-10990 GCA_031393555.1 Acidobacteriota bacterium
GGCGCACAGGGGGTAGGCGTGGGACTCAGTTGGTGTTCGGTCTGCGGGGGAAGCCACCAGACGGCGCAAGAGTGCCCGGGCGATCTTCGCGCGACGGGCCCCGAACGTCATGGCTGGCGAGTCTCCGTCGGCACCCCTTACGGCATCGAAGCGTACGGCGTTTTGGTCGCTCCGTCGCTCGATCTTTGGCGCGCCAGGATCATCACCTATCCCAACGTCCTGTGGACGGTTCCCGGCGGCAGCCTCACGCTGAAATTCTCCGGGGACACACCGCAAGAGGCGGAAGCGCAGGCCGTCTTGTTCATCGAAGGGCACATCAAGACGCGAGGATACGTGCGGCACGACGCGGCGAACGCCCCGGAGGTTTCGCGCTTCGGCGCCGAGGCCCAATCGAGGGCCCTGGCGGCGGCCGGACCGGCGCTGCGCAAGATGCGGGCGCTCCCCGTTCGATTCGGAAATGGCCCGTCGCTTTTCACCGCGATGACCGGCAACCTCTCCGAGAGCGGCCTGTTCGTCATGACGATCGCGCCGTTCGATCCGGGAACCGATCTGCGGGTGCTCCTCGACCTCGATCAAGGGCCGGTGGGGCTCAAAGGGCAGGTGGTCTGGCAACGTCCCCGCCCCGTATCCGGACGTCCGGTCGGCATGGGAGTCCGGCTCATTTCCCCCCCCGGGCCCTACAGGGAGTTCGTCGTCGAGCTTCCCTGAGCCGCTCCCCGGGGACCGTTCCGTTCCGGTTCGGTAATCCCCTCTGCACTCCCGTGACAGTTCGGACCCGTAAAACGCCGAGCTCCCTCGGCTCGACGTCTGGCATCGCGCTTGCCATGTAATCGAGTCGGCCGCTTTGTGACAGGAAGCGGCCACCGCGTCGGGGCAGGAGGATCGTCATGGGCGTCTCGATTGTGTCTCAACGCTTCTGTTGCGTCTGTGGAACCGCGCACTCCGGGCCGGGGACTTGCCCGGGGGAGCTGCGGGCCACGGGGGCGGAACGACCCGGCTGGCGCGTCAACGTCGAAACCCCGTTCGGCCACGAAGCGATCGGGGTGCTCGTGGCGCCGTCCCACGACCAGTGGCGGGCGCGCATCGTCACCTACCCCAACGTGCTGTGGAGCGCTCCCGGCGGGCGGGGCGCTCTCAAGTTCGTCGGCAACACGCGAGAAGAAGCGGAGGCGCAGGCCATCGTCTTCATCGAGCAGCACGTCAACGCCAAGCGCTACCTGCGCCGCGACGGCCTGGCTCCGGTGGACGTCAAGCTCGCGTCGACGCCGGCGGGCTCCGCGCGCGCGCTCATCGCCGTCGTGCCGCGCAAATCGAGGTGCCTCCCC
The DNA here is from genome assembly GCA_031393555.1 of Acidobacteriota bacterium. GTDB lineage: Bacteria > Acidobacteriota > Polarisedimenticolia > Polarisedimenticolales > DASRJG01 > DASRJG01. The sequence goes on from JANMVW010000048.1 coordinate 1,326, forward strand.
GTCCGCTTGGGCCTCGATCGCGCGATCATGCGCGGCGTGACCGTCAACCTGTCGTGCGACGGGATGTTCGTCGGCGTCAGCTCGCCGGCGGACACCGGGAGGTCTCTCCTGATCCATCTCGATCTCGACGGGCATACCTTGCCCCTCCACGGCCTGGTCATGTGGAACCGCTGGCACGGGGATATTGAGCGTCCGATCGGGATGGGGATCCGGCTGTCCGAACCGCCGCCGTTTTATCAATCGTTCGTCGACGGGCTCCCTTAGGAACCGCCCCACGTCGTCAGGAATGGAGGGACTTAATGTCCGGGCGGCTTGGCCGTCACCTCACCGATCGCTCGAGGGAGATCGGGAAGCGCCATTCCGACGACCCCCACCAGCGTCTCGGACTTGAACGGCTTCGGCACGAAGCGCGGGGTCCCTTCGAGAGTGCGGCGCAGCTCGTCGGTCGAGAAGTGACCGGAGACGAAGACGGTGCGATCCCACAGTTCCTTGTCGATCAACTTCAGCTTGGAGTGAAAAAGCAGGCCCGGGAGCTCGGGCATGTAGAGGTCGAGAACCAGCACGTCGTACCGTGTCCGCTTGACCCGCGTGAGCGCCTCAGTCGCGCTCGACATCGCGTCGACCGTCCAGCCGGCTGCCTCGAGCATCTCGGCCATCACCTCGAGGACCGGAACCTCGTCGTCCAGAACCAGAATGCGGAAGCCGCTCTCCGGACTCTTCTGAGCGTTGATCATCGACGGAACCCTGGCCCTTCTTCCGGCGACCACCCTGGCCGGATATGGAGAATGTAGGCCCCGTCGGCCACCGCGCCAGTCCACTCGAACCCCGGCTTCCGCCCAGGAATTTGGTACTCTCCCGTCCCGTGAGCACCCCCGACAGCCCCAAGGACCTCGAAGCCATTCACCGCATCGAGCGCCCGGACCCGGCGCTGATGACCTATTACATGCTCGCGTGCCTCCTCACGGGGCCGCTATTCCCGATCTTCATCATCCCGAACTACTTCCGCTACCACACGATGCGCTACCGGTTCGACAAGGACGGGATCTCCATGCGCTGGGGGATCCTCTTCCGGAAGGAGGTCCACCTCACCTACACGCGCATCCAGGACATCCACCTGACGAGCAATCTGATCGAGCGGTGGCTCGGTCTCGCGCGGATCCAAGTGCAAACCGCCAGCGGATGCTCCTCGGCGGAGATGACGATCGAAGGCATCAAGGAGTTCGAGCTCGTCCGGGACTTCATTTACTCCAAGATGCGCGGCCACGCCTCCGTCCCGGAGACCCACGCCGCCGAACCGGCGCAACCCGGAGACGTGCTGGCCGAGGTCGCCACGTCGTTGCGCGAGGTCGGCAACCTGTTGCGCGCGCTTCGGCACGATCTCGATGCGCGGAAGGACCGTGGTGTTTGAGTTTCTGAAGGCGCTGGCCCTACGCTTTGCGAAGGTCCCGCCGGAGCCGCACGCGCCGGCCGGGACGCCGGGATCGATCCGGACCTTTCGCGCCGCGCCGAACTACTGGAAGTATCTGCTCGTCACGTGGGGCCTCAGGCAGATGGCCGGTGCCTTCGCCATCGTCGCCTTCCTTTCGATGACGGCCACCTGGCAGGCGGCTGCAAGCAGGAACGATCGAGGCGCCCTGCCCGGCGACGTGCTCAACGAGGCGCGCCGCGGCCGGCAACGGTTCAGCCCCGCGCTGGAGCGCATTCTCCCCAACGCGATCCACACGTTGGAGCTGATCGGCTTGGGGTTCTTCCTGGTGCAAGTGCCCTTCTCGCTCGCCGCGGCCCGCCTGAACTACGAGCTGCGGTGGTACATCGTCACCGACCGGAGCCTGCGCGTGCGCGAAGGGATCTTCCGCGTGCGCGAGATGACCCTCACCTACGCCAACGTGCAAAACATCGCGATCCAACAGGGGCCGTTGCAGCGGCTCCTGGGCATCGCCGACGTCGTCGTGCGCACGGCGGGAGGCGGCAGCTCGACGGACGCGCACGGGCACGAAGGGCACGGGGCCGGCGCGACCATGCACACCGGCGTCCTGCGGGCCGTCGACAACGCGGAACAGGTGCGCGATCTGATTCTCGACCGGCTGAGGCGCCTGCGCGACGCCGGGTTGGGCGATCCGGACGACCGCCGTCGTGACGTCGGCAAGGCCGACCCGGGCGACTCCGCCGAGCTGCTCCGTGCCGCCGCCCGCGAACTCCTCGACGAAGTGAAGAACTGGAAGACCTGACCCCTCTTCTTACAACGCTTGCTCGAGGTCGGCGATCAGATCGTCCGGGTGCTCGATGCCCACCGAAAGGCGGACCAACTCCGGCGGGGCCTTCGAGCCTTCGCCTTCGCTCGTCGCCCGGTGTTCGATCAGGCTCTCGACGCTTCCGAGGGACGTGGCCCGCACGAACAACTTGGCCCGCGAAACAGCCGCGATCGCTTCGTCCCGCCCTCCGCGGACGCGAAACGAGAGCATTCCGCCGAAGCCGCTCATCTGCCGCGCGGCGATCGCATGCCCGGCGTGGCTTGCGAGCCCCGGATAGTGCACGGCCGAGACGTTCGGGTGCCGCTCCAACGCGCGAGCGACGGTCAGTGCGTTTTGCGCGTGGCGTTCCATGCGTAACGCGAGCGTCCGGAGGCCCCGCAGCACGAGCCACGAGGCGAACGGGCTGGCGATCGCGCCCAAGATGTGGCGCGCATGTTCCGCCCTGTCGAACAACTCATCGCGCCGGGCAAACACGAGCGCCCCGCCCATCACGTCGCTGTGGCCGCCGAGATATTTCGTGGACGCCTGCAGCGTGACGTCGGCACCGAGCTCGAGCGGACGCTGAAGCGCCGGCGTCGCGAAGGTGTTATCGACGACGACGGCGGCGCCGGCCCCTTTCGCCAGCGCGATGGCCGCAGCGAGATCGACGATTCTCAGGAGCGGGTTCGACGGCGTCTCCAGCCACACCACGCGCGCGGGCCGCGACAGGGCGCGCTCGAGGTTGGCGAGATCGCCCATGTCGACGACCTCGGTCACGATCCCCCACTTCGCGAGGAAATCGCGCGACGCCACGTGAAAGCCGTAGTAGGCATCGTCCGGCAGGATCACGCGATCGCCGGGGGTCAGTCCCTGGAGGATCGCAAGCCCAGCCGCCATGCCGGAGGCGAAAACGAGCGCCGCCTCGAGCTGGGCGTGGGTCGGACCGCCCTCGCGCGCGTACTGGAAGTCGCCCGTCAGGGAAAGATCGGGATCTCTCGTAAATGTGGTGGCGAGGTGGATCGGCGGCGCCACGGCCCCGGTCACCGGGTCCGGCTCCGTCACGTGCACGGCAATCGTCTCGAACTTCACGAGCGCATTATGCGGACACTTCCCCGATTCCTCTAGCGTCACGAGACGCAAGCGTCTTGACGAGCGTCGCGGCGACGATGACCGCCCCTCCCGAAATCGTCCACACCGAGGGTCGCTCGCCGTGAACGAGCCACGCCCACACCGGGTTGAGCACCGGCTCGGCCAGCAACAACAGCGACGCCTCGAGCGCGCCGACGTGGCGGAGCCCGTAGTTCAGCAGCACGTACGCAAGCCCGATCTGGACCACGCCGAGGAAGGCGACGATCGCGACATCCGCCGGGCGAGCGGACGTGACGGGCAGCGCGAACGGCAGGCACAGGAGGAACGCGAACAGATTGCCGAGAACCACCGCGGCGGCCGCACCGCCGCCGTGCCCGCCCTGCTTTCCCATGAAGCGGAGGCCGGTCACGGCCAACGCCCAGCACAGTCCCGACAGCGCCGCGAGGATGTTCCCTTTGAACGGATCGGGCGCGGTGAGGCTTCCGGCCTCGTGCCCCACGAAAAACAGCGCGAGCCCGACCCCGAGCGCGACCATGAACATCAGCTCGCGCCGCCGGATGTGTTCCTTCAGCAGCCACGGTCCGAGGAGCACCAGGTAGATCGGCGCCGTCGCCTGAAGGAAGATCGTGCTCGCGGCCGTCGTCAACTTGTTCGCGAGGACGAACAGGATCATCGTCGCCGCGTAAACCACGCCGACGAGGCCGGAGAGCCGGCCAAAGCCACGCCGGGCGGCCGGCAACATCAAAAGGAGAGCGACTCCGGCCACGGCGGAGCGGAACGACGCGACCTGCCACCCGGTGAGGTGCGTCGCCTTGATCGCGGCGCCGCCGGTCGAAAAGAGAATCGCCGCGGCGAGAATCGCCAGCCGGGAGCGCAACGGATGATCGAGCTCGGATGCGGCGTTTCCCGACACGGCGCGCACTGTGAACGAGAACGCCCGATTCGTCAAAGACGGCCGGCGCAGCGCTCGTTTCCGCCGCGTCGTAGAATCCCGCCGTGGTCGCTCCCCTCCTGCTGTCGATGACGCTCGCCGCGTTACCTGCCGAGGCGCCCGTCCGTCCGAGCGTCGTCCTCATCACTCTGGACACCACGCGCGCAGATCACCTCGGCTGCTACGGGGGGGCGCGCACGGAAACCCCCCAACTCGACGCCTTGGCGCGCAGCGGCGTGCGCTTCGAGCAGGCGCTCTCGCCGGTTCCTCTCACGCTCCCCGCGCATGTGAGCCTTCTGACCGGGCTCGTGCCGCGCCACCACGGCGTCCGTGACAACTTGGGGTTCAAGCTCGACCCGAAGATTCCCCTTTTGGCCGAGCGCTTGAGCGCCGCCGGCTACTCCACCGCCGCGTACGTCTCCGCCGCGGTGCTCGACCGGGAAGGTGGCCTTGCGCGCGGCTTTGCGACCTACGATGACGCTCTGCGCACGGGGGACCGGCGCGCCTTCGACTACCAGGAGCGCGCGGCGAGCCAGACCGTCGATGCGGTGCTCAAACAGCTCGGTACGTTGAAGTCTCCGTTTTTTCTCTGGGTCCATTTTTACGACCCGCACCTCCCCTACGTGCCGCCCGATCCTTACGCGTCGCGTTTCAAGGACCGCCCCTACGACGGAGAGCTCGCGTTCATGGACGCGCAGATCGGACGCCTTTGGGACGCGTTGAAGCGCCAGGGGACGACGGTCTACGTCGTGGTCGCGGGAGATCACGGCGAGAGCTTGGGCGAACACGGCGAGGAGGGGCACGGCGTGTTCCTGTATCAGGCGACGCAGCATGTGCCTTTGATCATGACCGGGCCAGGGCTCCCCCCCGGGACGACGGCCGCGTCGAACGTCGGGCTCATCGATATCGCACCGACGATTCTCGATCTGCTCCGGCTGCCGCCGCTGAAAGACGCCGACGGGCGCTCGCTCGTCCCGTTGCTCCATGGAGCGCGGCCCGCCGCTCCCGGCTACGAGATGGAGACGTTCTACCCCGAGCTCTCCTACGGGTGGGCGCCGCTGCGCGCGCTGTGCGCCGGCCCTTACAAGTACATCGCGGCGCCCCGCCCGGAGTTGTACGAGCTGCCCACCGATCCCCGCGAGATCAAAGACCTCGCGCGTACGAAGGCAAAGCGCGCTTCCGAGCTCTCCCAGTCCCTGGCCGTACTCACGCGCGGCGACACCGCGGTCGTTCCCGACGACGATCCGAGCCACGCTCGCCGGGAAAAGCTCTCGGCGTTGGGTTACGTCTCCGGCGGGGGGGCGGGGGCGGGCGCGGCGCTCGACCCGAAAGACGGCGCGAAGCTCCTCCCCGATCTCGACGCCGCGCGGCGCGCGATCCAATTGGGCGACCCGAAAGACGCGCTGGCTCCCCTGAGGCGCCTGCTCGCCGCAAACCCGGGAAACGTCCCCGCCCGCCTCGCGCTCGGACAGGCGCAGCTCGCGTTGGGGCTCGCCGACGAGGCTGTCGGAACCTATCGCGCCGTGGCGACCCTCGCGCCGAACAACGCCTTGGCCTGGTTTGACCTCGGAAACGCCTGGGCGGGCAAGGCCGTGAAAGACCCGACGGCGTTCGCCGAGGCGAAACGCGCCTACGAGCGCGCCCTCACGCTCAACCCGCGGCACGCGGACACGTATCTGAACCTCGCCTCGCTGCATGCGACGCGCCGCGATCCGGAGCAGGCGCGGCAAACGCTCTTGCGGGCTCGCACCGCTTCGGTCTTGGACCCCGCGATCGAAACCGAGCTGGGCCTTTTGGACGCGGCGCGGAAGGACCCGGCCGGGGCGCGCGATGCGTTCACCCGGGCCCTCGCCCTCAACCCGCGTCAACCCGACGCCCTCACCGGGATGGGACAGCTGGCCTACGCCGCGGGTGACTTCGCCGCGGCCGCCTCGTATTACGACCGCGCGCTCGAGGCGCGGCCCGTCGCGGCGCTCGCCAAAACGGTCGGCGCGATCCGCCTCTACCAGTTGAACGACCGGGCGGGAGCGCGTGCTGCGTTCACGCAGGCGATGGCCCTTTGCCCCCCCGACGATCCCGACCTCGCCGATCTGCGGGCCCTCATCGACGGGCTTCAGAGGTAAACGTGGATCGCAGATCGCTCACACGCTTCGCCTGGCTGTCGATCGCCGCGGCCATCGGTACGATGGGGCTCAAGGGCCTCGCCTATCACCTCACCGGATCGGTCGGTCTGCTCTCGGACGCCCTCGAGTCGCTCGTCAATCTCGCCGGGGCCCTCATGGCGCTCGCCATGCTTTCCGCCGCAGCGCGCCCGCCCGACGAAGATCACGCCTACGGCCACAGCAAGGCCGAGTATTTTTCGAGCGTCCTCGAGGGGACGCTGATTCTGATCGCGGCGGCCAGCATCGGCCTCGCCGCCGTCAATCGTCTCATCGATCCGCAGCCGCTCCAGAAGGTCGGCGCCGGCTTGGCCGTTTCGGTCGTCGCCTCGATCATCAACTTCGGGGTCGCGGTGGTCCTCCTGCGCGCCGGCAAACGAGAGCGCTCGATCGCCCTGACGGCCAACGCCCACCACCTGCTCACCGACGTGTGGACGTCGGCCGGCGTCGTGGTCGGGGTCGCCGCCGTTGCCGTGACCGGCTGGCAGTCGCTCGATCCCATCGTCGCGCTCCTCGTGGCCATGAACATCGTCTGGTCCGGCTACCGGCTCGTCCGCGAATCGGTGGACGGCCTCATGGACAAGGCCTTGCCCGCCAAGGAGTACGCGGCCCTGCGCACCGTGCTCGACTCTCACGCCCAAAACGGCATCCAGTACCACGCGCTGCGCACCCGCGAGTCGGGCGCCCGCCGGTTCGTGTCGCTCCACGTGCTCGTCCCGGGCGACTGGACCGTTCATCGCGGACACACGCTGCTCGAACACATCGAGTCGGACATTCGCGACGCCGTGCCCAACGTGACGGTCCTCACGCATCTCGAATCCCTCGACGATCCCGCCTCTTGGGACGATCAGGCGCTCGATCGCGTCCCGGCGCCGCCCAAGGGGTAAGGGACCGGAAGGACCCCGGAGGCACTCTCATGGATCTGCGCATCGTGGACCTCAGGCGCCGCGTGGCCCGAGAGGGCGTGGCCAGCCCCGACGACATCGACGCCCTCGACGACATCCTCGAGGCGGAAGGGGCAAGCGTCGAGTTGTTGATCCTGCGCGGGCAGTTGATCCAACTCGTGGCGGACGGCCGTCCGGACGAACTCGAGGAGGCCTTCGCGTGCTATCAAGAGGCGCTCGAGCTCGACCCGAACTCGGCCGAGGCCCATGAGGAGATCGGCCACTTCCTCGACGACGTCGCGGACGAGCCCGGCGAAGCCGTTTCCTTCTTCCGCAAGGCGATCGAGCTGGGGGCGGGCCCCTCCGCGCACGAGGGGTTGCGCTCGGCCCTGAGCCAGTTGGATTCCGAGGAGCCGTGATGGGCGTCCGGGCGCTCGCCACGATCGCCTCGGGGCGATTCCGTGTATCGTGCGGCGCATGACGAAACGCGCACCGAACTCGGAAACGACCGGCGGCTTCGCCGCGCTCGGCCTCGACCCACGCGTGCTCGCGGCGCTCCTCGCCCTGGGCTACGAAGAACCCACACCCGTGCAGAGGGCGGCCATCCCGCCCCTGATCGCCGGGCGCGACGTCCTGGCCCAAGCCGCGACGGGAACCGGGAAGACCGCGGCGTTCGCGCTCCCCCTTTTGCACATCCTGACGCCGAAGGCTCCGGCCAAGGAGCGAACGACCGCCTTGATCCTCGTGCCGACGCGCGAACTGGCGATGCAGGTCGCCGAAGCCGTGCACCGTTACGGCAAGGAGATGGGGGCGATCTCTCTGCCGGTTTACGGCGGCGCCTCGATGGAGACGCAAGTGCGGGCGTTGGAGCGCGGCGTCGACGTGGTCGTCGCGACGCCGGGACGGGCGTTGGACCACATCAGGCGCCGCACGATTCACCTCGCGTCCGTGAAGGCGGTCGTGCTCGACGAGGCGGACGAGATGCTCGACATGGGATTCGCCGAGGATCTGGAGGCGATCCTCGACGCGACGCCCAAGGGAAGACAAACGGCGCTGTTTTCGGCGACGATCCCCCCCCGCATCGCTTCCATCGCGGCCAAGCACCTGAAGAATCCCCTGAAGATCACGATCGACCGCGAGACGGTGGCGGCGGGCCAGACCGCGCGCGTGCGCCAGGTGGCGTACATCGTGCCGCGCGCTCACAAGATGGCGGCGCTCGGCCGTGTTCTCGACATCGAGCACCCGGCCTCGGCGATCGTGTTTTGCAGGACGCGCACCGAGGTCGACGCCCTGACCGAGACGTTGAACGCCCGGGGATTCCGCGCGGAGGCCCTCCACGGCGGCTTGTCGCAGCAGCACCGCGACCGCGTCATGAAATCGTTTCGCGCCAACAAGACCGACCTCCTGATCGCCACCGACGTCGCCGCGCGCGGACTCGACGTCCGGCACGTCTCGCACGTGGTGAACTACGACGTGCCCGCGGCCGCCGAAGGGTACGTGCACCGCATCGGGCGCACCGGCCGCGCCGGAGGGGAAGGGGTCGCGATCACGCTCGCCGAGCCGCGAGAGCACAGGCTGCTTCGCAACATCGAGCACCAGACCAAGCAGAAGATCGAGATCCAGTCGGTGCCGACGGTGGCCGATCTTCGCGCGCGAAGGATGGAGCTGACGCGCGCGGCCCTCCGCGAGACCATCCTGGCGGGCGGACTGGACGCCTTCCGCGGCGTCGTCGAGGCGCTCGCCGAGGAGTTCGACGTCATGGACGTCGCCGCGGCGGCGGTGAAGCAGTCCGAGGGGCGTGACGGCGGCGGCGAGGAGCAGGAGATCCCCACGGTGACCGAGCGTCCGGAGCGGCCGGAGCACTCTCAAAAGCCGCGAAAAATAGCAACGCACCCGGGGGCGCGGCGGCGCGGCGGCCCTGCCTTTGCCGTGGCACGTTTGTTCATCGGAGCCGGACGGAACCTGAGCCTCCGCCCCGGCGATCTGGTGGGCGCGATTGCCAACGAGGTCGGCGTCGATTCGAGCGCCGTCGGGGCGATTCAAATCCTGGAGCGCCACACGATCGTGGAAGTTCCCGACGAGATCGCGGAGGACATCATCATCGCGCTGCGCGCCGCGACCATTCGCGGCAAGCGCGTGCTCGTCCGCCGGGATCGCGACACCCGCTGACGGAAATAGGGGACAGTCCCCTTTTTCTTCTAAAGCTTCGCAGTCTCAAGCTTTAGAAGAAAGGGTCTTCGCGGATCACAGTGGGCCCTTTTTCGTTCATCCCTACCTGAAAGTCCTGTCTGGAGTGGACTTTCGCGGCGTTCACCGCGCTTGAAACCGGTGCAGGTTGTGGAGGAAGGTGGACGGCATGAAGAGCCCCAGG
>JANMVW010000058.1:0-2449 GCA_031393555.1 Acidobacteriota bacterium
TCCCAGGCGTGCACGTCTCGGTCACAACGTGGTTGACGCACGCGGTCACACCCATCGCGGCACAGGCTCCGACACCGCAGGTCGTCGCCGTGGTCGTCGGAACGAAATCCTCGTCCGCCTGGCCGTTGCAGTCCTGATCGAGACCGTCGCAGCTATCGTCGGTGACCCCTGGATTGAAAGCGGGGTTCCTGTCGTTGCAGTCTTCATCGGAGGCGTAACCATCGTTGTCGGCGTCGAACGGATACTCGTAGGCGCCACGGTCGTCATAGAGACGCGGCCCCGTTCCCGTGTTCGCCGTGGCCGGATCATCGGTCCGCGGCGTCCCGACGAGGTCGACGGCTTGAGCACCCGTCGCGCTCGAGCTCGCCGAGTCGACGGCGGGCGATCCGAGCTTCAGCCGGAAATCGGCCGTGCCCGGCGCGACCCACAGGGGGTCTCCCTGAAGCCCTCTTAATTCCTGACTCGTCGCCGTTTTGAACGATGCCAACGACGCGTACGTCGTCCCAGCCCACGAGATCATCGTCCCGGTCTGACCCTGACTGCGGAAAACGAGATCGTAGTCGAGCGTCGTCCCGGTGATGGAGGCCGTCTCCACCCGGATATTGCCCCACGACGAGCCGCTGAGGTTCGGCGCATTGTCGGCGGCGATGTTGTTGGCGACGACGCATTGGGTCGAGGCGCCGGTGAGGTCGATTCCGGAGCCGCCGTTGGCGTAAACGGTATTCCCAACGAGCTGCGAGGAGTTCGAATACTTGATCTGGATCCCGTGGTTGGCGTTTCCGTAGGTCAGGTTGTTGACGATGAGGCAATTGGGCACGGGGGTCGTACCGCTGAAGGGCTGAACGACGATCCCGGAAACCTCGTTGTTGTAGCAGATGTTCCCGCGCACGATGTTGCCGCCGCTGCGGAGTTCGATTCCGGAGGCGGCCAGCGTGTACCCCCGGAAGTTCCGGGCTGAGCTGTTCTTCTCGATCGTCAGGTTCGTGGAACCCGAGGTGACGTAGATCCCGGAGTCGCTGTTGTCTTCTACCGTGTTTCCCGAAATGAGCGAGTTGGATGTCGCGCTGATGTAGATCCCGGGCTTGGTGAGCCCGCTGGTACGCGTCCCCGCAAACGAGACGCGGTTGCCGCGTATCGTGACATTCGAACCGCTTTCAACGGAGATGCCGTATTGCGTCGTCGTCGAGACGTTGAACCCTTCGATCGTGACCCAGCTCTTGCCGACGAGCTCGAAGCCTCGCGCCTGGCCGGACACATTGACCGTGGCGCCGGGCGCCGCCTTGAACACGATCGGCGCCGTCGATGTTCCGGACGTCAGCACTTTCACGTACTCGAGGTACGTGCCCGAGGAGACGATGACCGTACCTCCGGCGACCACCTTGGCGGCGGCGGCGTTGATCGAGCAGAACGGGGCGGCCGGGGTGCCTTGGCCCGTGTTCGAACACGCCGGATTGGCTTTGTCGACGTAGAGGGTTCGCCCCCAGCAGTTGGTACAACTCGCATAGTCGAGCGTGCAGGACCCCGTGCAGGTCGGCGAGCCGGCGAAGCAGCCTTGATTACTGCAACTCATCCCTCCGAGGTCCGCGCCGTCGCATGCTTCGAGCCCCTGCCGGACCCCGTCGCCGCAGATGGCCCCGCAAGAGCAGTTGGCGGTGTTGAACGTGCAATCGAGCTTGCAGGACAGACCGCCTCCGAGCGAGCACTGCCCCAGGTTCTCGCAGGTCGCGCCGCCTAGATCGCCCGCGTCGCAGTCCTCGCCGAACTCCTTGACGCCGTTCCCGCACGTCGGGCAACCCGTGCACGTCGCGTAGTCCAAGGTGCACTGAAAACTACAGCTCGGCTCTCCGTCGAGGCATCCCGACTGGGCGCACACCGCGAGGCCGACGTCCGACCCGTCGCACTCTTCCCCGTACTCCTGGATCCCGTTTCCGCAAGCCGGGTGCTCATACGCGCCGCGGTCATCGAACGTCCGCGGGCCGGCCCCCGTGTTCGCGACGGAAGGATCGTCGACGCGCGCTCGTCCCTCGAGGTCGGTGCTCGACGCGCCGCTCGCACCGGAATCCGCCGCGTCGATCGCCGGGGAAGCCGGCAGGAGGTGGAAGTCCCCCGCGGACGGCGCCATCCACCTCGGATCGGCCTCGAGGCCGTGAGGCTCCTGGCCCGTTGCTGCGACGAAAGTTGCGAGCGAATTGTAGTTGACCGCGTCCCAGACGAACATGATCCCAGGAGCACTCAGGAAGAACAGGTTGTAGTCCATCGTGATGCCCGACTTGGAAGTCGAGTCGACCCGGATGTTCCCTTTGGTCGTCGAACTGCCGACCGCGTTATCCGCGCAGATGTTGTTCTCGATCGTGGCGCCGCTCGACGGCAGCGAGACGGTGCCCTCGAGGTTGATGCCCGACATCGCGTTCAGGTAGACGGTGTTGCCGATGATCCGCTGGGCCCCGGC
>JANMVW010000067.1:0-9688 GCA_031393555.1 Acidobacteriota bacterium
ATCCTTCGCAGGGTCGTCGAACCGGTGTTCGTAATTCAAATCGAGACCAGAGAAAACGCCTGCTTACGCTTTCTTGGTCAACGACTTACAGACGATCCAAGCCCAAACGTTGGGACACTACTGGGACTGTCCCCTATTTCGCGCCGAGGCGCTGGTAGAGCATGTTGCGGCGCATGGGGATGAAGCCGGCGTCTTTGACCGCCGCGGCGATCTCGGGCTCGTTCATGTGGTTCACGGTACCGGCAGCGAAGACGACGTTTTCCTCGATCATCGTGCTGCCCATGTCGTTGACGCCGAACGCGAGCGATGCCGCGCCGACCTTCGAACCTTGGGTCACCCAGGACGCCTGGATGTTGCGGATGTTGTCGAGGAAGATCCGGGCGACCGCCATCGTGCGCAGGTACTCGGCGGTCGTGGCCTCTTGGCCTCCGAGCTCGGTGTTGCCCGGCTGGAAGGTCCATCCGATGAACGCGGTGAAGCCGCCCGTGCGGTCCTGCAGGTCGCGCAGCATGCGCAGGTGCTCGACCCGGTCGGCGCGCGTTTCGATGTGGCCGAACATCATCGTTGCGGTGGAGCGCATCCCCGTACGGTGGGCTTCTTCGTGCACGTCGAGCCACTCTTGTCCCGAGGCCTTGTTCTTCATGAGGCGCTTGCGCACGTCGTCGACGAGGATCTCGGCGCCCCCGCCGGGAAGCGAGTCCAGGCCGGCGGCGCGAAGCCGCTTCAACGTTTCGGCCACGGTAATCCGCGAGACCTTGTGGATGTGGATGATCTCGGGGGCGGACAGCGCGTGCAGCCACAGATCGGGGAAGCGCTGCTTGAGACGGCGGAAGAGGTCTTCGTAGTAGTCGATCTTGAGCTTCGGGTTGTGGCCGCCCTGCAGCAGGATCTGGTTGCCGCCCAACTCGTACGTCTCGGCGATCTTCTTTTCGATCTCTTCGACCGGAAGGACGTACCCCTCGTCGTGGCCGGGCTGCCGGTAGAACGCGCAGAACGTGCAAAACGCGTTACACACGTTCGTGTAGTTGACGTTGCGATCGATGATGTAGGTGACGATGCCGTCGGTGTGCATGCGTCGCCGCACCAAGTCGGCCATCATCCCCAGCGTCGAGAGACTCTCCGTCTCGAGCAGCGTCACGCCCTCATCCGGCGTGATCCTCTCACCCGCCAGCACCTTCGCCGAAATAGGGGACAGTCCCCTTTTTCTTTCAATTCTTGCGGTCACGTGGTGTGTTCCTGGGGGATGGCGTGTCCCCTGAACGAGACGAATTCGATGGAGGGCACGGCCTCGATGACGCCGAGTTCGGCCGCCGCGGCGAGGAACCTGCGCATGGCGCCGACCTCCGGGTCGCCCAGGCGGTATCGCATGGCGTCGCGCAGGTACGCGAGCGCGACCTCGGGGTACTGCCGGCCGTTCCAGGTGTAATCCGCGGCGATCTCCGGGAGGACCGCCGCTCCCGCTCGTCGCGAGGCATGAAGGATCTCGTAGGTCGCGCGGTCGATGACGCCCGGGCGCGTCGCCCAGACGGCGAATACGAACGGAAGCGTGGTGCGCGCGGTCCACGCACCTCCCAGGTCGTACGCGATCGTGCCCGGAGGGAGGGGCGCAAAGAGCGCCTTGTCGCCGATGCGCACCGCCGCGTCGTGCTCTTGTAACGCCAGCGCCAGATCGCGCGGTCCGTCGACGAAGGCGGGCGAAATTCCCCAGGCCTCGGCGCACAAGATGCGGCAGAGAGCGTTCGAGGTCCGCGATTCCGGGTCGAGCGCGACGCTGCGCACTTCGGCCAGCGGTTTTTTTGCGACCAGGAGGACCGAGCGGCAGTTCCCGAGGCTCCCGATGGCGAGCCCCGGCACGACCACGAGGTTGGGAATGCGCGCCAGCTCGATAATCGGAAGCAGGGCCAGGTCGAGCTCGCCCGCCGCCATGCGGCTCGCGAGCACCGAAGGGACGTCGTAGCTCAGTTCGAGCCGATCGGCGCCCAACCCCTGCTCGATCCCGAAAACGAGGGGGCGCGTGTTGAGGTAGGACACCGCGCCGGCTCTGATCTTCGGCACGGTTTATCCGCCTCAGGCCAACGCAGGTTCGTCGAAACGCTGCACGACGTTGTAAACCGAATCGCGCTGGATCGGCTCACGTCCGGCGTCTCTCACCAACCGGCACAACTCGGCGACCGACATCCCGATGGGTGTCGTCGCGCCCGCCATGTGGACGATCTTTTCTTCTTTGATCGTGCCGTCGATGTCGTCCGCGCCCATCGTCAGGCCGATTTGCGCGATGCGGGCCGAGATCATGATCCAGTACGCCTTGATGTGATCGAAGTTGTCGAGCATCAGGCGCGACACCGCGATCGTCATCAGGTCGTCGAAGCCGGTCGGCCCGGGGAGGTGGGCGAGCTGCGTGTTTTCCGGGTGGAACGCGAGCGGGATGAAGCACATGAACCCGCCGGTGTCGTCCTGGAGAGCGCGCAGACGGCAGAGGTGTTCGACGCGCTCTTCGAGCGTTTCGATGTGCCCGTAGAGCATCGTCGCGTTGCCGCGCAGACCGTGGGCGTGAGTCGCTCGCGCCACCTCGAGCCAACGCTCGGCCGAGATCTTCTTGGGATACAGCTCGCGGCGCACGCGCTCGACGAGCACCTCCGCGCCTCCCCCCGGGAGCGAGTCCACCCCGGCGGCCTTGAAGTCGTCGATGACGGTGTCGAGATCTTTCTTGAAACGTTTGGCGAAAAAATCGTACTCAGCGCACGTGAACGCCTTGACGTGAAGCGTCGGCGACAGTTCGTGGATGCCGCGCACGAGGTCGAGGTAGTAGTCGTAAGGGTAGTCGGGGTTGTGCCCGCCGACGATGTGGACCTCGGTGATCGCGTCGCTGAGATTCGCCTTCACCTCGTCAAGCGCGCGCGTGAGGTCCCAGGTCCAGCCCTGCTGCTTGGTCTTGTAGGGGCGGTAAAACCCGCAGAACTTGCAGTCCGCGATGCAGACGTTGGTCGGGTTCAGGTGCATGTTGCGGACGAAGTAGGCGGCGTTGCCGTTTTTCTTCTCGCGCACCGCGTTGGCCAGCCCCCCGACGACCGCAAGGGCGCGGGACCTGAACAACCGGACCCCGTCGTCGAAGCCGAGCCTTCGGCCGGTCATCACCTTGTCGTGGATGTCCGCGAGCCCCGCGACCCCGGCAAGTGATTCGAGCACTTGAGACATGGGCGGGATTATAGAAGCCCTTCGGAACGAGCGTCAAAGCGGCGGCTATACTCCGCCTCGCGTGTCACCGCCCCGAGGAGCGCCATGAAAGCCGCCGTCGCAAAACTCCTCGTCGCGGCCAGCTTCTTCACCCTGCCGGCGCTCGCGGAAGAACCCGAAAAGGCTTCACCCCATCGCCCCAAGGTGGCGCTCGTGCTGTCCGGTGGCGGCGCTCGGGGAAGCGCCCACATCGGGGTGATGAAGGTGCTCGAGGAGTACCACGTCCCCGTCGATCTGGTCGTCGGCACGAGCATGGGCTCGATCGTGGGAGGGCTCTACGCGGCCGGGTGGTCGGCCGAGGACCTCGGCACCAAGATCACCGCCATCGACTGGGGCGCGGTTTTTGTCGACAGGCTGCCGCGAAACGACAAGTCCTTCCGCCGAAAAGAAGAGGACACCCGGTTCCTGATCCCGATCAAAATGCGGTTCAAACACTGGAAGCCGTACGTCCCGCCCGCGGTGATCGGCGGACAGAACCTCGAGATGCTCTTCCAAGGATTGTCGATCGACGCGACGGCGGAGACCGACTTCGACTCGTTCCCCATTCCCTTCCGGGCCGTCGCCACCGACCTCGCGAACGGCACCGCCGTCATCATCGGAAACGGCTCCCTGTCCACCGCGATGCGCGCGAGCATGTCGATCCCCGGAATTTTTCCCCCGGTGGAGCTCGACGGCAAACCGCTCGCCGACGGCGGGATGGCGGCGAACTTTCCGATTCAGCTCGCTCGAGAACTGGGCGCGGAGGTGATCATCGGTGTCGACATCACCACCCCGCTCAGGACCAAAGAGCAACTCGGCAGCTTGCTCAACCGCATCGATCAAGTGACGACCCTTCTGACCAACGGCAACAAGGAATCGGACATGGCGGCGGTGCGCCCCCAGGACGTGATCATCGTTCCGGATCTCTCCGACATCACGTTTTCCGACTTCTCGAAAACGGCACTCACGATCGACCGGGGCGAAGCCGCGGGCCGAGCTGCCAAACCGCGCCTGCGCGAGCTCGCGGTGTCGGACCTGGAGTGGGAGGCCTACCTGGCGCGCCATCACCGGCGCTCCCAAGCCTCGCTCGTCTGCGATCGGGTCGTTATCGACAATACCGGTCCGCTCGACGATGCCATCGTCGAGCGACGCCTCGTCGTGCCCCGCGGCGTGCCGCTCGACGAGGACGCGTTGGCGAAGCAGGTCGCCCGCCTCTACAGCCTGGATGTGTTCGGCCCGATCCACCACGACTTCACGCGTGCCAACGACCACGGCGTCCTGACGATTCGGGTCCCCCCGAAGCCTTATGGACGAAACAGCCTGCAGTTCGGATTTTTCATCGCCAGCGACTTCAAGGGCGATCTCGACGTCGACCTCACGGTGAGCCACCTGCTCCTCCCGGTCAACCGCAGGGGAGGAGAGTGGCGCAACACCATGCAACTGGGGACCAACGCGGTGCTCGCCACGGAGTACTACCAGCCTCTGGACCCCGGCATGGCCTGGATCTTCGACTCTCGGATCCGGTACCGGTACGACGACGTCAACGTCTTTTCGGCTGAGGGCGACGCGCTTGCCGAATACCATTTCACGACGCTCGATGCGGCCGCGGGGTTCGGTCGTGTTTTCGGAAATTGGGGGAGGCTCCTCGTCGGCGCCTACCGCGCGTCGGGACACGGCGCCCCGCGTATCGGTTCGGCGGTGTATCCGGCCACGAATTCCGACGACGGCGGGCTCGCCCTGGATTTTTTCGCCGACACGCTGGATTCGACCACCTGGCCGCGACGTGGATCGAGTGGCCGCGTGCATTACCGGCGATCGCTGACGTTTCTTGGAGCCGGAGCGCCGGGATCGTTCGCCCGGGTGTCGATGAGCAAGGCGTTCACGCGGGGAAGGGACACGGCGTTCCTGTCGATCGAGGCGAGCGACATCATCTCGGGGCCGGCGCTGATCGACACCGTATACGCCCTCGGAGGTTTCCTCCGGCTGTCGGGCTTGTACCCCAACCAGCTCCTCGGCGAGCGAGGGGGGCTGGCCCGGGTGATGTATTACCGCGAGCTGACGAAGTTCAGCCTCGGCTCGATGACCCAGCGGATGTACGCCGGGTTCTCGGTCGAAACCGGAAGCGTTTACGACTCGGGCCACCCCGTCACGTGGTCGTCCCTGAGGCTCTCGGGCTCGATCTTCGTCGGCGCCGACACGCTGCTCGGGCCGGCCTATCTCGGTTTCGGCTACGACGAGAGCGGCCAGGAATCGGGCTACATCGTCATCGGGCGCCGCTTCTGACCGGTCCCGTGGTGGTACGCTTCCGGTTTCCTCCCGGAGGGTCCCCCTGATGTGCGGATTCATCGGCGTGATCGGCGCTTCGGGCGCGGTCGGCGAGATTTACGACGGGCTCGTCGCCATCCAGCACCGCGGGCAGGACGCGGCCGGGATCATCACCCATGACGGCGACCGCTTCCACCTCAAGAAGGGCGAGGGGCTCGTCCGCGACATCTTCACGACAGCCAACGTGTTGCGCCTGAAGGGGGACATGGCGTTGGGCCACGTGCGCTACCCGACGGTCGGGTCCGGCGGGGGCGAGGACGCGCAGCCGTTCACCGTGAATTTCCCCTTCGGGATCGCGATGGCGCACAACGGCAACGTCGCCAACTACGACGAGCTCAAGGGGAGCTTGGAGAACACGTCGCTCCGCGTGCTCTATTCCGGGTGCGACGTCGAGGTCATTTTGAACGTCTTCGCCGGGGCGCTCGCCCGCGCCGCCAACGGCACCTTCTCTCTCGACGCCTACCACGCCGCGGTGCGTGAGGTCTATCGCACGGTCCGGGGGGCGTATAGCGTCGTCGGGTTCGTCGCGGGGCACGGCCTGTTCGCCTTTCGAGACCCTTACGGCATCAAGCCGATCGCCTTCGGGCGGCGCCGGACCGAAAACGGTTACGCCTACGCGGTGGCCAGCGAGAGCGTCGTGCTCTCCACGATCGACTACGAGGTCTTGCCGTGGGGTTCCCCCGGCGAGGCGCTGTTCATCGACCGCCAAGGCTCGGTCACGATGACCAAGGTGGCGGAGGCCCATCATCACCCGTGCGTTTTCGAGTTCGTCTACTTCGCGCGCCCCGATTCGTACCTCGAGGGGATCTCGGTCTACGAAACCCGCATCCGGATGGGGGAGCGCCTCGCCTCGGTCTTCGCGGCTTCGGGGCACGAGGCCGACGTGGTCATCCCTATTCCCGACTCGGCCCGAACCGCGGCGCTTGCGATGGCGCAGCGGCTGGGCATTCCGTATCGCGAAGGCCTCGTCAAGAACCGCTACGTCGGCCGCACCTTCATCATGCCCAACGACGACGAGCGGAAGCGGTCGCTGCGGCACAAGTTGAACGCCATCGAAGAAGAGTTCCGCGGCAAAGACGTGCTGCTGGTGGACGACTCGATCGTGCGCGGGAACACGAGCCGGCAGATCGTTGGGCTCGCGCGCCAGGCCGGGGCGCGGCGGGTGCTGTTCGCCTCGATGTCGCCGCCGTTGATCCACCCGTGCGTCTACGGGATCGACATGAGCACGCGGCGGGAGTTCATCGCTCGCGACCGCACGCACGCCGAGGTCGCGCGCGAGATCGGCGCCGATGCCGTCATCTACCAGACGTTGGACGATTTGGTCGGCGCCGTCACCGAGAAAGAGCCGCGGATCACGCGTATGTGCACCGCCTGTTTTTCCGGGAACTACCCGACCGGCGACATCACCTCGAAGATGCTCTTGCAGATCGAGGACGAGCGCATCGCCCAAGAGCACTGAGCGGGAAGCTCTCGCCGATGCGCGTCCGTCTCGAGCACCCGCCCGACTTCTCCTTCCGCAGGACCGTGAACTCTCACGGCTGGTGCGATCTGGCACCGTTCACCGCCGCCCGCGACGCCTCATCGATCGCGACGGTCGTCGCTCTTCCCGACGGCGGCGCGCGGCGCATCGTGCTTCGCGAGGACGACGGCGTCGTCCTCGAATGCGAAGGCGTCCTCGACGCCGCGACGCGCCGGGTCCTGATCGCCGCGGGCCGCCGCGTTCTGGGGCTCGATGTGGACATCGCTCCGTTTCACGAGGTCGTGCGTCGCGACCCGCGTTACCGGTGGATCGCCGAATCGCGCTCGGGAAGGCTCTTGCGCGGCCCTTCGGCGTGGGAGGACGTCGTCAAGCTGGTTCTCACCACCAACTGCTCGTGGGCGTTCACCAAGAAGATGACGGCCGCTCTGGTCGAGCGTTACGGCGAAACGGCCGAAGGCGGTGCCCGCTCGTTCCCGACGGCGGAGCGGATGGCGCGCGTGACGGAGGCGGAGTTCCGCGACGTCGTTCGGGCCGGGTATCGCTCGCCCTATCTCGTGGCGTTGAGCCTGGCGGTGACGACGGGGGACGCCGACCCGGCATCGTGGGACACCGATCCCCGCGACGCCTCGGTCCTCCGCAAGGACATCGTGAAGCTTCCCGGCGTGGGGCCGTACGTTGCCGAGAACCTGCTGAAGTTCATCGGGAAGCCCGACGGTCTGGCGCTCGATTCGGCCATTCGCGCGGGGTACTCCGAGAGGTACCACGGAGGCCGCAAAATCAAGGATGCGACCATCGCCAAACGCCTCGCCCCGCTCGGGCGCTGGGGAGGTCTCGCCTTGTGGTTCGATCTGTGGCGGGACTGGGTGGGGGAGACGGAAGTGTTTTCAGGGTGAGACGGTGCTCTCCCGGACCTGGAAGACGTTGCCTTCGGGATCGCAAGCATTGCCGACGACGAACCCGGGGCCCTGCCACCGTTCGGAAAACACCGTCCCGCCCAGCCGGGAAACGAGCGCGCTGGTATCCGCAAGGCTCTCGACCGTGAAGAAAAACTTGAGGGCGCTGTTCTCCCGACGCTGAGGCGGAGACGTCACCACGATGCCATCGGCAATAGGCTGCGGAATCCGATGGACGACCAGTTGAATGTCGGGTGACTGAAGGACAACCAACTCCTCGGTCGCATGGCGCCGGGCCATGGTGGCGACGGTCTCGTAAAACCTCGCCATGCGCTCGAGATCTTTTGCGTAAACGAACAGGCCGGCGCGCGCGGGTCCAGACACTAGGACGTTCGCGATTTGACATCTTCGGCGATGCGAGCGGCGGGCAGAACCCGGATCCGTCTCCCCGGGAGAATCAGGTTCTCCCACACCCAGTTGTGGTGCCGTATGACGGACACGGCATCCATGTGCGGGCGATCGGCCGTGGTGTGACCGTCCTCGGCCACGATCACCTCGTAGTCTCGACTGGCGGCGGCGCGGATCGTCGTGTCAACGCAGAAGTCCGTCGCACACCCCGTGACGATCAGCTCGCGCGCGTCGTGCTCTTTCAGGATGCGGGCGAGGTCGGTCTGATAGAAGGCATCGCACGCCTGCTTGCTCACGACACGATCTCCCGCCTCCCGCTGCAACGATTCGAGGAGTGTCCACCCGTCCGTCCCCGGCTCGAACGTGTCGCCTTGCGGTCCGGCGTGCTGGATGAAGATCACGAGGCCGCCGGCCTGCCGGACTACCCGTCCCAGGGCGTTGATGCGGTCGACGAGGCCGTCGGCATCATGGCGCGGGGCCTGTGCGAACAGGCCCGCTTGCATGTCGATCACCAGGAGGACGATCACGTGCGGTCCTTGGTCCCGGTCGCCGGGTAGAGGAACACGGTCTGTCCGACCTCGAGTCGGCCGATGCGCGTGACCCCGCCGTAGATCCCCGCGTTATTCTGGTTCGCACGAACGACCGCCTTTTGCACCTCCGGCGCAGCAGCGGCCGAGTCGGGATCGAAATTCACGATCGAGCAGCGCACGTCGCGCATCGTGACGGAGATCGCCGGGGCGTCGGCCCCCTCGCCGAATGACAGCGCGCCGCCCAACCACTCGTCCTCCTGGAAAGGAACCGATCGCAGTAAACGGACGACGACATTCGGTCGAAATCGCCGCACGTCCGGGCTCAGCCCCGCGAGTCGCCCGATCTCGCGCACCGTATCGATGGCGATCACGGAGAGGCTCGCTTCATCGAAGGTGCCATGATTCAACAGCATCATCTGCACGGGAGCCCCGTGCCGGCTTCCGATTTCCGTGGCCAAGTCCTCCCCGAAGACGGATAACTCCCGGCCATCCGGCGTGCGCACGTGCGTCGGACGGTCTTCCCGAGCGCCGTTCTCACGGCGGAGCGGAGCAAACAAAAGCAGGTCGGGAAGCTCGCTCGCTGAGAGCCAGGGGAACCCGCCGCGGTCATCCAAACGCCGAAGGGCCAATCGCCTGTCACCGTCGAGGCCGTGCCAGCCCAGCGTGGCGACCTCGAGCCGTTCGCCGCCCATGGACTTCACGGGATACCGGAAGATCGCCTCGATCCGTCCTATTTCTACAGGCATGCTCGATCCGAGTCCGCCCAACGCCAGCCGCAAGCTGCGGGGCGCGTTGGCGCGGCCATTGCGCGGCCGCCCCTCTTATTTCTCAACGATCTT
>JANMVW010000068.1:0-2230 GCA_031393555.1 Acidobacteriota bacterium
ACAGCCGGCGGCGACGGAGAGCGCGGCGGCCGCCGCGACCCGGAGGAACATCCGTCGGATCCGGGAGGGGCGAGGGGCCATCAACGCGCGAATATACACGTCGGTCGGTGGGGCTGCTCGCGCGGCACGGGGTCAGGAGCCGCAGGTTTCGAGGGCGCGGCGCGCGGTGGTGTCCCGAACACGTCGCCTTCGTCGCTGCTAGTAAGCTGTCCGGCGTCGCCGACTCGTTTTCTGGAGGATCTCGTGGCCCTTCCGTCGCCGTTGCTCCCGGGCGTTTACGCGTGGTGCCCCACATGGAACTACGTCCCCTACCTCGCGCTCGTGCCGTGGGTGCGACTGTACGCAGACGACCGGGACCCTCCGGCGTCCGCAGGTTTGTTCCTCCTGCAAGGGCCACCGCCATGTTCGCGCCGCGGCGCGGGGGAGATTCAGCGATGACGACACTGCGGCATGTCCGGACTCATTTCGTACGGGGCTTGCTGATCGTGCTCCCGGCGATCATCACGTTTTGGCTGCTGCGCATTCTGTTTTCCGCCGTGAGCAGCAACGTGACCCCCTGGGTGTTGCGGGCGCTGGCGGCGGGGGGCGTGCCGTGGTTGGACGACTGGCATGCCCGGTACCTCGTGCCGGTGATCGGACTGGTGCTCACGCTGATGCTGATCTACCTGATCGGCCTGCTCGCGGCGAACCTCGTCGGGCAGCGCGTGTTGTCGTGGTTCGAGGGGGGCGTCCTCAAGATCCCGTTCGTGAAGTCGATCTACGGCGGCGCCCGGCAACTGCTCGATGCGTTCGGCTCGGGGACCAAGGGCACCTTCACGCGAGTCGTGCTGGTCCCGTATCCTCGCGCCGGCGTGTTCACGGTCGGCTTCGTGACGAGCGAGGTGCGCTTGGAACTTCCTGTCGGGGACAACGTGGTGAGCGCCGTCATGGTGTTCCTCCCGACCACCCCCAACCCGACCTCGGGATGGCTGGCGATCGTCCCGGAAACGGATCTCATCGATTTCGACCTTTCGATCGAAGAGGGGGTCAAGCTCATCGTCAGCGGTGGCATCGTGACGCCCGCGGCCTTGGCGGAGAGGATTCGGCGTTGAACGCGGTCGTCGTCGCGATCGGCAGCGAACTTCTCGGTCCGGGCCGGCGCGACACGAACGGGGAGTGGCTCATCGAGCGGCTCTTCGATCTCGGCATCGAGACCTCCTGGCGGGTCTCAACGGGCGACGACGTGCCACGGATCGCGCGCGTCGTCCGCGCGGCGTTGGACGACGCCGACGTGGTTTTGCTCACGGGAGGACTGGGTCCCACGGAAGACGACAAGACGCGCGAGGCGCTCGCGCTGGCCCTCGACGCGCCTCTCGCGCGCGACCCGGCCATGGCGGATCGGATCGACGCGCTGTTTTCAGCGCGCGGACGGGTGGCCGAC
Source organism: Acidobacteriota bacterium (assembly GCA_031393555.1). Taxonomy (GTDB): domain Bacteria; phylum Acidobacteriota; class Polarisedimenticolia; order Polarisedimenticolales; family DASRJG01; genus DASRJG01. The sequence goes on from JANMVW010000068.1 coordinate 1,421, forward strand.
CCGCGGCAATCGCGACAGGCCGAGCGTCCTTCCGGCACGGCGTGGCTCGACAATCCTCTGGGCTCGGCGCCGGGGTTGCTCCTCGAGCGCGACTCGGGGTTGCTCGCGGCCCTCCCCGGGGTTCCCGCGGAGTTGAAGGCGATGTTCGAAGCCTCGGTGGCGCCTCGTCTCGCGGTACGCTCTCGCGGCGCTCTGGCGCGCACCACGCTGCGGGTCGCCGGCCGTCCCGAGTCGTTCGTCGACAATTTGCTTTGCGACCTCTACGCCCGCGAGGGCACCGAAACGACGATCCTCGCGTCGGCGGGGAGCGTGGAACTCGTCCTGACGGCGCGGGGGGCGGACGCCGCGGAAGCCCGCGCGCGCTGCGGCGCGCTCGCGGACGCGATGCGCGCTCGTCTCGGAATCGACGTCTACGGCGCGAACGACGAGTCGCTGGCCGTCGTCGTCTCACGCCTTCTCGCGGCGCGAGGCGCTTCGGTTGGGCTCGCCGAATCCTGCACCGGAGGACTGCTGGGAGCGGCGCTCACCGACGTCCCGGGATCTTCGGCGTGGTTTCGCGGCGGGCTCGTCTGCTACGCCAACGATCTCAAGACATCGCTGGCCGGGGTGCCCGAGGAGTTGCTTCGTTCGCACGGCGCGGTGAGCGAGCCGGTTGCGCGCGCGCTGGCGGCGGGGGCTCGCAGGGTCTTGAACGCCGACTTCGGCCTCGGCGTCACCGGGATCGCCGGCCCCGACGGCGGCACGGCGGACAAGCCGGTAGGCACCGTTCACGTGGCGCTGGCCGGCGCCGGGGAAGAGCGGGCCGTGAAG
>JANMVW010000075.1:0-9415 GCA_031393555.1 Acidobacteriota bacterium
GTATTCTCGATACGGTCAGTACGGGAGCGTTGTCGCATGGCACAGGGACTCAAACGTAAACTCGACTACTCGGACATCTTGGCCGCTCCCAACGACGGCAAACGCTACGAGCTCCTGCAAGGGGAGCTGCTCGTGAACCCGGCGCCGAGCCCGATGCACCAGAGAGTCTCGTCGCGGCTACAGCGGCAATTGCAGGATTACTTCCACGAGCGATCGACCGGTGAGGTGTTTAACGCGCCGATCGATGTCATTTTCAACTCGCACGACGTCCTCGAGCCCGACTTGGTTCTCGTCGCAGACCCCAGCCACATTTCCAAGCGTGGCATCGAAAAGCCGCCGCTGCTCGTGGTTGAGATCCTCTCGCCCTCGACTCGCAAAGTCGATCGCGGTATCAAATCCCGACGGTATGCGGAGCTCGAGGTCCAGCACTATTGGATCGTTGACCCCGACCGGAAACGCGTGGAATGTTACGAGCTGGCGGGTAGCGCGTTCCGTCTCTTGGTTCACGCCGAAGGAGACTCGACGATGGCACATCCCTCTTGGGACGGGCTGATGGTCGATCTCAAAGCGCTCTGGCGTTAATCGCCGCTTTCGTAAAGATGGGTGGAGGTCGCGGGAATCGAACCCGCGTCCGTGTTTGGAAAAGCGCGATGGCGGACGACTTCCGATGATTCTCGCCCTGTCGCGCTACCGCCCCCACGAGAATCCCAGGTCGAACTCCCACTGGTCCATTTGGAGCTCGATCGTTTGCGCTCCCGGCGCCTCGAGCGGGTTCGGTCCGGCCACGCGCTTGGTGGGCGCGCGCAGGAAGGCGGCATGGAACGCCGCGTTGCGCTTCAGCGTGCGGCTGAAACCAAAGGTGTAGTGCTCTTCGACGACAGCGGGAGCCACGATGCTCGGGAAGACCCCTCCCTTCGTGACCGGCTGGTTTCCCGTCGAGAAGCCGAATCGGAAGGTCCAGGGGCCTGCCGTCTCGACCACGACCCCCAGCTTGAAGACCGTCATGTCCTCCCAGGCGAAGCCGCCGCCGTCGGCCGAACCGAGCGGGGCGTTGAACAGATTGGGGACCAACGGATTGGCGATCGATCGCACCTCGCCGTATTCGATCCGGCTCACGTCCAAGGCGACGACGACCTTGGGCGCCACGCGGACCGCCACGCCGATCGCCTCGGTGGCGGGAATGTCGAAATCGCCGTGTTCCGCGAAGATCCCCGCATACGAGTCGAAGGCCTGCATGCGGATCCTCGCCTGGTAGGACGCGCCCAGCGACAGCTTCGGAATGGGTCGCACCAGGTATCCGAGTTTCCAGCCGACGCCCAGGGACTCGTCGTACCCTTGGTTGGACACGTGGGCCGGATCCCCGGAGAACGCAGCAAACGCCTCGGTTCCCTTGATCTGAAATCTCTGGATGGCGAAGATCGCGCTGAGCCCCAGGGCGTGTTGCTTGCGAGCTCCGAGCGCGCGAGCGTACGTCGCCGCCACGAAGAGCTGGGACAGATCGACCCCCGTCGGGGACGACCCGCCGAACGTCGCGACGGGGTAGTTGGTGTTCATCCCGCCGTTTCCGAACACGGCGAGGCCGATCGAGTTGTCGTCGTGAACTTTCCAGTTGGCCCCGAAGTGCGGGACGAGAAACAGCTTCGACCGGCTGTCCACGTGACCCGGCGCCAGACCGAACGTGCCGGGAGCTCCGGAGGGATTCCCGGTGACGGTGTAGCCGCGATTCGGGTTGAAGAAGGACAGCCCCACGTCGTAGCGAGCGCCGACGAAGGCGAGTCCGGCGGGGTTGTCGGCCGCCGCAAGCGCGTCTTGCGGAAGAGCCACGCCCACGCCTGCGACTCCTTTGCCCGCGGAACCGTACGCGTGGGAGAAGTAGCCATTGGTGGCGTGCGCCGCGTCGAACTGAAGGCTGGCGACCGCGGCGAGCGCGAGAACCGTGCGGATGTGAGCGCGCGACATGTGAAACCTCACTTTCAGACGAAGAGTTGGACGTCGGCGGTGGCCGCGAAGTCCAGGAAGGCGGCCGCTCCGGCGATGCGGACCCCTTCGATCAAGTCGTTTTCTCGGATCCCCATGACCCCCATGGTCGTGGAGCAGGCGAAGAGTTGGACGTTCAGCTCGCGAGCCATTTCGATGAACTTCGGTACGTCGGGGATCTTCGCCCGCGCCATCCACCCGTTCATCATTTTGGTCGCGACGGCGGTCATGCCGGGAAGCACGCCGATCCAATTCGGGACGGGGACGGGCATCGCCGGGTTCGCGAGCGACGGCACCTTGAGCTTGCTGTACTTCTTCTTATGCAGGATGTCGAGACCATAGAAGGTGAAGAAGATGCCCGCTTCCCATCCCATGCTGGCCGCCGTCGTGGCGAGGATCAGCGGCGGATACGCGAGGTCGAGCGTTCCCTTCGAGGCGACGAGCGCGATGCGCTTCGGTCGTGCCGCGGTCGATTCTGCGGGGCTGCTCATCGTCCGGCCCCCTTTCGAAGCACGAACGTCTGCGTGCCTTCCGCCTCGTGCGACGAGATCAGCTCGTGACCTCCCTGCGCCGCGAGCGCCGGGAAGTCCGCGAGGGAGCCGGGATCGGTGCACACGACGCGCAACCGCGCGCCCGGGTCGAGACGAAGGAGCGCCCGGGACGCGAGATACACGGGGAGCGGACACAGCAGGCCGCGGCAGTCGAGTTCCTCGACCGGAGCGCCTCCCTCGGGATCCTGAGCGAATGTTCGGCCTGTCATCGATTCTCCTCTTTTCTTTCGCCGGGCGTCGAACTCCCGGGATTCCCCTCGTCGCCGAGCCAATCGACGAAGTAGCTCGCGTATTTCATTCCGCCGTCCGGCGAGACGCCCACGGCGAGCCCCTCGGGATTCCCGCCGAGCCGCGCGGCGCCCTCGACGACCGCTCCGGTCGACGGGCCGACGATCAGTCCTTCTTCGCGGAAGAGGCGCTTCGTCATCGCATAGGCCGGCTCGTCTTCCACGCGAACGATGTCGTCGATCACGCTCGTGTCGAGGATCGCGGGCCGCTGCGCCTCTTCGAAACTCTTCAGGCCCGGAAGCCGGTGTCCCTTCTGCGGCTCGATGGCGACGATCCGGATCGACGCGTCTTGCTCCTTGAGAAACCGCCCGACTCCGACCAGCGTCCCGCACGTTCCAAACCCCGCGAAGAAGGTGCGGATGCGACCTTCGGTCTGCCGCCAGATCTCGGGCCCGGTCGTTTCGTAGTGGGCGCGGACGTTGTCGGGGTTTTCGTATTGGTTGGGCATCGCGAACCGCGTCCCGCCGTGACTGGCGGCGAGAGAACGCGCGAGGGCGATCGCGCCGTCTTTCGGGTGGTTGACGGGGCAGAGATCGTCGGGAGTGGGCCAGACCTCGGCGCCGAGCATGCGGAGGATCACCTTCTTCTCCTCGGGGACCCCGTCGGGAATGGTCACGACGAGCCGCCGCCCTTCGAGAGCCGCGAGCGCCGCGAGAGCGATCCCGGTGTTGCCCGAAGACGCCTCGACGAGATCCTTCCCGTCGAGCTCTCCCCTCTTCCGCATCCCCTCGAGGAGGTAGGCGGCGGTTCGGTCCTTGATCGATCCGAACGGGTTGAGCCACTCGAGCTTGAGGAACATCGAGAGCGGCCCCGGCGCCAAGACGCGATTTAGGCGGACCAGCGGCGTCGGATTCGCCGCGTCGGGCAGGAGCTGTCGCACGTCGTCGTACCGCCTCACGCGAGGATCCGACCGCAGCTCGAAGTCCTTCGCGGAGAATTTCGTTTCGGCTCCCATCGCTCGCGACCTCCAGAAAACAAAAAAGCCGCCGGGTTCAACCGGCGGCTCTCCAAAAAAAAACGCCGGGTCTGGCCCGGCGGTGCGTTGCGTCTTGAATGAATCAGAGTGTCAGGATCGCCACGTCCTCGCCGGCCGAGTGAAGCAAGGACAACAACAGCAGGGCTGCTGCTTGACGTCGGTCGAGGTGAGGTGGCGGTGTTCCATGACAGGAGAGCAGTACGACCGGAAGGCCCTGCCGTCAAGGAGTTTCGAGCTTCTTGTCCGTAGCAAATGATCTGGCCGGTGGCGGTAGCAAGTGAGTTGGCCGGTTCAGGCTGGCCTGCGGTTAGGGTCGGTGCCCTCAATGAAGGGGGTGCCGAGTGCTCTACCCAGGGGCCGCCGTGGAGCGGGCCATGCGGATGCAGGAAGTGATTTGTCGGGCGATCAGCGGCGAGATCTACTGGTTTCAGGCGGCAGAAATTCTTGGGGTCTCGATCCGGACGATCAGACGGTGGAAGGGGTTTTACGAGAAGCGGGGCTACGACGGTCTCTTCGATCGCCGTCGGCGAAGTCCGAGCCCGAAGCGGGTGCCTTTGACCGAAGTCGAGACCGTCCTCAGGCTGTTTCGGGAGAAGTACTCGGACTTCAACGTCAAACACTTCCACGAGAAGCTGACCCAGGAGCACAAGATCACGCTGAGCTACACCTGGGTGAAAGCTGCGCTCCAGGAAGCCGGCTTGATTGCGCGACGGAATCGACGGGGGCCGCACCGCAAGAGACGTCCGCGCCGTCCGATGGAGGGGATGCTTCTTCACCTCGACGGCAGCACGCATCCGTGGCTGAGCTTGTGTCCGGATCGCAAGGACGACTTGCTGGTTCTCATGGACGATGCTTCGAGCCGCGTCTACGAGGCGCTGTTGGTCGAGGAAGAAGACACCCTCAGCTCGATGACGTTGCTCCGTGATTGCGTGAAGAAGCACGGGATCTTCTGCGCGCTTTACACCGATCGAGGAAGCCACTTCGCCCTGACTCCGAAAGAGGGCGGGCCGGTGGATCGGTCGCGGCCCACCCAGATCGGACGGGCTCTGAATGAGCTCCACATCGAATCGATCTACGCCTATTCACCGCAGGCCAGAGGCCGCAGCGAGCGCCTGTTCGGGACCTGGCAGGGGCGGCTGCCTCAGGAGTTGCGCTTGCGGGGGATCAAGGATCGCGACAATGCCAACGCGTTCATCCGCAAGACCTTCATCCCCTGGCACAACCGTCACATCGCCGTCACGCCCGAGCAGCCTGGAAGTGCATTCACGCCGCTCGTGGACAAGACGCTTCTCGATCGGGTCTTCTGCCTCGAGTACCAGAGATCTGTCGACAACGACAACACCGTTCGATTCGAAAACCGTGTTCTTCAGATCGGTCCATCGCCATTTCGATTCAGCTTCTCGCAATGCAAGGTGACGGTCCGCGAGCACTTGGATGGGAAACTCAGCGTTTGCTACGGCCCTCGATTGATCGGCCGGTACGACGCCGAGGGAAAGCCGTTACGCGGATCACCGCGGGAAAAGACCAAAGGCGTCGCGTGAAGAACCCTGTGCATCCTGCCGGACCCGTGGAAAACGCAAACGACGCGTTTCCCACCGCCCCTTGGATGGCGCAAACCCCGCGCCGCCCACAGGCTGCACAGGCTCTGCGGCTATCTCTTTTCGAGAAGAAAACGTGGGAGAAACAAGCGGCCAACTCACTTGCTACAAGAACCGGCCATTTTCACTTGCTATCGACAGGAGTTTCGAGCTTCTCCTTTGTCAGGCCTGGGCGGTGTTTGCAGGTTCCGGGGCTTCGCCCAGAACAACGTCCGCGGCGACAACGCGCTTCGCGGCAATTCGACGGCAGTTTTCGATCAGGTCATCAACGCTGCGTCCGATCCTCACGGACACGGATGCGCGTTGGCTCTCGGTGCGCCCGCGCTGTTGGTCCCTAGGCTGCTCTCGACGCCGGCGGCCACCCCTGTAACGACGTTGAACGCGACCTCGCCGGGGTTTGGGACGAGCGGGTCGAACACGTAAAGGTTGCTCACACCGCAATCACAGGCTGCCAGCGGGTTCGAACCCGAGACTTGCGTGTACTGACCGGTCGATCGAAGAACCTCGAGCGCGCCACGGTAACTGTTCCACGACGAGTAGCCCGCTTCCGCCTGCCATTCCCGGTAATTCGTGTCGGTCGCGTAGACGTAGATCAGACCGTCGTTCAGGTCGCAGACGTCGCCCTCGCCGTCGTGATTGAAGTCGGACTGGGTCGGGTTGACGTCGAGGGGACAGTTGTCGCAGGCATCGCCCACGCCGTCGCTGTCGGTATCGTCCTGGAACCCGTTCGGAATGGTCGGACAGTTGTCGCAGACGTTTCCACGTCCATCGCCGTCGGTGTCCGCCTGGTTGGCGTTCGCGACGTTGATGCAGTTGTCGCAGGCGTTTCCGAGGTGATCGCCGTCGCTGTCCGATTGCGTCGGGTTGGCCACGAAGCGACAGTTGTCGCAGACGTTGTGGACGCCGTCGCCGTCGGTATCGACACCCATCACGTCCTCGTCCACATTGTTATTACAGTTGTCGTCGAGTCCGTTGCACACCTCGACGCCGCCGGGATGGACGGTGGCCCGCGTGTCGTCGCAGTCTCCCGCCTGTGTCACCCAACCCGCCGGCGAGAAACAGGTGGACTGGGTGACCGCAGGGTCGCCGTACCCGTCGCCGTCGGCATCGCGATACAGCGTTCGTGAAAGACCCTCGTCGACCGATCCGTTGCAGTTGTCGTCGATGGCGTTGCACAACTCGGGCGCTCCGGGGTGAATGGCGGGATTGGCGTCGTTGCAGTCGACAGGTGTCCCGCAATTCTGCCGGCCGGAGTACCCATCGCTATCGCCGTCGGAGCCTTGGCATGAGGGATCGCAGGGAACCGCAGCTATCGAAGTCACCGCGCTCACGTATTGACTGCCGACACCGTCGGCAAAGACGACTTGGACGGCCAAGTAGTAGGTGGGGGCCCCGTTCGTGCAGATCAGGGTCCGGCCGGCAAGCGTGCCGCCCGAGGATCCGCCGACGGTCCCGAGCAGCGAGTAGGACAGTGGATTTCGACCCGGATCCGCAGCACCCAATGCAGACAGGACGTTGTAGCCACTGATCGCGGCGACGCCGGAGGGTCCGAACGCGGCGCTCGCGGCGGAGTCCACGGCGATGTCCAAGATGAGGTTCGTTCCCATCGTCGTGCTGCTCGTGATCCGTGGAGGCGGGATGGTCACGAGGTTCCTGTTGCCGAAGACGGAATAGTCCCAGTCTATGAGCCCGGCGGGCGAGTGGTCCGCCGTTCCAACGAGGAAGGCCGCGTTGCTGCCGTTACTGCTGATGTTTTCCGCGACGGTGATCAATCGTCCCGTGGGGCATCTATAAACTTCAGGGCTACCCAGGTCCAAGTTCATGAGGATCCCGCCCGGAAGGAAATAAAGCCACCCGGAGCCGAACAATGAACAGGTCGCGGCCGTGCACGTTCCTTCGTTGCTTGCCGCGCGGTTGCCGAGTTGCCAGAAGCGTCCCTTGAGCGTCGTCTGATTCGTCGGGAAGCCGGAGGGCTGAATCCAGTAACCCAATTGCCCGGTCGCATCGTTATAGGCACTGGCCGACCGCGATGGGATGCAACTTGCAGATGCCCGCTCGGCGACACCCACCACGATGAGCGAAGCGGCAAGCACGCCGAGCAGGCGCGCTGCCGGCCGGAGGCCCTGTTGAACGAGTGATGTCATGGCGCGTCACTCGTATCGCAGCGACTCGATGGGGTCGAGCCGCGACGCCTTGACCGCGGGGTAGGCGCCGAAGAAGATCCCGACCCCCATCGACACGACGAGGCCCACGACCGGAGACCAAAGCGGGATGTCGGTCGGCAACGCCGGAACGTTGGCCTTGATCAACGCGGAGATACCGATCCCGATCGCCACGCCGATGACGCCGCCGAGGCAGCTCAACGTCACGGCTTCGGTCAGGAACTGGCCGATGATGTCGCGGCGGAGAGCGCCGAGCGCCTTCCGGACGCCGATTTCGCGCGTCCGCTCGGTGACCGACACGAGCATGATGTTCATCACGCCGACGCCGCCGATGAGCAGCGACAACGCGGCGATGAAGACCATGGCTCCGGTGATGCCTCCGGTGATCTGCTTGAACTGGCTGATGAGCTGATCGGGCGTGGTCACCCCGAAGTCGTTGGGTTTGTTGAAAGGCACCTTGCGGCGCTGCCTGAGGACCGAGACGCACTTATCGACCACGAGCCGCAAGTCTTCACTGCGGCGCGGCACGACGCTGATGTTCACGCCGTCTTCCAGGATGCGAAATGGGAACTGGCGGGCGAACGTCCCATAGGGAAGCACCACCTTGTTGTCCGGCGACCACCCGAACTGCTCCCCTTTGCGCGCGAGGACGCCGACCACGCGGTAGTGCGCGCCGTCCACCGTGAGGTCTTTCCCCACGGGATCCTCCAGGGGGAAGATGGCGTCCTTGACGTCGGCGCCGACGATGGCCACCGGCGCCGAATGCGCGATCTCCGCGGACGTGAAGAAACGGCCGTGACCGACGTTGTACGACGTGCCCTGCGGATACCAATCGTCGACCCCGAGGGTGTAGGGCATGTTGGCCTCGAGGTTGCCGTGTTTGATGTGCAGTACGGCGTCGGTGTAGGCCGCGAGCGCCGACACCGCGAACGCCTCAGGCACGGCGGCGCGCAACGCGGCCGCATCTTCCATGGTCAGGTTGTGGCGCTTCTTCTGATCGTCGTAATCCGAGTCGCCGGAAGCGAACGATTCTTCGTACTTCTTGAACTCGATGCGGTTTGCGCCGAACGCCTGCAAGTTCCCGATCACGTTGTTGTTGAACCCCGAGACGATCGCGACCATCCCCATGACGGTCGTCACGCCGACGACGATGCCCAACGTCGTGAGCCCCGCGCGGAGCTTGTGCTCCCTGATGGACCCGAGCGCGAACAGAACGTTCTCCCAGAAGCCGCGGCGGAAGACGTCGAGGTAGCGTCGCATGGTTGGCTCTCCTACTCGTACCGCAAGGCCTCGATGGGCGTTTTCTTCGCTGCCAGAGACGACGGCGCCCATCCGGCGATGACTCCCACGACGACCGCGAGGACGAGCGCCAGGAGAATGAACTCGGGCCGCACCCGAGCGGGGAACACGAAGCTGATCCCGGCCGCGGCGAGCGCTCCGAGCGCGGCTCCGACGAGGCCGCCCGAAAGCGACAGCATCGCCGCCTCGACGAGAAACTGCCGCCTGATGTCCTTCGAGCGTGCGCCGAGCGCCTTGCGGAGGCCGATCTCGCTCGTGCGCTCCACCACGGAGACGAACATGATGTTGGCGATCACGATGGCCCCGACGACGAGCGACATGCCCGAGACGATGATCGTGGCGAGGTAAGCGCCCTGGGAGATCGATCGCCACACGGCCTGCACCGCGCGCGAGCCGACGACTCCGAAGGGGTCGTCGGCCGTGAAGCGGGTCTTGCGCGTCGAGCGGAGGATCGTCCGGACGTCGTCCTCCGCGCGGTCGAGCCCCGCCATGCCCCCCTGCGGGCGCACGAGGATCGCGAGATTCCGGTCGGAGCTCAAAACCTTCATGAGGAAGGTGATGGGG
>JANMVW010000086.1:0-9406 GCA_031393555.1 Acidobacteriota bacterium
GATGAACACGCCTCCCGGCTCTTTCAGGATATCGGTCATTCAGGAGGGAGCCCGGCTGCACTACGCCGTCCCGATCGCTCTCGACCGGCAAGGCCTTTTGGGCACGGTCTATACGGAGTGGTTCAGCGCCCCAGGGTCCTACCAACGCGGCCTTGCGCGCATCGCCAGGTCGTTCCTCCCGGTCCACGGCGCGAAGATGTTGGCGCGGTACGACCCACAGTTGCCCGCATCGAGGGTCAAGACCAGCTCCTGGCTGGAGCTTCGGCACCGTCTCCGCGCAAAGCGAGCCGGCAGCCCGTCCGAGTACTGGCACTACTGGCTCGAATCGTTTTCGGACTGGGCGACGTCAGCGGGCTTGTTTGACAGCCAAGGGGTCTACGGCTTCGTGCGCCGGATCGATCCCCAGCTGTGCGGGCGCCTGCGGGATCGCGGGATCAAGGTCGTCGTGGATCAGATGATCGCCCCCGCGACGATCGAGGCTAAGGAACGCCGCCTCCAGCACGATCGATGGCCCGGATGGGAGCTCCTCGCGTCCGATGACGTTGAACTCTTCATCGAGGTCGAACAAAGCACTTGGGCGCGGGCTGATTTCGTGACCTGTGCTTCCCCCTACGTAAGAGACGGACTCCTGTCTCAGGGGGTTGCCGCGTCGCAAGTCGAGGTGATTCCCTACCCGATCGACACCGCACCCTACGTCGTCCCCGACCGAACGAGACGCAGGGATCGACTGACCGTGGGGTTTGTCGGCCAAGTCGGCTTGAGAAAGGGAGCACCCTATTTTTCGGAAATTGCCAAGCGGTTCAAATCGTCGGGGGCCAGGTTCGTCATGGTGGGACCGATTGCGCTCACCGAAAAGGCTCGAAAAGACGTTGCGCAGCACGTCGAGCTGGTCGGCCCGGTGCCGCGCCCCCAGGTCGTGGATTGGCTGGCGAAGTTCGACGTTCTCCTCTTCCCGTCGACGTGCGAAGGGTCTGCGCAATCGGTGGTCGAAGGCATGGCAACCGGCCTACCCATCGTGACTTCACCCAACTCGGGAGTGCCTTTCCAGGATGGAGCGGAAGGCTTCGTCGTGCCCTACGACGACTGCGATGCCGCCGAGGAGCGGATCGGACGGCTGCTGGACGATCCTGCCTTGCGGCTCGAGATGGGGCAGCGGGCCAGGCTCCAGGCACAACACCTGACCCTCGCGGCGTTCGGCACGAAACTGGCTCGCCTCTTCACGGGTTGACCATGCCCCCGCCGGAGTCCGGCCCCAAACGCGAGATCGCGCAGGCAATGATGATCGGCACGAACACCATCACGTAAAACGCCAGCATCGTTGCGGAGTCGCCCCGGACTTCAGCCAGGCCCGCGATGAAGGCCGAGGGGATGAGCACCCGCGCCGCCGAATGCTGGAGGCCCGCGCGCATGCCAGTGGCCGCGTAGGTCGCGATCGCTCGGCAGGCGACCCCGAACAGAATTCCGCCGAGAACGACGCCCAATGCCCCGAGATTGGCATAGAAATCGCCGACGAGCGTCGGCGCGATGCTGTGCCCCGTAGACTGCTTGAACAAGGCGCCATCGGTGTAACGCGTCAGCGTTTTGCCGATACCGACCGGCTTGTCCGGCCACGCCGACCGCGGAATGAAACCCAAAAGCGTGACCAGGAGCGTCCGGCCGTGTTCATAGGGTCGTTGGGAGGGATAGATATCGAAAACAAGGGACGCGACTTCAAACGGCTCGGACACGCTCACGAAATACCCCATGTGGAGCTTCTGCTGAGTCGCGGAGCGCGGGTCGCTGCGCTCGGAACCCATGAGCTCCGCAAGGGGTCGCGATCGGACCGTCCCCCAAATGGAGAAGAACACGAGCAGGGCCGCAAACGTGGCGGCGACGCGCACTTTCGGCAACGTGCCGGTTCCGTGTCGAAGGAGCCTCATACAGATGAGACCGAAGAAGAGATAGAACAACCATTTCCTCGAGCCCGAAATGACGCCGAAGAAGATCACCTCCGCCAAGATGAGGGCGGCGAGCGGAAACCACCTCGCGCGAGTCGTTCGGTCTCGAGAACCCACGCGCCAGGCCATGAGAAAAGTCCCTGCAAGAAGCGCGTGATAGGCGAGCTGGAAGATCGGCTTGGAGTCGCCCTGGCCGTAGCCGGTTCTGAGCATGGCGCTCATCCCTCGCTGTGATGCGATGGAAGCGAGGCAACCCAGTCCGCTCGAGGCGATGATGACCGTCTCGACCCAAATCCACGGCATGCGCCGACGCCCTCGCTCGAAATCGGGAAAGACGCCGGCCAGCATCGGGCCCAGCCGCAGCTGGTAGCCGACGAAAAATGCCGCTATGAAAGCCGAAAACAACCCCAGGATGAGGACGCCGCGTTCCGGCGACATCGGTCGAAAGATGTGAAAGTCCAGAAGGAACAGCGCCGGAGCGCCGATCACGTAAAACTGTGCCATGAACGAGAACACGATCACGAGCGGGTCGCATGGGAACGGGAGCCGTCGCTCGGCTCGAAACAGCGTGGCCAGCGCCATGAGGACGATCACGCACAGCGTCATGAAGATGAGTTGACCGATAGGCGCGTCCAGCGCGATTTGAAGGGTGAGCGCGAACGCGGTCGCGATGGCGAGGAGCACGAGGCGTTGTACGACTCGCGAATCCACGGCCACGCTCATGTCGCTCCGCTCAGTCACGTCGTCGTCTCAGGCCGAGCCGAACGCTCGGTTCGCTAGAACTCGGATTTCTTGTGACGTCACCGAGCCGAGCCCTAGGAAAACGAGCACGCTCGCGGCCCATAGCGCAACCCCAAACGCCAAACCAGGTTCGGTCCCAGTTGCGATCACCCCGGTGACGACGGCGACGATCCAGGCGGCCAGCACGCGAAACGGGGCTCGAAAGCCCATCTGCCAGCGCATCATCCTCGACATCGCAACCTGCTGCACGAAAGCCCCCAAAGTCCCGGCTGCCGCCGCGCCGACGATCCCCCAGCGTGGAATGGCAACCCACGCGAAGACCACGCTCGTCACGACAAAAACCAGCGAGACCCAAAGATAGCCGCGAAAGGCCCCGAAGGCGACCGCCATCCCCCCGCCGAGGTAGACCAGCGGCCCGGCCAGAGCCATCGGCGCCATCAGTCTCAGGACCGAAGCGTACGGCCTGAAATCGGCGCCGAAACAATTCATCGCATACGGTGCAAATACGATGAGCGCCAGAACTCCGGGCGTGATGACGAGCAGGCAGGCTCGTAGTGCAGCCCCGGCTTGCTTGAGGGCCTCCTCCCGAAGTCCGGACGCCTCGAGTCGCGCCAAGCCGGGGGCGAGGACCGCCGTCAGGGCGACGGGGGCCAACGCGAGGAGATTGACGAATCGCAGCGCAGCGTAGAGGCGACTCAAGGCCACGACATCGAGCCACAGCAAAACCATGGCCGGATACAGTTGAGAAAAGGAGAACTCGACGATCGCTCCGACATGGGTGTAGAGGACGACCGGCCAGAATGAACGAGGAAGAGACGCTCGGAATCGCGCCCGAGCGGCCACCTCACGCGTTCTTAGGACGAACACCACGGCGACCACCGCGGCTACCGAATAGATGACGAGCGTCGACCACCACATGAATCCCGACGGATCCCGCATCAGAACCGACCGGGCGAGGGTCGTGCCGGCAAGGCCCGCCAGGAAATAGCCCACGATGAGGAGTTTGTTCGCGGCGACCGCCTGGGGCGCCCGTTCCACGGCAAAGAGGAAATTCGTCGCGAACGAGGTGACCAAGACCGCCACGCAACAGAAATACGCCATGGACAGGTGCGGGCCTCCGAAGTGCCCGAAAACGGCCTGGACCGTGTGGGGAACCAAGCCGGCCACCGCCGTCACGACCGTGAGAATCCCCAAGACCAGGGCGAAATAGGTGACCAGGAACGTTACGCGTTCTTCCTCGCGCATCGGGGGAACCAGTCGCGTGAACACCGGGAGGCCGCCGAGGATCAGAAACGCGTTGAACGCCGCAATGAAGATCTGAACCGCACCGTACCAACCCAAGGCTTCGGCGGCCGTGCGACCGAGGAGGAGGTTCGTTGCGAGAGAAAGTGGAATCGTGGCCAGGTTCAGGATCATCACGAGCCGGATATCGCTTACGGCCCGTCGGGTACGCACGCTCGTTTGGACAGGCGCGGACGAGTCCTCCGGGGGCTTGGGATGTTCGCTCAATCCGTCCCTCGCTCGATGCCGCCAATAACTCCGTAGGGCATGGGGGCCGCCGCTACGGGCGAGAACTCGCCGGTGGCGACGATTGCGGGACGGCGGGCCCCGGCGTGGTCGAAACGCGTTCTCGCCACTGACGGAATTCCTGCCGGTCCGGATGATCCCTCAGCCACTGGTTCACGAGGGCCTTAGCGGTGAGGACACGTCCGTTGCGCACGAGGAAGGAGACCAAAGCCTCGGCGATGGGCATCGCGTCGGCCGGGTCCACGAACCCTTGGGACAGAATCTGTTCCGCTGTGTCGATTTCCCCTGCCTGCTCGCAAGCCGTCGACGCCTGGATTCGCAGCGATTCCGTCTGCGGGTCGTCGCGAAGGACGGTTCGGAAGTTCGCGCACGCGTCGCGCATGTCGCCGAGCCGACTTTCGAGCGTGGCCAGGTTCAAGGCCACCACGTCGGGGTCGAAACCCGTCTCCTCGGCGCGGCGCCACGCCTCGCGCGCCCCCCGAGGATCGTCCCGCGCGAGCGCGACGGCGAGTTCGGACGTCGCGCGGTAGCGCTCGAAGGATCCACTGGCCATGCGTTCTGCCAGGCGCGCCTGCGCGATCGCGGTTTCCAAATCGCCCTGCTCGCGGGCGAAGCGAGCGACCTCGAGGTGGAGCAGGCTGCGATCGTAGGTGGGGGCCGCGGCGATCCCGGCGATGAGCGCCTTCAAGAGCCGGTCGTAAATCGGGGCGGCGAAGGTCCTCCCCGTCCCCCAGTCGTGAAACGACGGAGCCGACATCAAACGAGCGGAGCGGACGTACGTGTCCGCGGCGAGTTCCACCTCGCCCGCGGTCTCATAGACGAGGCCCAGCGTGTCGAGCTCCTCGTACCCGCTCGGACTGATCACAAGCGCGAGTTGCGCGGCACCGAGGGCGATCGCGCGCCACGGGTCGAGCACTCCGCGGCTGCGCGCGTCCAGGACTTCGAGCGAAACGCCGTTAACGCGGTCCTCGCGTTGAGCCTCCCGGGCCGCAACCTCGGCGAGCCCGCTCCAGGACCACGAATCCAGGGGAGCCACCGTGACGGCGCCTGCGTATCCGGCCCACGCGCGATCGAGGATCGCCTTTTCTTCCTCGGGGGACCGACGCGTCTTCGGCCGGGCGAATAGCCTCATGGCAAAATCCCCAACGTAGGCGCGAGCTCGACCCGACTCCGGCCTCACGTGCACCGCGCGCTCCATGAGGTCAAGCGCCACGGCGTATTCTCCGGCATCGCGGTATCGGCGCGAAGACGTGAAAGCCCATGAAAACCGGGTCCATTGAACGGCGACGTAGCCCTGAAGGATCGCGAGCACGACAACGACGACGAGAATGAGGCGTCGCATCGGTCAGCGACCACATCGTTGCGCAAAGATCTGCGCGCTGCGCATCGTCGCTCGATTGCCCTGCACGGTTGGCCCCCCCGACCCAAACGCGCCCTGACAGATCGTGATCCGTCGCTCGGTGTCGCCCCGAAGGGTGACGCACGGCGCGCCCGGCATCAACAGGCTCTCACGGACACTCATTCGGTGCTCTTGGGAACGCCTTCGGACGCTTCTGCGGCGACGGCGGTCAACAGGCCCACAACGACGGAAAACTCCAAGGCCACCGCGGGGATTTGGAGGCCAAATTCGAAGACCGCGTGAATGAGGATCGCCATCACGGCGCTCAAGCAGCCGGCCGTCGTCCAACGAAACGGCGTCGTCGGCCGCGCGAGCGGAAATACCACCGTCCGTAAAAAGGCGAAAACGGCCCACGCGAGGGCGAGCGCGCCGAGCAATCCCGCCTCCGCCATCAACTGCAGATAGTCGTTGTGAGCATCGATCGCGGACATCCACTCGCCGGGACGATCATATCCGGCGTACACGTACTTGAACGTCCCGAGTCCGGATCCGACGAGAGGAAAGTCCTTGACGATCTGAAGCGTCCTGCCCCAGATGTCCCACCGCATCGACATGGAAGGATCGACGGATGTCGCGGCGAAAGGGGTGGCGACTCCCGCGCCCCCCCGGCCCCCCGCCCAACTGACGACCCCCACTGCGATTCCGATGCACACGGCCGCGACGACCAACACGGCGAATCGCCCCTTCAGACGGCGTGCCACCACGAGTCCCAAAAAGCCGATTCCGAATGCGATGCTCCCCGCGCGGGACTTCGACAAGACGAGTCCTACGAGTCCGAGCACCACGCAGCCCCCCAACAGAAGGACCCGAGGCAACGCCCATTGACGATCGAGGAGGGCTCGTCGAATCGAGGCGCCCGTCAGGCGGCCGTCCGACGAAGCGAGGATGGCGAACAGGAGCCCAAAGGCAACAAGTACGCCAACTTCAACGAACGCGGCGAAGTGGTTCGGATTCACGAACGGGCCGAGGACATCCGCGCCGTCGGGCGCCCGACGGAGTCCCAGGAGACTCGTCGTGCCGGACACGCGCGTGACGACGGCGATAGCACCCATCATCCCGCTCCACCCAGCAAGAGCCCACAAAAGCGTGTAAAGGTCGGAAGCCTGCCGCGCGAGGACTGCGGCGCAAGCCAAACCGAGCGCCGCGGTGGCCCAAGACAACAGCGCAACACGTGTCGCCAGAGGCGCGACCGACAAGGCCCGTCCTCCGTCGACCGGAGCGGGGACGGCGGCGGCGCGAGGTGTCGCAGCGCCGGGCTGAATCGACGTCCCCTGCGCGATCGCCTTCGACATAAGAAACCCCGGGAGATCCTCGGCGCCTCCTGGGGCCACGGCGAGTCCCCTCAGGTGCGCCCATTGGGGCGACAAAACGCGGATGGCGGAGCTCGGCAGAGGGACCGTTTGGATCAATCCGAGCGCAACGATGACCAGGACCGGAGCCAACAGAGCCCCTGTGGCCCCGCCAAGACTGCGTCGACTCGCACCACTCGCCACGAGCGCGGCCGCGATCAGCAGCAGCCCGAATCGTTGCCAATCTGCGGCCCAGTCCTCCACCGAACCGAACGCGAGCGCCGACGCTCCGACAAGCACGATGAGCGCGACCAGCGCGAGTTTCCGGAAGCTCACAGCACATCCTCCCGCCCGAGGGCCGTGAGTGCGCGCACGATTTCGCGTGTCTTTTCGCTCGACGCCCGCGAAACGACGAGGAGCGCGTCGGGAGTATCCACGATGACGACACCGGGAACGTCGAGGACCGCGACGAGCCTCCGGCCTCCGAACACGACCGTACCTTCGCTTCCCACGATCAAACGCGCCCCGTTACGTCTTGGCTCGAGCGAGGCCTGGCGCGCCGCGGCATCCCACGAACCGAGGTCGTCCCAGCCCGCATTGAACGGCACCACGGCCACACGCGACGCCTTCTCCATGACCGCGTAATCGAGGGAGATCTTCGGGGCCCGAAGCCACGCTCTCGCCGATCCTGCGGCGACCTTGGCCGTCGCATCGTGGACCTCGGGCGCCACGCGCGCGAGTTCTTCGAGGAAACGGTCGATCCGCCATACGAACATACCGCCGTTCCACAGATACCGTCCCGATCGCAGGAACCGAACCGCCCGGGCCGCGTCCGGCTTTTCGACGAATTCCAAGACAGGGCTCGCAGCACCCGGTCGCGGCCGCGCTCCGAGCTTGAGATACCCGAATCCGGTCGCCGCACGATCGGGCGTGATTCCAAGGCAAACGAGCGCCCCGCCTCGCGCCGCGTCAACCGCGATCGCAACCGCTCGTTTGAAGGCCTCCGCATCTCGTATCACGTGGTCGCTGGGGAGAATGGCAGCGATCGCGCGCGGGTCCGTCCGCGCGATGACAGCGCAGGCCAGTGCGACCGCGGGAGCGGTGTCGCGCGGCGACGGTTCGACGACGAGACGGTCGCGCGTCAGTTCCGGAAGCTCCCGTCGGACCGCGGCGACGAGCGCCCGGGGCGCGACGGTCCAAATGCTCCGCGCGGGAACGAGCTTACGCGCGCGGTCCCATGTCGCTCGAAGGAGCGAGACCTCTCCGGCGAGCGACAGGAATTGCTTGGGGCGCTTCGCGCGACTGAGAGGCCAGAATCGTGTCCCGCTCCCGCCGGCGAGGATCACGACGTGAAGACGACCCGCTGGACTCACAGCGATTCCCACGTTCTTAGGAGTCCGTCGCGCACCCGCACGTCCGGGGCGTACCCGAGGAGGCGCTGCGCCTTCTCGATGCCGGCCAACGAGTGCTTGATGTCGCCGGGGCGATGCGGGGCGTAGGCCGGCCGGACCGTTCGTCCCGCGAAATCTCCGAGGATCCTCACGAGGTCGTTCAGGCTGATCCGCTCGCCGCAAGCGATATTGAAGGCTCCACCGTAGGCCGCGGGCGCCGCCTCGCACGAGAGCAAGTTGGCCCGCACCACATTGGCGATGTAGATGAAATCTCGCGTCTGCTCGCCGTCGCCAAAGATCGTCGGCTGGATTCCCTTCTTGATCGCGGTGACGAACGACGGAATGACCGCGGAGTACTCGCTCGTGGGATCCTGGCGCGGGCCGAACACATTGAAGTAGCGCAGCGCGATCGTGGCGAGACCGTAGAGGCGCTGGAAGAGGCCGCAGTAAGTCTCCCCCGCCAACTTTTGCAGTCCATAGGGCGAGGCGGGAGCCGGGGCCATGGTCTCGAGCTTGGGAAGCGTCTCGCCCTCGCCATACACGGACGACGACGACGCCATGACGAACCGCTTGACGTTCTCGTCTCGCGCCGCAACCAGGAGGTTCAGAGTCCCTGAAACGTTGACGTCGTTGGAACCGATCGGGTCTTTCACCGACTGCTGCACCGATGGGATGGCCGCCTGGTGAAGCACGTAGTCCACGCCCACGACCGCGCGTCGGCACGTGGGGAGATCCCGGATATCGCCCTCCTGAAGCTCGACCGAACCGCTTCCGGCCTTCGCCCAGGCCCCTGCATCCTCGAGATTCGCGCGGTGCCCGGTCGCGAAGTTATCCAGAACGCGCACCGCGTCCCCGGCTCCCGCGATCGCCTCGACCAAATTCGAACCGATGAATCCCGCCCCGCCCGTCACGAGAAAACGCGCCATCAAACTCTCCCGACGCAACTGTACTCAAACCCCTTCGCGCGCATGGTCTCGGGCTCGTACACGTTTCGCAGGTCGACGATCACCGGCTTGGTCACGGCCGCACGGAGTCGGTCGGCGTCCAGAGCCCGGAACTGATTCCACTCCGTCGCGACCACCAAAACGTCGGTCCCGGCCGCGGCTTGGTATTCGTCGTCGC
>JANMVW010000115.1:0-9628 GCA_031393555.1 Acidobacteriota bacterium
CGCTTCTTCAAGACGATCAACGGCAACACGAGCTGGAGCGTCACGCCGGACGGCAGGCGCTTCCTCCGCATTCAGCAGGTCGTACCGGAGCGGGCCATCACCCACCTCGAGCTGGTGCTGAACTGGTTTTCGGAGTTGAAAGCGGTGGCGCGCTAGGTCTCGGGTTGTTCTTCGCCGTCTCGGACCCTAAGTTCTTCCAGAAATGGACACCTCTTTCGAGCTCATCGTCATCGGCAGCGGGCCAGCCGGCCAAAAAGCTGCCGTGGCGGCCGCAAAGGCCGGTCGACGCGTGCTCGTCGTTGAGCGCGGCGGCGAAGTCGGCGGCGTTTGTGTCCACTCGGGGACGATTCCGAGCAAGGCGCTTCGCGAGGCGGTCGTCGTGCTCATGGGGGCCCGTGCCCGGGGCGTAAACGGCCTGCGCGTCGAGATGGACGACCAACTCGGCGTCGAGGATCTGATCTCACACACGGCCGCAATCGTCGCGACGGAGACCCGCGTCGTCCGTGAGCAGATGGCGCGAAACGGCATCACGTTGATCCGCGGCGAGGCCTCGTTTGTTTCGGATCACGCGGTTTCGGTGGCGACCACCTCCGGAGAACGGGTCTTCGCGGCGGACCGGATCGTCATCGCCGTCGGTGCGGAACCTCTGCGTCCTTCCGTCGTCCCGTTCGACGACGAACGCGTGTTCGACTCGAGCACGATTCTCGGTCTGTCCCGGATGCCGAAGCGGATGTTGATCGTCGGCGCCGGCGTCATCGGCGTCGAGTACGCGTGCATCTTTGCGAACCTGGGCGTCTCGGTGGACATGACCGACCGCCGCCGTCAGCTGCTCGCCTTCGTGGACCGGGAACTTGCGGCGGCGCTCGCCGATCACATGCGCGACAAGGGCGTTCGCTTGCGGATGAACGAGGACCTTGCCGCAGTCGACACAACCTCAACGGCCTTAACCGTGACGCTCTCCGGCGGGGAACGTCTCGAGACGGACGCGATCCTCTACGTGCAGGGGCGCGTGTCCGCGACCGGGGCCTTGCGGCTCGAACGAGCCGGACTCGAGCCGGGGAAGGGTGGCCAGTTGGTGGTAAACGCGAACTACCAGACCGCCATCCCGCACATCTATGCCGTCGGCGACGTGATCGGATTCCCCAGCCTGGCGAGCACGAGCATGGAGCAGGGCCGTATCGCCGGTTCTCATGCCTTCGGGATCCCCGTCGAGAGCTTTCCCGACTTGCTTCCGTTCGGGATCTACACCATTCCAGAGATCTCGATGGTCGGGCGGAGCGAGGAGCAACTTCGAGGTGACGGCGTGCCGTTCGCGTCCGGGCGGGCGCACTATCGCGAGATCGCCCGCGGCCACCTCGTCGGAGATCACGACGGGCTCCTCAAGATCCTCTTCGACCCGGACACCCGCAAACTGCTCGGCGTGCACGCGCTCGGTAACGGGGCGACGGAGCTCATCCACATCGGACAGGCGGTCATCGCCTTTGGCGGCACGATCGACTACTTCGTCGCGAGCGTTTTCAACTACCCGACCTTCGCCGAGTGCTATCGCGTCGCAGCCCTGGACGGGATCAACCGGTTGCGAGCCCAGGCGATGTCCCCCGCCCTTACGCAAGCCTAGCCGGCCGTTGGATCGAAACCGCAACGCTCGCGGACGCGCGCGCGGAACCGTTCCCGCTCCTCGGGCGTCATGGCGTCCCAGCGATCGCCGACGCGATCGGCCACGCGATCGGCCACGCGACCGAACACGCGGCCACGGACATGGGTGCGGCCGGAACCGCGCCACCCGAATCCGCCAAAGAGGATCCGGCACAACGCCAGAAGACCGAGCGCTTGCCAGAACGTCACCTGGGGAAAGCCGAACAGGGGCGGCAGCAGCCAATTCCACAGGTGCAGCACCAGTTGGCCGCCGATGAAGACAAACGCCACCATCCCCAGAATCGCCAGCGGTGCGATGAAGATCCATTTCCATCTCATGTCGAGCCTCCTCATGATTTTGTCAGTTCGTCGTACATGCTTTGCAATCGCTTACGCAGAGCCAGCACCGCGTAGCGCTTGCGCGAGAGCAGCGTGTTCACGCTCACGCCGGATTCGGCCGCCATCTCTTTGAAGCTGCGCCCCTCCAACTCGTGCGCCACGAACACCCGGCGCTGCTCCGCGGGGAGTTCGTCAACCGCAAGCGCCAGTTCGTCGAGAAGCACGTTGCGGGCGTACAGCTCCTCCGGCCCGGCATCGGCCGATGGGAGTAGATCCTCGATGCTGTCGCCGAAGCTCTCCGGCTGTTTCGCGCGGAACAGATCGGTGATGCGATTGCGGGCCACGCGAAACAGCCAGCCGGTCACGTGCTCGATCGGCATCAGCAATCGGTTCGCCTCCACCAGCTCGTAAAAGACGTCCTGCAAAACGTCCTCGGCGTCGCGCGGGTCGGGCACGCGCCGGCGGATGAAGTTTCGCAGCCGGGAGCGCTCCCGCTCGACCACTTCTAAGATCCGCTGGTCTTCCCGGGGTGTCATCCGCTCCACGCTCGCGATGTCCTTCATCGACCGTTGTAGACGATTGAGGGGGTGCGGATATTGTAGGGGCGGCGTGAACGGACGAGGAATGATGAAATACCGGGACGTTGCCGAGCTATTGACAGCCGAGTTGACGCGGGAGGAATCCCCGGTGACCAGTCAACTCATCGAAGACCTGCGCACCGTTCGCCGGCGGGGCTACCTGACCAAGCGGGAGTTCCTGCAGATCTGCCGGTGGAAAAGCCCCCGGGCCATCAGGCTCTGCGAGTCGAACTCCCCGGATCGCATTCGGCGCCATTCGGCGACCGCGTTGACTTCAGGCAACGAACGCACCCGGTTCGAGACCTTGACCGAGCTCCCCGGGGTCGGCGCTCCAACAGCCTCCGCGATTCTCACGTTGACCAACCCGCGCCGATACGGCGTGCTCGACATCAGGGTCTGGCAACTGCTCCACGAACTGGGGTCGGTGACCACGAAGCCGGGCGGCGTGGGATTCGCCTTCGATGACTGGCACCATTACCTCGTGACGTTGCGCGATCACGCCAAGCGACTTGGCGTGTCCGTCCGTGCCGTCGAATACTCGTTGTTTCTCTATCACCAGCGGATCCAACGTGGACCGCTGTACGGAGCCGGCCGATGAGCGGGATCCCCTCCTTCATCGCAACCCTATTCGTCCTGACCGCTGGAGCGTCCGCCATGGCCTACGAATCGAGCTATGAACCCACGCCCATTGGGACCGTCGAGGTCAAGCAACTCCCCGCCACGATCGTTATGGAAGCCGAGACTCCAGGCGACTACTTCGACCGCGGCAATCAGTCCTTCATGACGCTCTTCCGTTACATCCAGAGCAACCAGGTCTCGATGACCGTTCCCGTCGAGGCCGAGATAAAACCGGCCAAGATGCGTTTCTTCGTTGGACGCGACATCACGCGGGAGCTTCCCTCGGGGAAGGACGGCGTCACCGTGCGCGAGTTGCCCGCCCGGCAGGTTGCGAGCGTGGGGATCCGCGGAAGTTATTCCCGCGAGAACTTCGACAAGGGCGTCGCCGAACTCAACGCGTGGCTCGTCCAACACCCCGAGTGGATCCCGACCGGGGATCCCTACGCCGTCTACTGGAACAGCCCGTTCGTTCCCTGGTTTGCCAAGCGCTCCGAGATTCATATCCCGGTGGCCGCTCGCTGAGCAGTTCCGGCGCGTCCGGCCAGAAGTCGTGTTGGCGATCCCGATTCTAGGTCATCGTTATTTCAAGTTTCTGAAACGCGACAGCCATTTCGCAAGCGGGTCCCCTCGTTTGCTCTTGCCACTGCGTTGGGCGGCGTCTTATTCTCGCGACAATTCGGTTGGTCCTTGCCGCCATCGTGACGGTGAGGAGTGACCCTTACGCTCACAAGGGGGAATCCGTGAAGAGAACTCCAACGCCGCTCTTGGCGGCACGTACGCAGCGCCTGGGGTCGGGTCAACGGCTGAGCCTCGGATGGCAGACCGCCGCGCTTTTTAGCTGTCTCTTCTGCTCCACCGTGGTTCCCTGCGGGGCCACCGATCGTCCCCCGGACGGAAACAAGGGTCCAATCGCGCAGACGTCATCGACGCTATCGGTCGACAAGACACTCATTCCAAAGGGTTGGAACGCAGGGGCCGACTGCGTGGACGATGCTGACACGACCCTTCCCAACATTAAGAAAGACCAAACGATCACCATCGTCGTGGCGCCTGGCAGGAAAGGCGGGACCAAGTTTCAGGTCTTGGCGTTTCCGAACTGTGCGGGGATCAGCCACGACGGCAAGCTGAACTTTGTACTCGACAAGAGGCTATTGGAAGCAGGCATCTGGGAATCCACCAACACCGTAAAGATCGAGTTCGATGTGGAAGGGGCGACTACCCCGGTCAATGGACCGTTCGACAAGGTAGACGGCAAACCCGAGGAACGTGGAATCTACAAGGACGTCTTCGGCAAGGACGAGAACGGCAAGACCAAAGACGCGATTTCGGGCAAGGCTATGGGAAACAAGATCCTGAAGGGTTGGAAAGGACGCTATGTGGTGACCGTTCGGGACTCTGCTACCAACGTCCTTGGCGCGTCCGACCCCGGCGTCAAAGTGATCGACGGACCCTGAACGATCCACCGACGCCCCAGTTCAGCGCCTTTGCGACTTCCGGGTCGGCGAGGATCGGCACGAGATCGGGATTCGTCTTCAGGTCGGCCGTGACGCCACCGCCGATCGCCTTGAGAGCGTAGCGCACAGCAAGGTCGTGGTCGCCGCAGATGGCTGCGGCGACCGCGGCGTAGTAGGCGATCGAAGGATTGTCCTTGCTGTCTTTAACGGCGCGCGCACCCTCGAGCGACGCGGTCTTGCACTGCCCGCTTCCAGCAAGCGCGTTGGCCATCATGCCGCGGATGTCGACGTCAAGCGGGTTCGTCGCGAGGCCGGCCTTTCCGAGATCGATCGCTTGCGAGTACGCCGACCGCGCCTCAGAGGTGCGATGGCTCTGCCGATAAGCGTCCCCGAGATTCGAGAACACCATCGCGTCCTTGACCATCGTCGTGGCGGTCTCCCACTGTCGTGCCGCGTCGTCATAGCGGCCGAGCGCGTAGTAGACGGTGCCGAGGTTGTTGTAGGTCTCCGCGTTCGGGTTGATCTTCAGCGCGGCTTGAAGCAGGGTCTCGGCCTCCCGGTGCCGCCCGGTCTGAATGTACGCGGCAGCGAGATTCGAATAGCCGGTGTCGCTTTCGGGGTGCAGTTCGACCACTTTCCGGAAGAGTTCGATGGCCTTGTCGAAGTTGCCGCGCCGCATGCAGTAGTTGGCCCAGGCGTTGTAGTTGGACCAGAGCTCCGGTCGAAGGTTGACCGCTCGCTGGAACATCGCTCCGGCCTCGGCGTCGCGGCCGAGCGCGCCGTACGCCCTGGCGACGCTCCGGTGAAGCGCGTCGTTGGCTGGAGCCAGAGCCAGCGCCTTCTCGAACGACGCCGCGGCCTCGGCCGATCGGCCACGCTGAAGATCGACCAGCCCGCGAGACAAGTTGGACTCCGGGAGTGTGGGGTCGAGGCTCATGGCCTGGTCGGCTGCTTGCGACGCGAGTTCGATCAAGTTGGGTTCGTGCGTGCGCGTGAAACGGCTGAGGAGCGCGATCGCGAGCTTGGCGTGGGCCTCGGCGAACTTCGGGTCGGCCGCGATCGCTTCCCGGAACGCCGCCTCGGCCAACTCCGCGTTCGACTTCACGTCCCAGCCTTCGAGGAGCGTGAGACCGCGAAGGTAGGCCTCCATCGCAACGGAATTGCGAGGGGCTCTCGCGGCTTGGGCGACGGTGGCGCGGACGCCGACGTGGAAGATCACTTCCGGGGCCAACGCCGACGACAACGCGACGATTTCGGAAACACGGCCTCGAACCTCGCGTGACCAGAGTGACGGCGCGCCCGCCACGCCGGCCAACTCGATGGTTTCGACGAAGTCCTCGCCTTGGACTGCCAGCTTTCCGGAGACAATCCAATTCACACCAAGTTGCCGGCTGACCACGTCGAGTTTCGCCCCCGTGTCGAAGGCTCGGCTCGAACCAAAGGGCACGATCTGAATGGCCGGCGACACGCGCAATGCATCAGCCAACGCGAGGGGCACGACACCCTTGAGGTACGCCGTCGCCGGAGGCCCTTCGTACGCCAGGGCGAGGATCGCCAGGGGAATCGGCTTCGCAGGTCCGGACGCGCGACCCCCGCCAAGCACCGCCCACGTGGCGATAGCGGCCACGATCACAACGGCCGCACCGATGATCCATCGACTGCGATTTGTCGGTGACGCGTGCCACGCCACGGCCGATACCGTCGTGTCCCGCGACTCGCTGGAGACCAATCGCACGCGCTTCAGATCGGCGGCCAGCGTGGCGCTGTCGGGGTATCGTGCCGTCGGGTCTTTTTCGAGGCACTTCTCGACGATCCGCTCCAACGAAGCCGGGATTTCGGGATTACTCTCCGAGGCCCGCGCGGGCTGACTCTGGAGAACCGCGCTGAGAACGTCGGCCGGAGTCGCCCCCGAAAAAGCGGGCTTTCCTGTCAGCATCTCTTGAAGCAACGCGCCGAACGAGAATACGTCGGAGCGCGCATCCACTTCGAGGCCGCGCGCCTGTTCGGGGGACATGTACGCATACGTCCCGAGGACTTGACCGTGCGCCGTGAGATCGCCGGTGAATGTCGTCGCCGTGCTCGCGTCGGACGGACTCCCGGCCGGAGCGGGCGCCTCATCGTATTTTGCGAGGCCGAAGTCGAGAATCTTCGCGCGGCGCTCCTCGGTGATCATGATGTTGGCCGGCTTCAGATCCCGGTGCACCACCCCAAAACGGTGCGCGTGGGCGAGCGCCTCGGCGATCTCGATGGCGACTCGCAAGGATTCGCCCACCGGGAGCGGGCGGCCGGCGATCGTCTCGCGCAGCGTTTTGCCGCGGATATGTTCCATCGCGATGTAGCGCGTTCCCCCCGGGAGAGACGCATTGTCGGACGAGACGATGGCCTGTTCACCCTCGGCCACCTCGCCGACTTCATAGATCGTGCAGATGCCCGGATGATTCAAAGCTGCCGCGGCGCGCGCCTCGCGACGAAAGCGGGCAAGACGATCGGTGTGGCCGGCGTGCGTTTCCGGCAGGACCTTGAGCGCGACTTCGCGACCGAGGGAGAGGTCCTTCGCCCGATAAACGACACCCATCCCTCCGGCGCCGATCCGGTCGAGAATGCGGTAGCGCGCGGGGAGCGGGGAACTCATCTGCCCCCATGCTAAATGAGTTCCGGCCCGAATTTCACGAGGAATCGCCTCGTGCGCCGCCGACTCCCTTCGCGGGCTGGCCCCCGGTTGCGACAACCGTCCCTTCCCTCCACAATCGCCGCCATGCCGAAAGCTGCCGCACTGGGTGTCGTCCTCCTCGCGATCACCGTCTTGGGCGCGCGCACGCCGCCAAGCTCCACCGGGCGGCCGAACGTCGTCCTGATCACCCTCGATACGACGCGCGCCGACCGCCTCGGAGCCTACGGCCGCGCCGACGCCGGAACGCCGAACCTCGACCGGCTCGCGGCGTCGGGCGTCCGGTTCGCCGACGCCTGGTCAGTCGTGCCGATCACGCTGCCCGCTCACCTTTCGATCATGACGGGCTGCACGCCGGTCACTCACGGGGTGCGCGACAACGGCGGCACGAAATACGACGGCCGGATTCCCACCCTCGCCGCCCGCTTTGCCGCCAACGGTTATCGAACAGCGGCCGTCGTGTCCGCCTCGGTGCTCGATTCGGATTGGGGGGTGAACGCCGGCTTCGGCGTCTACGACGATCGTTTCGACGGCAAGAGCGAGCGAAGCGCCGCGTCGGCCACGACGCGCGCCCTCGAGATTTTCGAATCGTCGACGGAACCGATCTTCCTCTGGGTCCATTATTTCGACCCGCATTGGAATTACGAGCCCCCGCCTCCGTTTGCCGCACGCTTTCGGGACGATCCCTACCAGGGTGAGATCGCCTCGGTCGATTTCGAGCTCGGGCGGCTTTTTTCCGGCCTGGAAAAGGCGAAGCGGAAGTCGATCATCGTCGTCGTCGCCGACCATGGCGAATCGCTCGGCGAACACGGCGAGCGGACGCACGGCATCTTCACCTACCGCTCGACCCTCAGCGTCCCTTTCTTGATCGCCGGAGCTGGAATTCCCGCCGGCCTCGTCGTCTCCGGACCGGTGTCCATCCTCGATCTGGCGCCGACGGTGGCCGAGCTGGCAGGACTTTCGCGTGCGAAGCTCCAGGACGGCGTCTCGCTCGCCCGGGCCGTTGTTCGTGGCGAGGCCGCGCCGCGCTCGCGCGCGATCTATTTCGAATCGATGCTCCCCTTCAACGCCTACGGCTGGGTTGCGCCTCGCGGCGAGGCCGATGGACGTTACACCTTCATCGAGCTTCCGAAAAAAGAGGTATACGACCTACGGAGCGATCCCAAACAGACGACCAATCTCTATGCCGCCAAGGACTCTTTGTCCGCGAGCCTTGAACGCCGCTTCGAGCGTCTCACTGCCGGCTTGGCCAAGCACGCGGGCCAAGGGACGCCCGCCCTGTTGACGGAAGATCAGCGCGCCCGGCTTTCGTCTCTCGGCTATTTCCCCGGAGTTCCGCCGGGCCCGGAAGCGCCGACGCTCGACCCGAAAGACGTCGTCGACCTCGCCGATCGGGTGTTGGATGCGACGCAGCTCCAACGAAACGGGCGCTTCGACGAGACGATCGCGATGACCGACGCGATCCTTCGCCGGAATCCGGACAACGTGCGGGCGCGCGCGGTCCGCGGGCAGGCGCTCTTGTCGCAGAAACGGTTCCGCGAGGCAACCGATGCATTCCGAGAGCTCGTGGCGTTGGCTCCGACGATCGCAACCTATCGAAACGACCTCGGCTCGAGCCTCGCGGGGGCGGGCGAGCTCGCGAAGGCCCAAGTCGAATGGCGGAAGGCGATCGAGCTCGAGCCGCATTTCGCCGATCCGCGCGCCAAGCTGATCGCCGCGCAGCTTGGACAAGGCGAGACGGCGAAGGCGGTGGCGCTCTCCAAGGAATCGGCGGCCTCCGGCGCCGAAAGCGCGGAGCTCGATTTGGAAATCGGCCTGGCGTACGCGACCTCAGGCGAGCTCGTCACGGCCGAGCGCTATCTCGAAGCGGCGCTGCGCCTTCGTCCGGCCTACGTCAAGGCGTTGGCGACTCTCGGACGCATCGCCTCGGATCAGGGGCACATCGACGACGCGCTCCTCAGGTACCGAGCCGCGCTCGAGGCCGAGCGCGACCCGCGGGAGCGCGAGAAACTCGCCACGATCGTCGCCGAGCTTTCTCGGGCAAAAGGCAAGTAGAGCTTTTGTTCCGGGGACCCGGGCGCCTCCCTTGGTTGCAGGCCTCTTGACAAAACGCGATACCGTAACTACTCTGGCTACGTTATGTCGGGCAACAGTCGCTTCCCGGTCGCGGTTCACGTCATGGCCGCCCTCGCCTATCACGATGGAGAGGCCTTGGCGTCTCCCGTGCTGGCCGGCAGCGTGAAGACGAACCCGGTGGTGATCCGCCGCCTCGTGTCTCAGCTCCGCCGGGCAGGGCTCGTCGAGGCGCAGGCCGGTAAGGCCGGGGGGGTCAGGCT
>JANMVW010000118.1:0-4557 GCA_031393555.1 Acidobacteriota bacterium
GGCGGGTTTCATCGGGATGATCGCGGTCGGCATGTCGAACACGACGCATGAGTTCGGCGCTTTCGAGCGCAACGAAGATGCCAACCGTCTGCGCAACGCGCGGATCGTGCTCCTCGACACGGGACAGGGCGGCCAGACCGCGGCGCTCATCGCCGACCCGGCGGCGTCGTACTGGACTCTCGTGATGCAGCGGCTGGCGTCGATGGGACTCACCGCGGCGCAGGTGCAGATCGCCTGGCTCAAGGAAGCCGACGCCGGACCCCCGGACAACTTCCCGGTCCACGCGTTAACCCTTCGCGACGAGCTCAAACAGGTCGCGAACAACCTGCACGACAAGTTCCCGAACCTGAAAATCTGTTACCTGTCGAGCCGGATTTACGGTGGTTACGCGGCGCCCGGCAGCCTCAATCCCGAACCGCAGGCCTACGAATCGGGGTTCGCGGTGAAGTGGCTCATCGAGGACCAGATTGCGGGGGATCCGAATCTGAACTACGGACAGGTCACGGGACCCGTCCGGGCTCCGCTCCTGATGTGGGGGCCGTATCTATGGG
Source organism: Acidobacteriota bacterium (assembly GCA_031393555.1). GTDB lineage: Bacteria > Acidobacteriota > Polarisedimenticolia > Polarisedimenticolales > DASRJG01 > DASRJG01. Next base: position 552 of record JANMVW010000118.1, read on the forward strand.
CCGATGGAACCACGCCGCGATCTGACGGACTCGTCTGGTTGCCGTCCGACCTGGAGGCCGACTTCACTCACCCTGCTCCCTCGGGCGAGCAAAAGGTGGCGGGGTTGCTTTCGGGGTTCTTCGCGCACGACGCGACCGCGCAGGTATTTTGGCCGGCGCGCGCCGACACGGGGCTCGTCGCGATCGACGCCACCAAGGACGCCCACGTGGACGCCGCGAATCCGTTGGTCAACTTCGGCGCCGCCGCCACGCTCCTTGAACTGGGCACCGGATTGCCGATCAACGATTACCTTGGATTCGATCTTTCCTCCGCAATCCGGCCCGCGGCGCTCGCGAAGTTGAGCCTGCGCGTGCTTCAAGGCGGTGGCGGCAGAGTGTCCGCCGTTTTGAATACGTCGTGGGCCGAGGGTGCGATCACCTCGGCCAGCGCTCCGGCGATCGGAGCGACGCTCGTCAACATGCCGCAGTCATCGCGAGACGGTACGATCGGCGCGCTGGTCACGGGAAACGTCAACGGCGACGCCGATGGACTTCTCACCTTCGCTCTCACGACGACCGCGACCTCGCAGCTGAGCTACCACAGCAAAGAAGACGGCCAGCCCCCGCGACTCATCCTCGTGACGCCGTGCGCCGGAGCGCCGGACGCCGACGGGGACGGGCGGCCCGATCCTTGCGATTGCGCGCCGCAGGACACGCAGGCGTTCGCCGTCCCGTCCCCGATCGGTGACCTCCACTGGCGGGACGCGGCGACACTGGCGTTTTCATCGCAAGCGCTCAGTGCGGGGCCGGGCACGCGTTATGACGTCATGGCCGGAGACCTCGACGAGGTCCCGCTGTTTGGAACGCGAAACGGTGACGTTTGCGTCGCTTCAGGCAGCGCGGTGACGCAAGTGGCGGACACGACCTCGGTTCCCGCCGCGGGACATGGCACGTTCTTTTTGGCGCGCGCGGTGAATGCCTGTGGCGCTTCTCGATGGGAATCCTCGTCGACCGGACGGGATCGTCCCACCGGGGCCTGCCCGTAGGCGCGAGCGCGCGATTAGTTCGCGTCGAGTTGCATCAGCAGGGCTTTCAAGTCGTCGCCCGAGGCAGGGAGGCACGGGAGGAGGAGCGCGCGACGGCTTCCGTAGGCGGCATCCGCTCCGAACAGCGTCCGCCATTCGGCGGCGCGAGATGCCGAGTACTCGACGAGGAGCCCTTCGGGAGCGCCCGGCCGCAGCAAACGGAGGAACCGCCCCGCGAGATCGTCGGCCTCGCGCAGCCCGACGTTCATGCTCTGACCGCCGAGCGGACCGGTCAGATGGCCGGCGTCACCCGCCATCCAGACCCGGCCCTCGCCAAACGACGTCGAGAGCTTTCGTTCGAACAGGCCCAGCGCGGTCCACTCGATGCCCGCGACCTCCGCTTTGAACCAGGGGGCGAAAGAGGCGAGGAGCTCTTTCAGTCGAGCCGCATCGGGACGATGCTCCTCGGCCTGGGTGATCGGGAAGCTGAATCGGCAACGCCCGTCGGGGAGGGGCCAATAACCGCCCACCCGCTGTTGATCGACCATCAGGCGGCCATCCGCGGGTATCTCGCCTTGGGCTGCGAACTGGAAGACTGAATAGAGCTGCCCTCGCCCCTGGTCCGAGTGCGCGAGCCCGAGACGCCGCCGAACGAACGAATCGTAGCCGTCCGCGGCCAACACATAGCCCGCCTGGACCTCGAGTAGTTTGTCGACGACGACTTCCGTGTGGGCGATCGGGTAGCCCGTCGAAACCTTGTCGAGCCGCGCCACCGTCAGTCCCACGCCCACGGCGCTCGGCTCGAGGCCTTGCACGCGGTGATCCCAGTGGACCTTGACGCCCTTTGTCTCGAGCGCCGCCTCGAGTATCGATTCGAGGTGGGCTTGCGGGAGGACGACCACGTGCGCGTGCGGCCCGGTCAGCCTCGTGAAGTCGAGTTCCTCCTTCCGCTCGGCCCCTTCGTAGACGGAAAGGCGCGTCACGACGCGCCCCGCTTCGGTGCAGCTTGCGGCGAGTCCGAATCGGTCGAGTAACCGGAGCGTCGCGGGGTGAAGCACCAACGCGTAGCTATGCGCCGCCGTCCGCTGGCCCGCATCGTAGACCTCGACGTTGACGCCGGCGGTCTTGAGCGAGATCGCCGCCAAAAGTCCCACCGGCCCCGCGCCGACCACGACCACTTCAGTTTTCCGATTGACGAGCATCGTCTCTCCTCCAACGAACAGCTTCCGCTCCCCACCCCAATGCCATCACAATACCCCCTCGAAGGTCCGTTTGACGCCTTCCGTCGGAGAAAAACAGTCCGCTTGGCGGGAAGACCACGATCGTTCGACTCAACCTGCAGAAGCCCTTCACCCGGATCCTGGAGCCCGCCGTCATCGATGCGTTACGGCGCTCTCACGTCGTGGTCGTCAGCGGCGCCAGATGCCCTGACCACGTCGCCGTCTGCCGGCCGCTCGGGAGCGATCCGGTGGGACATGTGCACCGGTTTGAGGGCTAGGTTTGGACGTTCCTCGAGCGTGACTTGCACGACCTCTCGGCGATCTCGTCCTTGCCCGACCCGGAGGCTGATGCGCCTCGCGTAGGCGACAGCTCGCCGATGTCGAGATCGGTCGGATTCAATCATCCGAGTCTTGACGGCGCGAGGGGATCGCCGTAATTTATGCCATAACAACGTATGGTAAAAACGGTGGCCAAAAAGAAGCACTCGCATAGTGCCAAAGCGTCCCGTGCCCACCGCAAGGTCACGTGCAGCCTGCCGGAGTCGGTCGCGTACGAACTCGACCGTCGTAACGAGGGTTCGGGGCGAGGAAAGAGCCGAATGGTCGCAGAGGCGCTCGCGTTCTATTTCACCGAGCAGGACAAGCAGGGGCTCGCAGTCCTCTACGCCGAGGCGGCGCGCGACCCGCTGTTCCTTTCCGACAACGAGGCGATCCGGGTGGACTTTGCAGCGCTCGACCGGGAGGCCGACGGGACGCCCCGGTGAGCGTACGCAAGTGGCAAATCGCTTGGGCACTCCTCAACCCGACTGTCGGTCACGAGCAATCCGGCCGCCGACCCGTTCTGGTTTTCTGTAACGAGGTCATTGCCGCACCGATCGGATTGGCCACGGTGCTCCCTCTCACGACCTGGACGAAGGGGCGACGTGTCTATCCGACTGAAGTGTTCATCCCCTCAGGGAACGGCGGTCTGACTGCCGACTCCCTCGTCCTTGCCCACCAGGTGCGAACGATTTCGGCGCTGCGGCTCGCCCCGTCGTCAGGCGCCCTCGCGGACGCATCGCTTCAGCGACAAGTCACGAGAGCACTCCGCTTGTGGCTAGAACTCTCGGGGGACTGACATCGCGCGCTCGCCGGGGAGCACACGACGCACCGCGAGACCCGCGAGCTGTGCATGTTCTGGCACGCCGCGAAGGAGCCGGGCAGTCTGCCACGGAACGTCGCCAGCTTGCTCAGGGCCCCTCGGAGCGCGGCATCACTGAAACAGACAAGGCAGAGGGACCATCGACGTAGTAGGGTCCACCATTTGTGCTGCGGCAATAAAACTACCGATCCATGTCGGCCAGCCTTTCTCGCGAGCAGCCTCAAGGGTTGGCAGCCCGCCTCGCCGCTCACGGCTACCTCCGCTTCGTCGCCCGCTTCACGCGCGCCACGGCTTTCTTCAGCCCTGTGTCCTTCGGGTTCGCGAGGTTCGCGACGACCGCCGTGACAGGCAGCTTGTTGCGTCGAAGCCCGACCACGTCGCGGTAAACCTCCGCGTCCTTGCGGAGCCGTGTGACTTCAGCGACGGCTAACTCGGCGGAGCGGTGATCGGTGTCGGACCGCGCGTTCACGATGACCAGCTGGGCGCGCTCGATTCCGACAAAGCCTTCCTCGAGTGCCCAATGCTCCGTAGGCGCGGGAGGCGGCGCGCGCCGAAGCTCACCCAGCTTCGCTTTCAGCGAACGGCGCAATTGGTCCAGGACCCGCGGCTGCTCGAACGCCAGCGCCACGAACGGCTCACCC
>JANMVW010000152.1:0-20041 GCA_031393555.1 Acidobacteriota bacterium
GATTTCCAAAAATCCACGGCCGGGGCCGCACCCCCGCCGGGGCTCGGCGGGGCGCTGGGGGCCCTGTGGCTCGACGCGGCCGGCCGGTGGGACGAAGCGCACGAAGCGGCGCAGGCGGCGGGCGGGACGGACGGGGCCTGGGTCTGACGATCGTGCGGGAGATCCTCGTCCAGCACCGCTTCGAGTTCGATCTCGACAATGCCGTCGGAGGCGGCGCGGTGTTCCGGCTGCGCTGCTAGGCGGCCCGACCCCAGCGAAACGCTTCTCGCACCTCGGGTTTCCGCCAGAACCGCAAGAACCACAGCACGGCCGCGATCTGCGCGACGAGCAGCAGCGTCGACGCGACGACCAGGCCCCAGCCCTGCGACGCGTCGTCTCCGGCCAGCGCAAAAAACGGATCCAACGTGGGCTTCGCGAGGATCGCGAGGACGACGATCGAGGCCCAACACGAAATCGTGAGCGCGAGATGAGCCCAGCGAACCCGGCGCCAGACCGCGATGCCGATCACGACGAGCGCGACGCCGAACAAGCCGTTGACCCAAGCGCCCATGCCCGCCCCCGCCGACCACGCCTCCCGCATCGCGCGCGTCGGATCGTCGGGGTCGTCGAGCACGGCGGCGAACCGGCGCAGGAGGATCGGCGCCACCGCTTGGATCGCCGCGAGGGCGACGCAGACGCAACCCAGCAGGACCGTCGACCATCCGGTCATGTCGATCCGCCGCGCAAGCGCGGAATCGGTCATCGCCTCGCGCGTCCCAGGAGGCGGGCCATTCCGCCTTTCGGCTTCGGGGATTCGGCTTCGTCCCACCCGGGAGGGAACACCGCGTTGACTTGCGGCGCGGTCAGAAGGGCCACGCGCCTCCCCTTGAAGGCCGCAAACCACGGACTGTCGACCGAAGCAAGCGGATCGAGGGCCTCCGTGATCGACGAGAAGCCGGACCGGGCGAGCAGGCTCAGCATCGATGCGCGCGTGAGGAGGAAACTCCGCTCGTTGTCGAGGGAGCGCTCCTCAGTCCTCAGCCTCTGCGCGCGCGAAGCGGCGGCCGCATGCTCGCGCTGCGGAGCCCCACGAAAAGCGATCCCGTCAAAAACGTGCGTGGCGCGCGAGCGCGCGGCGAGTCGCGCCTCGACCAGCGCGAATCCCGTGCAGACCGAGCCCACGCGCTTGGCGACGTCGAACACCGCGGGGGCGTCGAGTCGGTCGAGGATGCCAAACGCCAGGACGACGTCGAAAAACCCGTGATCTTCGGCACAGAGGCCGCGCACGTCGCCTCGCACGATCGACACGCGGCGCAACCCGAGGGCCTCCCGCGCGAACTCGGCCTTCTCGGCGAGGGCGCGGCGCCCCTCGATCGCGACGACCTCGGCCCCTTGTTTTCCCAACTCGAGGGCGAACCCGCCTTCGCCGCACCCGAGGTCCAGAATGCGGAGGCCCTTGATCCGAGCGGCGGAAAGGTCGGAGACGGTCTGCACGGCGCGACGGACGCGGGACTCATGCCCCTCGACCCCGTCACCCATCGTGGAGACGTTTCTGGCGAGTTGGAGGTTGTGAGCACGCCAGGGTCCGTGATGCGCGACGATCTCGTCCCGGCGTCGCGCGATCTCCTCCGGCGTCATCGGCGTCTTGCGCATCGCGCGTGAGTCTAGCAGGCGAATCGCGAGGAATCAGTCTCCCGCGGAGATCGAAAACGAAGCCTCGCCGTACCCGATGAGTTGCCCTTTCGCCGAGCGGGCCTCGACCGCCCACGTGAAGGCGCCGGGATTGAGATTCGAAAACTCCGTTTCCGTTGGCCGCAAGTACGTGTCGCGCACCGGCCGGAGGATCTCGACTTCGTTGCTGTCGGTCGCCGTGACCAGGAGGATGTACGAGACGGCGCCCTCGACCCGGCTCCAGCGAAACGTCAGATCGCGATCGACTTTGCCGACCGGCTCCGTCAGGACCATCGCCTCCGGGACGACCGTGAACGGACGGGATTGCACCTCGTTGCGATCCCAGTTGGTGATCAGAAAGGCCGAACTGAACAAGACGATCAGCCCGACGGCGGCGGCAACCCAGAGCCAACTCGAGTTCAGAGTGCGTTTTTCGAGATCCTCGATCTCGGATTTGAGCACTTCTTCGGGGGTCTGGTTGGGCGTGGGTAGCGGGTCAGACATGAGATCCTCCTCCCGGGGAGTGTCCCGGCGTTCGACGCTCTCTGGAGGGTGCGCCCGGTCTCCCCTCCCGGTCAAGCCCCCCTTGAGCGCAGCCACGGTCCGGATTACCCTGCGGGCGTGATCAACATCCGCGACCTTTCCATCCGCTGCGGCCAGTGCATGAACTTCATGACGCTGGCGTCCTACGAACCCCGTGACGGCTGGAACGCCTACACGTACCAATGCGATGGCGGAACCTGCGATGCCGCGGCCGCGAGGACCGTCGTCGAGGTTCCGGTCTCGCTGGACGAGTTCGCGGTGAAGGGTTGCCCTACCGAAGGCTGAGGCCGTTCGACCACGGGAATCGGCCGCTCGCCCGCCGTTTACGTCCGGAAGCCGGAAACACCGCAACCATGAGCGGCAATCCGCGTCTTCCCGTGCAGGAGGCGGCCATGAAGAAACTTTTGGGATGCCTGGCCCTCGTGGGAGTTGTCGGCGGCATGGCTCTGGCCGCTTCGGACGACCGGTGGATTCACGTTCGGGTCGACGATGCCGGCGGAGACAAGGGACGGGTCGATATTCAGGTTCCGATCGGAATGGTCGCGAACCTGCTACCCGTTCTGAAGCAAGCGCACGCACACGGCTCGATCCATGCGGACGGCAAAGCTCTGGATCTGGCCGAATTTCGTGAGTACTGGACCGCACTTCGCGCCGCAAAAGACGGCGAGTACGTCACGGTGAGGGACGGGGATTCCGACGTGCACCTCGCGAAGCGCGGCGGCAACTTCCTGCTGACCGTCGACGACAAGGGAGGCCGGAGCCGGGTCCGCGTGAAGGTTCCGCTGCCGCTCATCGATGCGGTCTTCACCGGCGGCGACACGATCGATCTGGGCGCGCTCGGTCAGGCCCTGGAAAAAGCTCCGGCCGGCGAACTCCTCACGGTCGAGGACGAGGACAGCCACGTACGGGTCTGGATTGATGGGGCGGCCGCTCCCGCGCGCGAGGACGCGCGATGAGATCTGGCGAGAGACTCTCCCTGGCCATCCTTTTGGGACTCGGCGTCCTCGTCGGAGGCACGGCGGGGGCAACCGTCTACGCGTGGCACCGTGCCGGCAACGTCCGCATTGCGATCCACGAGACCGGACCGGGAGGGAGCGATTTTTCGATGCGGCTCCCGGGCTTGCTCGTGAACACCGCGATCATGCTGTGCCCCGTTCCGACGGATGCGGAGGCCCGGGCGCATCTCGTCGAGATTGCGCCGGCGCTCCGGGCCATCGCCGCGAGATTGAACACCCTTCCCGACGCCGTTCACGTTGACCTCAAGCACGAGGGCGGCACGGTCCGGATCGAGAAATCCGGAGACGATCTGTTGATTCGCGTCGTCTCCGCCGAGGAGCGCGTCGAGATCGCCGTCCCGGTCGAGTCGGTGCGCCGGCTGATGAAAAAACTCGAGGCTTAGGCTGCCGAAGGCGACCCGGCTAAGGGGCGATCGCGGTTCGAGAGAGGTTGACGCGCACCGGCAAATTGACCGTCTCGGCGCCGACGCGAATGTGAATGGTGGTCTCGGTAGGCGGGTTTTTCCCTTTCCCGGCCCAGTCGACGATCACACGGAACGCACGCTCTCCCGGGGGCTCGACGCGAACGACGAAGGCCTTGGCGTCCGAGGCGACGGTGACCTTCTTGGGGTCGAGATCCTCCCGCAACGAGGCCAGAACTTGCCCGCTCGCGCCTGAGGGCCCGCCCGGGGTCGGGTTCAGGATCAGGTCATTCGGCTGCAAGGTGATCAGCGGCTGAACGTTCACGGTGACCGGGATCGTGACTTTCGGCTCGCGCTTCAGCCCGGTCTGGAACGAAATCGTCTCAACATTGGTTCCGACAGGAGCGGCCCCGGCCTGAACGGACAAGACGACATCGCCGGGCATGGCGGCGGGGAGTCCCTCGACCGCGGGCTCTTCGGCGGATATTTTGCGCGCGCTGACCTTCAGCCACGATGCGGAGGCGATGAGCCCTTCGATCGCGAGCGTCCCCTGCTCCGAACCGTCCTTCCTGACGATCAACTTCGCGGGCGTCTCGAACCCTCGCCGGTGCCGGCCCAACTGCAGCGCCGGAAAGGGAAGGACGTCGACACTCCCGACGATCTTGGCGAGCACGTTGACCGTGACCGGTCCCTGCGATGCGTCGTCGTGGGTCACGGTGATCGACTTTCCGATGGCGCCCTTGTAGTTCGCGGTGTGGATACTGGCTTTGATGTTTCCCGCCTGCCCGGGCGGGACGACCTCGTCGAACGAGGCCACCGTGCAGCCTCAGCCAGGTTTCGCCGACAGGATGTGGAGCGGCGCGCTTCCCGTGTTGTGATACGTGAAGGTCGCCACGGCATCCTCGCCGTGAACGACGTCCCCCAGATTGACCTCGGTCGCGTCGAACTTGATGTGCGGGGCGGGACCCGCCGGGCTCGCCGGGGCCGTCGGAGACGCTGGGGTCGCGGGAGCGGCCTCCTGGGCTAACGCTCCGCCCGACGCGAACGCCACCCACAGCCCAAAGACGAAGAGATTTCTGGTACGACGGATCATGGTCACCTCGCGACGGGGGAAGATACCCCCAGAACGGCGATCAGTCCAAGCCCGCGACACTGTTAAAGTGGGGCGCACGATTTTGGGGGCCGCGGAGGAGAACTCGATGATCGAGGACAGCGAGTCGGCTCCGGGATCGGGCCTGCTCAAGGACTACCAAGATCCAGGGACGCCGCCGGGGACCCTTCGTTCCGCCGAGGGGGAGTCCGGCCCGGCCCGCGTCGTGGTGGCGAGCTACACCGAGGCGGGGATCGAAGTGCGAGAGATCGCCGACCCCGCGGGGCTCGGCGCGTTGAGGGGCGACGGCCGTGTCCATTGGGTCCACGTCATCGGACTGGCGGATGTCGGGCTCGTCGAACGGATGGGGAGTGTCTTCGAGCTTCACCCGTTGGCGCTCGAGGATGTGCTGACCCTCGGGCAGCGTCCGAAGGTGGAGGAGTTCGACGACACCTTGTTCTGCATCGTTCAGCACCTCGCCTACGGGAAGGACGGGCTCGGAAAAATCCAGGCGTCGCTGTTCCTCGGCACGAACTTCGTCCTCACCTTCCAGCCGCGCGGAAGCGACCTGTTCGCTCCCGTTCGCGAGCGGTTGGTGAGGGGTCGGGCCCGGCTCCGGCAAAAGGGGGCGGGCTACCTGCTTTACGCCCTCCTCGATTTGGTCGTCGACGCCGCGTTCCCGGCGCTCGAAGCGATGGGCGATCGCCTGGACACCATCGAGGAGGGCATCCTCGATAAGCCGGATCAAGACGACATCGAGCAACTCCAAAGCGTGCGGCGGGAGCTACTCGTCTTGCGTCAGGTGCTCTGGCCGCAGCGCGAGGTGATGGGCCGGCTCGCCCGTGAAGAGCATGAGCTGATGCCCGACGACCTCCGGATCTACTTCAGAGACTGCTACGACCACGCGGTCCAGGCGCTCGAAGTCTCGGAGAACTTCCGCGAGATGGCGTCCGGCCTTCTCGACATCTACCTGACCAGCCTGAGCCACCGTCTGAACGACGTCATGAAAGTGCTCACGGTCATCTCGACGGTGTTCATGCCGCTGACCTTCATCGCCGGGGTGTACGGCATGAACTTCGATCGCCAGCAGCCGTGGAATATGCCTGAGCTGGGGTGGAGGTACGGCTACCTCGGTTTCTGGGGTGTTTCCATCGCGGCGATCGTGTCGATGCTGTGGCTCTTCCGGCGGAAAGGCTGGCTCTGAACGTGGAGGGTGAACGATGAGCGTCTGGCTTTTTCCGCTCCTGGGGATCCTCGTCGGAGTGGCCGCTAGCTTCACGGGGCTGGGCGGCGGCTTTGTCGTCGTGCCCTTGCTGATCGCTCTGGGTTACACGCCGCAGCGAGCCGTCGGCACTTCGTTCGCGGCGATCCTTCTGGTCGGCCTTTCGTCGCTTTTCGGCCACGCGAAGCTCGCCGAAGTCGACTGGAAGGCGGGGTTGTTGTTGGGCTTCGGCGGGGTCGTCGGCGCGCAGGTCGGCCCGCGCCTGCTCCAGAACGTGCCGGGCTCCGTGTTTCAGAAGGTCTTCGCCTGTGTCCTCGCCGCGCTCGCCGTGTGGATGTTCTTCAAGAAGTAGGCGGAGCGTCACGACCCCGCGATCGCCGCGGGCAGGAAACTGGTCACCACCATCGCCAGCGCGAGGCCCACCAACGCGATCGTGGTCCCCCACGTGACGACGTCGTACACCGGGCCGTTGACGTACTCCCCCATCAGCTCGCGGCGCCGGATGAGCAGCGCCATGAAGACGAGGATCACCGGGAGGAGCAGTCCGTTCAGGATCTGCGACGTCAGGATGATCTTGAGGAGGGGCACGCCGGGCATCAGGATCATCCCGGCCGACAACACGATGATCGCGGTGTAGAGCCAGTAGAACTCCGGGGCTTCTTTGAATCGCCTGTTGACCCCGGCCTCGAGGCCCAGACCTTCGCAGACCGAGTAGGCGGTCGACAGCGGCAAGATGCACGCGGCGAACAGCGACGCGACCGCCAGGCCGAACGCGAACAAGTACTTCGCCGCCGCGCCGGCCAACGGGGCGAGCGCCTCCGCGGCATCCGCGCCGGACACGATCTCGGTCACTCCGGACTCGTGCAGTGTCGCCGCGCACGCCACGACGATGAAAAACGCGACGAGCACCGCCACGATCGAGCCCAGGATGACGTCGAGGCGCACGCGCCGGTAGTCGGAGATCCTCGCCTCCTTCTCGACGACGGAGGACTGCAAGTAGAACTGCATCCAAGGCGCGATCGTCGTTCCGACGATGCCCACGACCATGGCGAAGCCCGAGAGATCCACCGGGAGGGACGGCGTCAGCGTCCCCTTGACGGCCAGGGCCCAGTCCGGCTTCGCGAGGATCGCCGAGATCGGATAGGCGAAGTAGACGAGGCAGGCGATCAGAAAGATCCGCTCCGCGCTCCGGTAGGTTCCGAAGACGATCAGCCACCAGATGGCCACGGCACCCAACGGAACGGAGACCCATCGGCTGAGTCCCAATACTTCGAGCGCGCTCGCGAGGCCGGCGAAATCCGCCGCCGCGTTTCCGAGGTTGGTGAGCAGCAGGAGCATCATGAGCAAAAACGTGATGCGCAGGCCGAACTCCTCGCGGATCAGGTCGGCCAAGCCTTTGCCGGTGACGGTGCCCATGCGTGCGCACATTTCCTGCACGACGACCAGCGCGACGGTGACGGGGAGCAGGACCCACAAGAGGCGGTAGCCGTAACGCGCACCACAGACCGAGTACGTGTAGATGCCGCCCGCGTCGTTGTCGACATTGGAGGTGATCATCCCCGGGCCCAAGACCGCCGCCATCAGCGCCAGGCGGGCACCCAGACCTCGCAACGGTCGGCGGAGCACGGCTCAGTCGCCCTTGACCAGCCGCGAGAGCACGTCTTCGATGTTGATCATCCCCTTGAGGTCGCCGAACTCGTCGACCACGGCCAACGCCCTCAAGTGGTACTTGTCGAATCGCTCGACGACTTCGACAAAGGGGGTACTCGTCGTCACCGCCCGCACTTCGCGGCGCATGAACTCGGTGATGGGGCGCCCCCCCGACGCGCGCACGAGCCGCACGAGGGGGACGATTCCGAACAGCTTGCCTTCGTCGTCGACGAGCGGGATCTCGTCGAGCTCAGGGAGCCGGTCCTCGTCCACCTTCTGGAGGTTCGCCAGAGTCTCACCGACGGTCCATCCGGAGCGCGCCTGAAAAAAGTCGGTCGACATCAACCCACCGGCGGAGTCTTCGCGAAACGTGAGGAGCTCGCGCACCTCGTCGGCGTCGGCGTCCTCCATCGCGTCGAGGACGGCCTGCAACCTCTCTTCGGGGAGATCTCCCAGGATGTCCGCCGCCTCGTCAGGCGCCATCTCCTCGAGAAGGTCGGCCGCCCGATCGACGTGCATCGCTTCGACGACGGCCGCCTGCACCGACGGCTGGGCCTCGGAGAGAGCCTGGGCGGCCGTTTCCGGGTCGAGCGCCGAGACGATCTCCTTGCGCTCGACGCGGCCGAGGTCTTCGAGAATGTCCGCGAGGTCGGCGGGGTGCATCTTCGCCAGCTGTTGGTGGACCTTGAGCCGAATGCGAGCGCTGCCCGGCTCGACCATGCCGACGTAATCCCACGGGATCCCCTGTTGGGAGAGTCCGTCCGCGAGCCGCCGCAGCAGGCGGGGCGAAATCACTCCCGCGAGCAGGCGACGCACGGCCCCGGCCAGGCCGACCTCGACGCGCCGGAGCACGAGCAGGTCCCCCGCGGTTTCCAGGGCGATGTCGTTGACGCGGACCACCTTGCGGCCCTGCGTGTCGATGATCTGGCGATCGAGGACGTCGCGCTTGAGGCAAATCGTATCGGCGACCCCGTCGCTCCACGGGGCGAGCACCGCGCTCTCGACGAGCGCGACCCTGCGGTGCTCCGGCGAGAATGAGCCGACGGCGCTCCAGGGCACCGAGCAGACGTTCCCTCGAACGCGCAGCACGAGGCAGTCCACGATCCCGCGATGGGAATCGACGCGCAGGTCGTCGACACGGCCCGCGCGGGATCCGTCCGCATCGAAAACGGGCAGTCCCAGGACTTCGGAGAGATGCACCATGACGTCGCTTCCGCTGGCGAGCGTGAAGAATGGCATTTCACGGGCCCCCCGTCGAGGAAGGCGAACGTCTTTCTCCTACTTTTTGTGACCGGACGCGTGAGAGCATCCGTCCCGTGAACGAGTACGAGGAACGTCCCGCCGATGCCTTCGACCTCCTGGTGATCGGCGGCGGGATCACCGGATGCGCCGTCGCCCGCGACGCAGCGGCTCGCGGCCTGACCGTTCTTCTCGTCGAGCGAAACGACCTGGCGGCCGGTACGAGCGGTCGCTCGACGAAGTTGCTTCATGGAGGATTGCGCTACCTCGAGCACGGGCACCTCGGCCTCGTGCGCGAGGCCCTGAGAGAACGAGAGGTCACCGCGCGTCTGGCTCCCGCCCTGGCTCGTCCACTCCGGTTCGTCCTGCCGGTCCGTCCTGGGGTCTTCCCGGGCCGCCTCGCCGCGCGAGTCGGGGTCGCGCTTTACGATCTCCTCGCGGGAGCTCACCCGCTCGAGCGCGGCCGAGCGGTTTCCGCGGACGAGATCGCCGCGCTCGCCCCAGGACTGGCAACGGGGTGGAACGGGGGCGTCGCTTTCGCCGACCGCCAGACCGATGACGGCCGCCTGACCGTGGCGATCGCCAGGGACGCCCGTCGGCGCGGCGCCTCGATCCGCTTGGGGGTGACGGTCACGGCGTTGACATCAAGTGCTTCGGGCTACCGCGCCTCTCTTCGCGACGAGGACGACCAGGAGACCTTCACCCGCGCGCGCTGCGTCGTGAATGCCGCCGGCCCCTGGTCCGACCACGTACGCCGGCTCGCCGGCAAGCCAAAGCCGATTCTGCGCGCCAGCCGAGGCGCCCACCTCGTGCTCTCGGGACTCCCCTTGGATGCGGCTCTCCTCCTGCCGGGGGCTGAGCGAGGCCACAGACTCTTCGCGATCCCGTGGCGTGGCGCCGCGTTGTTCGGCACGACCGACGTCGCCGACGCGGGAGACCCCGGACGCGACCTCCCCGAGATCGAAGACCTGCGCGAGCTCTTCCGGGAGGCGCGCCGGCTCTTCCCCGGCGCCGGTCTCTCCCGCCGCCATGTTCTTTCGGCGTTCACCGGAGTCCGGCCGCTCCTCAGACAAGACGGCGAGACGCGGGCGTCCAGCAGGGAGCACCGCGTCCTCGACGAGGACGGCCTCGTGACGATCGCGGGCGGCAAGCTGACGACGTGGCGCACGATGGCTCTCGCGACGGTGGATGCGGTCGTGTCGCGACTCGGGCGGGGAGGCGCGTCGCCGGCTTCCCTCCTCGAGGAGCCGCTCCCGGGAGGACACGACGAGCACCCGGAACTGGAAACCGTCCTGGCCGAAGAGATGGTCCGCCACGCGGACGACGTCGTGTTCCGCCGGCTCCCGATCGGGCATGATCCGCGCGAGGCGCGGCGCGTGCTGCCGTCGATCATCGAGCGCCTGGCCGCGCGCTTTTCGTGGGCCCCGGCAAGGCGCGACGCGGAGACCGCGCGCGTGATCGCTCGCCTCGACGCCGGCACCGCGCGGCTCGATGAGGCGTTGGGCACGGAGTGAGCGCCAGCTAGCTGTTCAACAAGGCGCGAACCGCGGCGCGGAGCACGGGCCCGACGACGTACGGTGAGACTCGCCAGGCCACGATGACGCCCACGATCCCCATCGCCGGGATCGCCCGCAGCTTCTGGTAGAGCGCTCGGACCGGGGGTGCGATCCCCGCGACGACCGCGATACCATCGAGGGGCGGGAACGGGAGCAGATTGAACACTCCGAGAATCAAGTTGAGTCCCATGACGACGGACAAGAAACGGCCGGCGGCGTCGACGAGCCCGGCCGCGCCCGGACCCGCCGCCACGAGCCGATCGAGGGAGATCTCGTCCTGAGGAACGATCCACACGCCTGCCAACAAGCCGAACTTCAGGACCGCGAAAGCGATCGCAAAAAGTAAGAAGTTCGCGGCCGGGCCCGCGGCCGACATCAGCGCGGCGCGGCGCGGGTGGCGATCTTCCCAGCTCGGATCGTAAGGAGCGCTGGCCCAGCCCATCATCCAGCGGGTGCTCCCCGTGAAATACGTCAAGATGGGGACGAGGACGGTGCCGAACGGCTCGCGGCGGATGTGCGGCCAGGGGTTGAGAGAGACCTGGCCGGACAGGTAGGCCGTGTCGTCCCCTCCCCACCGCGCGACCAGCGCGTGCCCGGCCTCGTGACACGTGAGCGAGAGCAAGAACGCCGCGTACCAGACGGGAAAAAGGGCGAGAGTCTGGGCATCCACGGCGTCGCTCCTTGCCTCCCCATGGGGCCGGGGCGGCACCCTACCACGGCCCAACGTGGCGCCGCGCCCGCGTGCCCTATATTGACGGGGTGGACCCACACGCCGCCTCTCCAGGCCTCCTCCCGTCGCCCGACGGTGCCGACCTTCAGCCGGACGCGCTCGTGATCCTTCTTCGCGACCGAGAGACCTCCGCGGCGACCGTCACCCGCATCGGACGGAATCGCTCGTGGATGCGAACGCGCGAGGTGAAGGTCGCGTTCGTCTCGAGCCCCAGGGCGCCTCAGGTGCTCGCACGACAGTTCCTTCCCCATCTCGGCTGGCGCGACCTCGCGGAACTCGCGGTCAACCAGCGGGTTTCGCCGGTGCTTCGGCGCGAGGGCGAGAAACTGCTCAAGACGCGCCTTCCGGAACTCGCACTTGGAGAAAAGGTGGCCTTGGCCCGGCGTGGAAGCCGGGGCATCGTCGAGATGCTTCGCGACGAGACGGAGGTTTTGGTGCTCCGCGCGGTCGCGGCCAACCCTCGGGCGAAAGAGGAAGATTTCGAGCGCATTTTGGCTCGGCCCGACATCCCACCGTCGTTTCTTTCTTGGTTGGCCGATCAATCGTCTTGGAGCCAGCGGCGCGCGGTACGGTTGGCCCTGGTTCGCCACCCGCGCACGCCTCCTCCGTCCGCGCTTCATCTGATCCCTGCGCTCTCGCGTCGAGACATCGACGACCTTCGATCCGACGTCGCCGCGCCCCGCCTCGTGCGCGTCGCCGCGGAGCGCCAACTCGCCGTTACCGGCACGAGCGTGGGCGCGGGCGTGTGCGGCTCCCGCGCGCGCTTTGGTTGACAGTGCTTTGTACCGCTTCCTACAATCGCCCGTCGATCGCCGAAATCCCGGCGCTTGCGGGATGATCGTTCGCCCCGGGGACCGCTGATGTCTTCCTTCGGAGAAACACTCAAACGCGAGAGAGAGTTGCGTCAGATCTCGCTCCGGGAGATCGCCGAAGCGACGAAGATCAATCTCCGCTATCTGGACGCGTTAGAGCGCGACGACTTCCGGCACCTTCCCGGCGGCGTCTTTAACAAGGGATTCGTGCGCGCCTATGCGCAGTTCATCGGGATCGATCCCGAAACGATGGTGACGGCCTACCTCGAGGAGGATGGCCGGCAACAGTCCCGCGCCGCACGGGCGAACGGAGCGCCGGCCCACGTTCACGAGCCCGAGCCTCCGGCCAAGCCGAATGCCGGGCGCTTGTGGTTCGCCGCTCTCGTCATCGTCCTCATCCTTGTCTTGTTCGTGGCCGGACTCACCGCGTTGGGCTACGGGCCGCTCGCCTCACGCTTCAAGACGCTACGCTCGTCCGCAGGCCCAGCCGCGGCCGCTATCGCCAGGGGCCTGGCGTGAGTGGAAGCGCGGGAGCACCAAGCGGCTCCGGATTCAGCGAGATCCCCGCGAGGATTCTCGCGGGCGGGGCGCCGCTTCCGGTCCGTCAAGCTGCCGCGCGCGGGGCGCTCCCTCTGCCGCGCGCGGTACTCACGCGCCTTTATCTCCATCTCAGAAACGACGCCGACGAGGCCGTTCGCGCCGACGCCGAAAACAGCCTCGTCCAGCTCACGCCGGAGGTCCTGCTCGAGGTTTTGAGCGATCCCGCGTGCGATCCGCTCGTGCTCGAGCACTTCGCTGGGACGGCGGCACGAGACGAGCGCCTCGCGGAGAAGGTGGCCTTTCACCCCCTCGCTTCCGGCAAGACGCTCGGCATTCTGGCGTCCGAGGGGAGCGCGTCGGTGCTCGATCTCGTACTGACCAATCAGGAACGCTTGCTCGCGACTCCAGGACTCGTCGACAGGCTCTCGATGAACCCCGCGCTGCGCGCCGACCAGTGCGGACGGCTGCTCGACCTCATGGATCGATTCTTTCACGCCCAGACGCGAGGCACTTCGCAGGACGCCGGACCGGACGCCGAGCCCATGGAGCCCATCGATGCCGAGCAGGTCTCGAAAATTCTCGAGATCGACGTCGGAGAGTTGTTCGCGGCCAGCGAGATCATGGATGCCGAGGAATTCGTCCAATCCGAAAGTCCGGTTGTGCGCAGCGTCTACAAGAGGATCCTCACGCTCAACGTCGGGCAGAAGGCGATTCTCGCGATGAAGGGCGGGCGCGAGGAGCGCGTCATTCTCGTGCGCGACACGAACAAATTGGTCGCGTTGGGCGTGCTCAAGAACGCGCGCATCACGGAAGGCGAAATCGAGATGATCGCGGCGATGCGCAACGTGTCCGAGGAGATCCTCCGCAACGTCGGCATCAATCGGGAGTGGGCCCAAAACTACACCGTGACCACGAACCTCGTTCGCAATCCGCGGACCCCACCGTCGCTGTCGACGAACTTTGTCACGCGCCTGAACAACAAAGACCTCAAGATACTTTGCGGCGACCGCAATGTCCCAGAAATCATCCGTAGAATGGCCAAGCGGACCTTCGAACTGCGCACGCAGAAGTCCGCAATCTCCTTCCGCAAGAAATGACCGAGGATTTCTGATGCGGCTCCTTAAGGAAGTCCGGAACCTCATGGGCAGCTACCATGTCAAATCCGGCATCTATCATTTCTATCGCAACGAGTTCAAACAGGCCGTCGACTTCTTCACGAAGGCGCTCAAAGACGAGCCCAGCGTGGATGAGAGCGACCGCAAGACCGCGCGGTACTTCTTGACACAGACCTATATCCACTCCGCGGAGAAGTTGGCCGGTGCGGGCGATCTCTTGGGCGCCGCTCGCGACTACGTGCGCGCCAACGAGGTCAGCCCGGAGTTTCCCGACATCAGCTACTCCCTCGGGCGGACGTACGAGGCGCTGAATCGCGTGGACGATGCGATCGAACAGTACCGCCTGGCCATCGCGACCAATGCCGGCTACGACCATGCCCGCACCGCGCTCGCGTTCTGCCTGCTCCGCGCGGGGCGGCACGACGAGGCGGTTGAGGCGTTCGGCGCGGTGCTGGCTTTGCGCATGCGGCGCTTGACCGAGCCTCACGGCAAGGGAGTTCAGCGGTTGCGTGAGGGCATGACGTCCGAGGCGGAGGAGTTTTTCCGTGAAGCCTTCTTGGCCGCTCCCAACAAGTTCGAGGGGCACTACCGCGCGGCGCTGGGGCTGCTCAGGTCGGAGCAGTACGAAAAGGCCCTCGTCGAACTCGACGAGGCCATCGAGTTGGGACCGAAGTACGGCGACCTGCACAATTTTCGTGGCGTCGCTCTGTGCGAGCTGTCCCGCGTCGATGAGGGGATCGCCGCGTTCCGCCGGGCCGTGGCGCTCCATCCCGGCCATGGCGTCGCGAAGCTGAACCTGGCGTTTGCCCACCTCCGCGCCGGCCAATACAAGGACGCCGAGCATGAGTTGGAATCGGTACTCGAACAGGACCCGTCACAGAGCGTTGCGTCGGCGAAGCTCCAGGAACTGCGCACCGGACGCGCCGCAGAATCCCGCCGGTCGGCCGGGCGCGGGGTGACGCGATGAGGATCTCGGCCTTCGGGCTCACCGACGTCGGCAAGAGGCGCGAATCGAACGAGGACGACTTCCTGCTCGAGCCCGGTCGCGGTGTTTACGCGGTCGCCGACGGAATGGGCGGCCATGCGGCCGGAGAGATCGCCTCTCGGCTCACGATCGAGACGCTGCAAGAAGTGCTCCAACGCGACGATCCGGCAACCCGACGGATGAACGTCGAAGACGCGGCGGAGTGGCTTCGCGGCGCGGTCGTTGAGGCCAATCGCCGCATCTGTGACTCCATCCGCCTCCACGAGGAGCGCCGGGGCATGGGCACGACCGTGGTGGCCTTGGTCCATTCCGGGAGCGACGCCGTGGTCGGTCACGTCGGGGACAGCCGCCTTTACCTCCTGCGTGGGGGCGAACTCATCAGAATGACCAGTGACCATTCCTGGGTCAACGAGCAGGTCAAGCTCGGCCTGATGAACGACGACACCGCCCAGAGACACCCGATGCGCAACATCGTGACCCGAGCCCTAGGCAGCCGGCCGGAGGTGCTCGTCGACCTGACCAGCCTGCAGTTCCAGTCCGGCGACGTGTTTCTTTTGTGCTCCGATGGACTCAACACCATGCTCTCGGATGAACAGATCCACACGATCCTCCTCGCCCATCGTCGCGAACCGGAGGCCGCCTGCCGGGCTCTCGTCGAGGAAACCAATCGGCACGGGGGCGAGGACAACGTGACCGTCGTGGTCGCCTGCGTGGCAGAAGTCGCATAACCGCCCTGGCTTCAGGGATTTGACGTTGACGCTAGGGCCGATCCCCTTTATATATAGATGTCTATGTTGAGGGGTGGAGTGTCCTCGATGAGGGTTGGCTCGGGACTTCGTCGGGTCGTTGGTTCGGTCGCCGCCGCGTGGTTCCTCGCGTGGGCGCCGGCCGCCAGCGCTCCGCCGGTCGCCGACCTCGTGCCAGTGCGCTCGAGCGCCCGCGTGCAGGCCATCGCGTCTTTGGCGGGCACGGCCTCGGTCCCCCCTCCCTGCTTGACACCTCTCGTCCAGTCGATCCGTTTCGAGCGGCAGCGTGGAACCAACGCCACCCGAAGAGCGCTCGCCCTCCTGGCCAACGACCCTGGACTCCCCGGGGAGCGCGTGGCGGTCGATGTCGATGGCAACGCCGCCCGGTACACCACCGACCGGAATGCTTTCGATCGCATCGAAGCTTCGGACGACAATGCCAACGGTCGGCCGGATGCGGTTGACGAAGCTCTGGCCGGCGTCGCACGAGCTGGGCGCCTGCTCGTCGGGCAACTCGATCTCCCCGCTCCCGGATCGGTCGAAATCGTTCTCGGCCGCTTGGGATCGAACGTCGACGGGTTAACCCTCCCTTTCAATGGCAAGCAGAGCCGCACCCACATCTGGCTGGATCCGGCGGTCCGCGGCGGAACCTCGATGGTGAGACGGTCCGTCGAGCATCAGTACGCGCACGCGGTCGCCGCAGCCGCTGGGCTCGACCCGGCTTGGGGCGAGGCGTTTGCGGTTTGGGCGACGCTGACCATCGAAGGATCGCCGGACGACCGGACACTTTCATTCCTGACGGGCCGGTTGGCCTCGCAGGGCGCTGGGCTCGTCGTGGACGATCTCGAGCTCGCGAGCGGAAACGCGGCGTGGTTTGCGTTCCTCAATGAATCCTACGGCCCGACGGCGGTCAAGCTTGCGGTTGAAGAGTTGGGCCGTGGCGGATCCGATCAGGCCGCGCTCGACCGCGCGATGCGCCGCGCCACCGGCGATTCGATCGAGGCGGCTCTGCGTGACTACCAGGTATGGTCGATTCTCGTAGGGCCTCGCGATGACGGAAAGCATTTTTCCTTCGCCGCCCGGCTCCCGGCACCGGTTTTCGCGGCCTCCGCGGAGGCACTCCCTGCGTTGTCGATTCAGTCCGACCCCGAGGTCGGGCCCATGGGTCAGGCCGCGGTATCGCTGCGCTCGACGGAACCGACCGGAGGTCTCACCTTGAGATTCGAGGGCGACCCGGCGGCACGTTGGGCCGCCGATCTCCTCCTCGTTAGAAACGACGGAGCCTTGCATCGGGTTCCGTTGGCGTTGGACGCGGACGATGCGGGCGCCTTGACCGTTCCTCTGCAGGACGTCCGAGAGGTCCTGCTGCTCGCGCGCAACTTGGATCCCGAGGGGCGCCCCGCCCGCAGGTATTCTTGGGCGGCCCACTTCGAGCCGGGATTCCCGGCCGAGTTCGGCACTCTCCACGTGGAATCGGCGGGCTCCAAGGGCGGCGCTTTGGTCTCGTGGGAGACGTCGGCCGAGCAAGGCCTCTTGGGCTTCAACGTGTTGCGAGCGCGGTCCGGCGGCGAGGCGTCGCGCGTGAACCCGGTATGGATCCCATCGATGGGTGGAACGAGCGGCCCCGCCTCGTACTCGTTTTTCGACGCTTCGGCGGACCCCGCCGTCGCCTATCGCTATTTCGTTGAAGCGGTGACCCTCGAAGGGCTCAAGAGCCAGTCCGAGGACGTCGCGCTCGCTCCCGCCCCTTAAAAGCAGATCCGTGGGTCCGTCGTCGCCCGAGCGCGCCTTTCAGGAGGCCCTTCGCGTCGCCGCAAAGGCGTGCGGTTTTTCTCCAGGCGAAATCCCCGTCGCGTATCCGCCCAACGCCTCGCAAGGCGATCTGGCCAGTGCGGTTTGCTTTGACCTTGCGCGAACCGAGCGTAAGGCGCCGCGGGCCCTCGCTGAAGCCATCGTCGCGGCGTTCATTCCTTCCCACGGTATCGTCCGCCTCGAGGCCGCGGGGAACGGATACGTCAACGGGTTCCTCGATCGCCCCTCGTGCCTGAAGACGTGGCTTGCGGCCGATCGGTCGCCTCGCCCGGTCCCCGGCGGCAAGATCATCGTCGAGCACACCAACATCAATCCGAACAAGGCGGCTCACATCGGCCACTTGAGAAACGCCGTTTTGGGAGACACGCTCGTTCGCTTCCTCAGACAACTCGGCCGCTCCGTCGAGATCCAGAACTACATCGACGACACCGGCGTTCAGGTGGCCGACCTCGTCGTCGGATTTCTCGTGCTGCGCGGCGAAGACCTGGCTGCCGTCCGCGAGAAATACGGCGAGGCGGTGCTCGTGGCCCGCGGCGAGCGGTTCGATGTCCTGGCGTGGGATCTCTACGCAGAGGTCACGCGCTTCTACGAAGCGGACAAGGAACGTCTCGCGCACCGCAACGAGACCCTTCATGCGATGGAGCAGGGCGGCAACGACCTCGCCGGCCTCGCGGCGTACGTCGCGCAGCGGATGGTGCGCCACCACCTGCGCACGATGGACCGGATCGGCGTGCGCTACGACCTCGTCCCGAAGGAAAGCGACATCCTGACGTTGAAGTTCTGGGGGGACGCCTTCGTGCGCCTGAAGGAATCGGCCGCGATCAAGCAGGTCGATTCAGGGAAGCATGCCGGGTGTTGGGTCATGGACCTTCCGGGCGTCTTGGAGGGTGCCGGAGAGGATCAGAAGGTCATCGTCCGCTCGAACGGAGTGGTCACCTACGTCGGCAAGGACATTGCCTACCAAATGTGGAAGTTCGGGCTCTTGAGCCGTGACTTTCTTTACACCCGTTTCGATTGGCGGCCGGAAACGCCGGCTTACGATTTGTGGGCAACGTCGTCCGTCGACGGCGCCAACAACGCGCCGCCCTTCGGCCACGCCGAAACGGTTTACAACGTCATCGACACGCGACAGTCCTATCTTCAGCGCGTGGTTGCGGCGGGACTACGCAGCCTCGGCCACGATGCGGAAGCGGAGCGCTCGATCCACTTCGCCTACGAGATGGTGGCGCTCACGCCGGCGGCGGTTTCCGCGCTGATCCCCGACTACCCTCTGTCGGACGACGACCGCAAGAAACCGTATCTCGAAATGAGCGGGCGCAAGGGACTGGGCGTGCGCGCGGACGACCTCGTCGACGCACTGCTGCAACGCGCCGAAGAAGAGATCAAGCGGCGCAATCCCGAAGAGGACGACGCCCGCGTGAAAGAGACGGCGCGCCGAATCGCCGTCGGCGCGCTTCGTTATTACATGTTGCGCTTCTCGCGCAACCGCGTCGTCGCGTTCGATCTCGACGATGCGCTCGCGTTCGAGGGTGAGACGGGGCCCTACCTGCAGTACTCCGTCGTGCGGGCGAGGAACATCCTCGCCAAGCTCGCGGAACGGCGCGGCGCGGAGGAGTCCGACGCCGCGTGGCTCGCGGCCCACGTTGAGCTTGGCGTGATGCCCGCCGACGACGTGGCGAACCTGTGGGAGATTCCGCTGCTTCTCGCCCGCACCGAGGCGGTGCTCCGTCAGGCGGTCGACTCGCTCGAATTGGCGTCCGTCGCCAAGCACGCCTACATCCTCGCGCAGGCCTTCAACTCGTTCTATCACCGCTCTCCGGTAGCGAAAGAGGACGACCCGGGAACCCGGCGGATTCGAGCGGCTGTGACCCGCTTGTATCTTGACGGCATGACCCACCTGCTGGGTCTCATGGGGATCGAGGTCCCCGACCGGATGTGACGCCTCTCGTGCGTGATAGTCTTCCCGTTGCGTGGCCTTCCGGATGCCGATGAGCCTTTTCCTCCCCCGTGCGAGCGCTTGTGCCGCCACCTTTGTGTTGGCGCTATCGGCGACGTGGGGCGCGGGCCCGACCACGCTACCTTTTGCGGACGTCCGCGCCGGGATGAGGGGAACCGGGAAGACGGTCTTCCACGGCGAGACGATCGAGACCTTCGACGTCGAGATCGTCGGCCTCTTGCCGAACATCGGACCGGGGCAGAACCTCATACTCGGCCGCTGCACCGGCGGACCCTTAGCACAGACCGGGATCTTGGCGGGGATGAGCGGCAGCCCGGTCACCATCGACGGCAAGCTCGTCGGGGCCATCGCCTACAGCTGGGGATTCGCGAAAGACGCGATCGCCGGGATCACGCCGATCGACGAGATGCTTCTCGTCGGCACGCGGGACGGCGCGACCCTCCGCAAAGGACGCCCCGCGGCCGCGATCCCCTGGAACGAAGCGCGAGAACACCTCCGCGCGCCCGCCGCCCTCGGTGCGTTTTTCGTCTCGCGCCTTGCGTCGCTCGCGGCGACGCCTGCGGGAGCGTCCGCGTCTATCCCCCTGTCGGTGTCCGGGATCGGCCCCGCCGGGCTCACGCGCATCGCGCCCGACCTGGCGCGTGCGGGCTTCGTGGCGCTCCTGTCGGGGGGCGCCGGCGCGAAGCCGGCGACGGCGACCGTACCGATCCAGCCGGGTTCCGCGGTGGGTGTTCAACTCGTGCGGGGCGACGTCGACATGACGGCGACGGGGACGGTGACGTGGGTCGACGACGACGCGCTCTACGCCTTCGGCCATCCCCTGTACGGCCTCGGCGACATCGACATGCCGTTGACGGCGGCTCGCGTCGAAACGCTGCTCCCGAGCCTCGAACGATCCGCCAAGATCGCGGTGCCGCTCAACCAGGCAGGCGCCTTCAGGCAAGATCGCGCGTCGGCGATCTTCGGCCGCCTCGGTG
>JANMVW010000247.1:0-6483 GCA_031393555.1 Acidobacteriota bacterium
TTACGACACCACGCGAGGACGCGCGGTGCTCTTCGGCGGCTTCGACGGCGCCACCACCTACTTCGGAGATACGTGGGAGTGGGACGGGACCGTTTGGGTCGAGCGCGCACCCCCGACGAGCCCGCCGGCGCGAACGTGGCACATGCTCGCGTTTGACGAGGTTCGCGGACGCACGGTGCTCTTCGGCGGGTACGACGGAACCGCCGCCTTCAACGACACCTGGGAGTGGGACGGAAGCGGGTGGTTCGAAACGTCGCCGGCCGTCAGCCCGTCGCCGCGCGTCGTCGCCGCGATGGTCTTCGACCGCGCCCGAAGCCGCACGATGCTCTTCGGCGGGTACGACGGCCGCGTCCCGCTCGGCGACACGTGGGAGTGGGACGGAAGCGACTGGGCCGAAAAGACCTTCCCGGCGAACGCTCCGGCGCGCTCGAACCACGCCGCCGCCTACGACGACGCGCGCGGGCGCACGGTCGTCTTCGGCGGTTACGCGGGAGGACCGTTCTTCGCCGATACGTGGGAGTGGGATGGGAGCAACTGGGCCAACAAGACGCCGGCCGCGAGTCCGCCGAGCCGCATCTTCCATTCGATGGCTTACGACCGCGCGCGGGGAAAGACCGTGCTCTTCGGCGGATTCGGACAACGAGGCCCGGTGGGCGACACGTGGGAATGGGACGGGACGAACTGGGTCCAGCGGACACCCGCGACGAGCCCGTCGCCTCGGCACAGCTTCACTTTGGCCTACGACGCCGCGCGCGGGCGCGTCGTGCTTTTTGGCGGCTCCAACGGATTCGAGTATTTCTCCGACACGTGGGAGTGGGACGGGAACAACTGGGTCGACGTGACGCCGGCCATCAGTCCGTCGCCCCGCTACCGCTACGCGATGGCGTACGACGCGGCGCGCGCGCGCGTCGTCCTGTTCGGCGGCGCCGATGCGACCTTCGTCTTTTCCGATACGTGGGAGTGGGACGGGACGAGCTGGACCGAGAAGACGCCCGCGACGAGCCCGATCGCCCGTTGGAAACACGCGATGGCCTACGACCCGGTGCGTCAGCGCGCGGTGATCTTCGGCGGCTCCGACGGATCCGGCGTGATCAACGACACGTGGGAGTGGGACGGGAACGACTGGACCGAGTCGCAGGCCGCATCGAGGCCCTCGCCCCGCTTCCAGCACACGATGACCTACGACGGCGTGTCGGGACGCGTGCTGAGTTTTGGCGGGTACAACGGGACCTACCTCGGCGAAACCTGGGAGTACGGGCCCATCACCGCGTGCGGCCACGCCGACCGCGTGGTCGCCTTCGTACCGGGAAGCGACGGCGCGAGCACGTCGGCCGACGCCGCGCTCGGCGAGCCCGACGGCGTCACCGTCTCTTTAGGTATCGGCGGGCGCGTCGACCTCGGCCTGAACCACGCGATCCAAAACGGCGACGGGACCGATCTCCTCGTGCACGTCATTTCCGCATGGAGCTTCCGTGTCGAGGGCGGCAACGACGGAACCAACTACGTCTTCCTCCGCGACTGCCCCGGCGGCGAGTGCGCGATCGACCTCGCCGGGGTGGGCCTTGCTGCCGCTTCGTATCTGAGGCTCACCGCTCTCTCTCCCGATTCAGGCACCGAGCTCGATGCCGTCTCGGTGATCCGCGCGCCGGCGCCCACGCTCACCTGTCCGGCGAGCGTAGAGGTCGAGTGCCAGGCGGCGGGCGTTGCCGTCATTTCGATTCCGCCGGCGACGGCCGCCGACTCGTGCGCCGGCACCGCCACGATCGTGAACGATCACAACGCCGGCAGCGCCGACGCCTCGGGCACCTATGCCCTGGGCACCACCACGGTGACCTTCACCGCGAACGACGGCGCCGGAAGCGTCGCCTCGTGCTCGATGTCGATCACGGTTGCGGACACGACCCCTCCCGTCGTGACCGTCAGCGCGAACCCCGCCGACCTCTGGCCGCCGGACCACACAATGCGTCCCGTCCACCTCACCGTCGTCGCCGTCGACGCGTGCGACCCGTCCCCCGTCGTCCTCTTGCAATCCGTCACGTCGAGCGAGCCCGACGACGCGCCGGGGCAACGGGACGGGAAGACGACCGGCGACGTGCAGGCCGCGACCATCGGCACCCTCGACGTCGACGTCCTTCTCCGCGCCGAGCGGGACGCTCAAGGGCCGGGCCGGACCTACAGCGCGCGCTACCTCGCGACCGACGCGTCAGGGAACGGGGGGACCGGGGTGGGGAGCGTTGCGGTGTACCGCGAGCTGCGTCGGCCTCCGCCGCCGTTTGCGCGGAAGGCGCGCAAGTAGGGTCAGTGGGCTCTTACGATTGAAAGTTGCGCCTCAGGGCGTGGCCGTAACCCATCCCGCTTCCACGAGACGATTCCACGCAACTTCGATGTGCCGCGGCTTGAACATCTTCTGCTTGCGATCTGACCATCCATGGATTGCGCCGATCGCACCCTGCGTATCGCGTACCTCCGGCTCTTGCGTGGCCACCCAATGAACGCTCGAAAGCAGTTCCATGCCGTAAGGCGTTTCGAAACCGTCAATGAGCAACGCGACGTGCTCGAGCCGCGCGAGCGACTCTTGGCGGTCCGCTAGGAACGCGATCGCCTCTTCGTTGGCGCCAGGGAGGAGACCGATCTCAACGTCGGGTTTTTGAGCGTCTCCGTAACCCCGCGTGAAATGTCCTTCGATCCGTTCCAATACCTTGTTCAAGTTGGCGGCGTACGGTCCGTAGTGGCCCTTCTCGAAGTTGAGCCGGAGCGGTTCGCCGGCTTCCTGAAGGAAGTAAGCCAGTTTTTGAATCTCGAGCAGAGTCAACCGATAGGCCATTTCGCCGTAACGATCCATCAATCGCACAAGGAGCGCGCGCGAAGTTGTCATGGGAGGCCGCTCCGTCCCGACGGGCATCGTCTTCGGATCGGGCGATCCGTCCGGGCTGAACACCAACGCTCGGACATTGGGCAACGTCGCGAGCGTCGCGAGGATTCGTGGCCGCACATCGCCCCAGTCCAGTCCGCCGTTCCCGCAGCCGAGCGGGGGGATCGCAATGGACCGAATCCCCCGAGTCACGATGACGTGGGCAAGGTCCTGAAGGCCGGCGTCGATGTCCTCGATCCGCGACCCTCCACGCCAGTGCCTCTTTGTGGGGAAGTTGACGATGATCCGTGGGTTCGTCAGCAGACCGGTCTCGAAGACAAACATTCGTCCGGGCTGAACGTCGCCTCGCGCGACCGCCTTGCGATAGGCCTCGAAATTTGCCGGGTACGCCTGCTTGAATTGCAGCGCGATTCCCTTGCCCATGGCGCCAACCGTATTGACGGTGTTGACCAGCGCCTCGACGTCGGCTTGCAGCAGATTCCCTGTCACCAGTTCGACCATGACAACCCCACTCAATAGTACCAGTCCTCGCGAATGGAGATTGGCCGTTTCAGCCCGTCCTCAACACCTGCGAAAATCTGCGACACCTTCTCGCTGACGGCTGGCGAGACCGTGGCAATCCCATCGATGAGCTCCCACGGAAGAAACCGATGGACGAGAAACTCAGCTTGCTTCCGCCGTTGGCGATCGGGATCCGCCAGGGTGTCGTTCCAGACGCGCGCGTAGACCGTCGCCCAATCGATATCGGTGTCCAATCGTGCAGGCTCGTCGAACCAGTCGGTGATCTTTGCAACGCCGTGGCCGTTGGAAAACACGAACGGAAGAGCGGCTGCCTGCACGCGTTGAATGGTGGACGTGAGATAAACGAGAGGATCCTGGCGCTCCTGGTAGCCCGTCACGTGTCCGGTATGCAACTGGAGGAGCATGGGCGAGCGTGGTCCCAAGTAGAACGGCACGTAGTCGTGGAGCGATCCGCCCGGCCCGCAGGCGAGCGGGCGATCGCCACGCTTCAACTGAAGCTCGACGTTGTGGATCGGCTTCCACAGTCGACCCCCAGTTGGAACGTGATTGGGCGCCCAGAGACCGCCTTCCGCCAAGCACGCCTCGAGGTTGTCGAGGTGGACGATCCTAAAGACCGGAGTTGGTACTGGTCGCGTCGACATGTTGGACCGTCATTCTGTGACGAATCCGGGCACCGTTCCACGGTGGTGGCGATCCGAAGGGTTGCATTCTCGCAACCGTCCCACGTCGAAGCGCTTCCCGCGCAAGCCCGAAGGAGCCGGGTAGGGCGTTTACCAGTGGAACATCAAGGGGTTGCTGGCGTTCCACCGCGATTACCCAAACTCCGTCGGAATTGGACAGCCGGTGGTTGCCCAATTGCCCCCGTCGGCAAAAGTGCCACCGACGGTGGCACTTTTACCGGGGCCCCAACGCCCCAAACCTCAGCCGCCCCTCACGATCGCCAACAACTTCTCCCCATACCGCTCGAGCTTCGTCGCGCCAATGCCGGTTATCCCTCGCAGCTCGTCCAACGACCGCGGCTGCGTCGCGGCAACCGCCGCCAGCGTGCTGTCGTGAAACACGACATACGCGGGCACGCCGTGCTCGCGTGCCGTGGCCGACCGCCAGGTGCGCAGGGCATCGAGCAACGGGCCTGAAACAGGGCCAGGCACGCCCGGAACGGCGACGGCTTTCTTGACGCGCTCTTTTTTGCGCGGCCGTTCGGCTTCTTCGCGCATCGAAACGGAGAGCTCGCCTTTGAGCACGGCGCCCGCCGCAGGCGTCAGCTTGAGCGCGCCGTAGGCTTCGGCATCCGCTTCGAGGAAACTGAGCGCGACCAACTGGCGGAAGACGGCGCGCCACTGCTTGTCCGAAAGGTCGGCGCCGACGTTCCAGGTCGTCAGCTCATCGTGACGGAGCCGCTGCACGCGTTCGGTCACCGTGCCGCGCAGGATGTCGATCAAGTGCCCGGCGCCGAAGCGCTGGCCGGTGCGGTAGGCGCACGAGAGCGCCTTTTGCGCCGCCTCGGTGCCGTCCCACACCCGCGGCGGATTCAGACAGTTGTCGCAGTTGCCGCACGGCGTACTGGCTTCGCCGAAGTACGCCAAGAGCCGCACGCGGCGGCAGCCGGCCGCCTCCGCCAGTCCGACCAGCGCATCGAGCTTGCGGTAGGACACGCGCTTGAACGTTTCGTCGGCTTCCGATTCGGCGATCATGCGGCGCTGCTGCACGACGTCGCTCAGGCCGTACGCCATCCACGCGTCGGCGGGCAGGCCGTCGCGCCCCGCGCGGCCGGTTTCCTGGTAATAGGCCTCGATGCTCTTGGGCAAATTCAGGTGGGC
Organism: Acidobacteriota bacterium; assembly: GCA_031393555.1. Classification (GTDB taxonomy): domain Bacteria; phylum Acidobacteriota; class Polarisedimenticolia; order Polarisedimenticolales; family DASRJG01; genus DASRJG01. The sequence continues at coordinate 5,215 of JANMVW010000247.1, forward strand.
CACGAACCGCACGTCGGGCTTGTCGATCCCCATGCCGAACGCGATGGTGGCGACCATCACGACACCGTCGTCATCCACGAAGCGCTGCTGATGACGCGCCCGCGTCAGCTGATCGAGCCCGGCATGGTAGGGAAGTGCGGGGACCCCCTGCGCCGACAGCCACTCTGCGGTTTCGTCCACCTTCTTGCGCGACAGGCAGTAAACGATCCCCGCCTCGCCCGCATGGTTCGCCCGGATGAACTCCAGCAGCTGATCGCGCGCGTTGTGCTTTTCGGCGATCGCGTAGCGGATGTTCGGCCGGTCGAAGCTGGAGACGAAAACGCGCGCGCCTTCCAGTTGCAGCCGCGTGATGATCTCGGCGCGCGTCAGCTCATCGGCCGTCGCGGTCAGCGCGATGCGCGGCACCCCCGGAAACTGCTCGTGCAGCACCGAAAGCTCTATGTACTCCGGCCTGAAATCGTGCCCCCACTGCGACACGCAATGCGCCTCGTCGATGGCGAACAGCGCGACCTTGGCGCCCTTCAGCAACTCGAGAAACCGCGGCGTGACCAGCCGCTCGGGCGCGACGTAGAGCAGGTCGAGCTTCCCCGCCGCGAACTCCTGCTCGGTCCGATACGCGGCCCGCGCATCGAGCGAGGAGTTGAGCACCGCGGCAGACACGCCGGCCTCGGTGAGGCCCGCGACCTGGTCCTGCATCAGCGCGATCAGCGGCGACACCACTACCGCGCAGCCGTCGCGCATCAGCGCCGGGATCTGATAGCAGAGCGACTTGCCGCCGCCGGTCGGCATCAGCACCAGCGCGTCCCCGCCCTCGGCGACGTGGCCGATGATCTCTTCTTGAGGGCCGCGGAATTCGGGGTAGCCGAAGACGGTGGAGAGAAGGGAGAGGGCGGTCGGGGAGAGCTGCGGTTTCACGGGGGGCAGGATAGCGGGCGGGCGCCGGAGGGGCCTAGGCTCCAGGCCCTGACTCTTGCCCATTCACGTCATGAATGATTATCATGCACGCCATGGATCCGACCAACCTCCCTCGCCTCGTGGCGCAAAGTCTCGCCGAACGCCTGCGGGTCATGCCCGCCGTCGTGGTGACGGGCGCGCGGCAGACGGGGAAGAGCACCCTCGCGCAGGAGCTCGCCCCTGGCAAGCGGCGCTACTTTTCTCTCGACGATCTCGACGTGGCGGACGCGGCGCGGCGCGATCCAGAGTTCCTCGTCGGCGGCTACCAGCCGGTGACCCTCGACGAGGTGCAGCGCGAGCCCGATCTGCTGCGCG
>JANMVW010000420.1:0-9705 GCA_031393555.1 Acidobacteriota bacterium
GTGAAGTTCTCACGGGAGCGGGGGTCGCTCGAGGTCGTGGCCGCGCGAGGGAAGCCGGGATTCGTCCTCGTCCAGGTGTGCGACACGGGGGTGGGGATCGCGAAGGAGGACCTGGACCGGGTCTTCGATCGTTTCTATCAGTCGGGTGACGACGCGGCCCAGCGGAAAGAGGGCACCGGGATCGGCCTCGCCATCGTACGCAACATCTTGCAGCGTCATGGCTGCGTGGTTCACGCGACCAGCGAGCTGGGCGAGGGGACGGTCGTCGCGTTCACCCTGCCGCTCGCGGAAGAGCCGGCCGGAACACGCCCTGTCCCCGTCCCGAACCCGCCCGCGACCCCGAACCCGCCCGCGACCCCGACTTCAACGTCGGCCCCGGCCCCACCCGCGGCCCCGGCCGAGCCCGCCAAGCCCGGCGAGGTCGAGCGTCCCCGCCTGCGCATCATCCGGCGCGGCTGATCGTCCCGCGCTTGCGCGCGGCCGCGAACAACAGCACCGCCGCCGCCGCATTGACCGAGAGACTCTCGACCCCCGGCGCCATCGGGACCGCGACGCGCTGGTTGAGGCGGGAGAGCACCTCGGGCGGTAGTCCCGCTCCCTCCCCGCCGAGAAACAGCGCGAGCGGTTGACCCCAATCGGCCATGTCGTAATCGACGGCGCCCCGCGCATCCGCTCCGACGAGCGTGAGCCGTCGACCGTGAACCTCCCCGAGCACGTCGTCGACCGAGGCCTGAACCGCCGGCAACCGAAAGATCGCCCCCATGCTCGCGCGCACCGCGCGGGGGTGGGTGAGGCTCGCGCACCCCGCGGTCGTCACGAACCCGGTCGCCGCCGCCGCGTACGCGGTGCGCCACAGCGCTCCGACGTTTCCGGGTTCTTGAACGCCGCACGCGACGACGAGCAGCGGCATCCCGCCACGCCCCGCGAGCACCGCCGAAAGCGCGGGCGGCTCTCGCCGGACGACGAGCACCACCGGCTGGGGCGAGCGAGCGTCTTGCAACGCGTCGAGCGTGGCGTTGGAGCTTTCGTGGAGCTCGATCCCGGCGGCGCGCAACCGGCGCGCGAGGTCAAGACCCTCTGCGCTCGTTGAAAGGCGAGGCGAGACGACGGCGGCCTCGATCGTCGCGCCGGACGTCAACGCCTCGAGCGCCAGGTGGACGCCTTCCGCCACGAAAACCCCCTCCGACGCGCGCAGCGTCGCGTCGCCCCGCAAGGCGCGAAGGCGGCGGGCGAGGGCGTGGGTTCGCGTCAACATGGGAGCCTCATCTTAGACGCCCCGCGTATAATCCCCCCGTCGTCGAAGCCGGACGGATGGTCGTCGCGGTGCGGGGGGTCTTCGGACCTCCACGTGCCGGGGAGGAAAGTCCGAACTCCAAAGGGCAGCGTGCTGGGTAACGCCCAGGCCTGGAAACGGGACGGATAGTGCAACAGAGAGCAAACCGCCGGTCGCGTGCCTCGTCGCGGGCCACCTCGCGACGCGCATCATGGCGCGGCCGGTAAGGGTGAAACGGTGCGGTAAGAGCGCACCAGCGCCGGCGGCAACGCCGGCGGCTCGGCAAACCCCACGCGGAGCAAGACCAAATAGGGGAGCGTTTGAGGCTGGCCCGGCCGAGGCTCCCGGGTAGGTTGCTTGAGGGCGGGGGTGACCCCGCTCCTAGAGGAATGACCGTCACCCTCGAAACAGGGAACAGAATTCGGCTTATGGACGACTTCGGCGACGCCCGTTCCTGCCGGCCCTGGGTGGCCGGAACCGGTGGGAGCGGATTTTTGGAGTGGAATTCGTGAAACGCGCGCTCCTGTCGCGAGGCGACCATGTCGGCATCGTCGCCACCGGATTCGCCGCGCCCCCGGACGCGCTCGGCGCCGGAGTCGCCGCGCTCGAACGGCGCGGGCTCGTTCCGGTTCTCTTCCCGCACGTTTTAGCCGTCGACGGCTACCTCGCAGGCAACGACGACGCACGTGCCGGCGATCTCGACGCGGCGGTTTGCGATCGGGCGCTGGCCGCGATCTGGTTCGCCCGCGGCGGGTACGGCACCGCCCGCATCCTCGATCGCTTCGATCTCGCGCGGCTGGTGCGGCGCCCGAAGCTGCTCGTGGGCTACAGCGATTTGACCGCGCTGTTTTCCGCGCTGCTGTCTCGCACGTCCACCGTCTGCCTGCACGGCCCGCTCGTCGCAGAGCTGGGCCGCAAAGCGGCGTTCCATGCTCCCTCCCTCGCGGCGGCGCTCGCCGGGCGCGAGACCCGGCGTCGCGTGCTCGCCCGCGACGTGCTTCGGGCGGGCCGGGCGCGCGGCCGGCTGATGGGCGGCAACCTCACCGTGCTGTGCCACCTGCTCGGCACGCGGCACATGCCGGACCTGCGTGGCGCGATCGTTTTTCTCGAGGAAACCGGCGAAGAGGCCTACCGCATCGACCGGCTCTTCCAGCACCTCGTCATGTCCGGCGCGCTTGCCGGTGTGCGCGCCGTCGTGCTCGGGACGTTCCACGCGCCGCCCACGGCGCGATCGTTCCCGGGCGACCGCGCGCTCGATGCGGTGCTTCGCGATCACCTGCTCCCGCTGAAGGTACCCGTCGTTTGCGGCGTGCCGGCGGGCCACGGGCCGGGAAAGTGGACGCTCCCGCTCGGCGGGACCGCTTCGCTCGACACGGTCGCCGGATTCCTGGCGTTCGATCCGCGTCCCGCTCCGCTCCCGTCCCGAAAGGGCTGACGCGATGGAGCGGCGGGTCCGCATCGACCTCGCCTATGACGGGACCGCGTACTCGGGTTGGCAGGTCCAGCCCGGCGTCAAGACGGTGCAAGGGGTCGTCGAAGAGGCGTTGGGCCGCCTGCACGGGGGACGCGCCGTGCGGCTGCGCGGGGCGGGCCGCACCGACAGCGGCGCTCACGCGCGCGGACAGGTCGCCGACGCCTGGGTCGCGACGCGAAGCGACGACGCCGGTCTCGCCCTTGCGCTCGATCACATGCTCCCGGCGGATGTCAGGCCGCGCCGCGTGCTCACCGTGGCTCCCGCTTTCCACGCCCAACACGATGCCCGATTGAAGACCTACAGGTATCTCCTTGACATCTCGCCCCACGGCGACCCGTGGCGGGGTCGTTACGCGCTCCCTTTTCCGGGCGCTCTGGATGTGGAAGCGGTCGAAGCGGCGCTCGCCCTGCTCCCGGGAACCCGGGATTGGTCGGGGTTCACGGGCAGCTCGTGCACGGTCGGCGATCGGGTGCGGACGATCTCCGAGGCGCGCCTGCGCGCGCTCCGGCCCGGGCTCATCGCCTTCGTCTTCACCGCCGACGGGTTTCTCACGCACATGGTTCGCAATCTGGTCGGGACGCTGCTTGCGGTCGGACGCGGGACGTTCGGGCCGGAGCGAGTCACGGAAGTTCTGACGACGGGCGACAGGAGGCGGGCCGGACCCACCGCGCCCGCGAAAGGCCTCTGCTTGGAGCGCGTCGTGTACGACGCGTCCTCGGGTGGGGCGAGCGGCGACCTCCCGCCGTCCTGGTAGCATGCGCGACGCGGGGCGCGAAGCCAAGGGAGCGACGTATGGGAAAAGTTCTCGTCACCGGTGGCGCCGGCTACGTCGGCAGCCACGTCGTTCGCTACTTGCTAGACGCCGGCGGCGAGGTCGTCGTCCTCGACGATCTCTCGTTCGGACATCGGGCCGCGGCGGGTAAAGCGTCGTTCGTCGAGGGGGACTGCGGCGATGCGTCGGTGCTCGACCGGATCATGGCGGGTGGACAGATCGACGCGGTCGTCCACATGGCCGGGCTCTCCTTGGTCGGCGAGTCGATGGTCGAGCCGGCGCGGTACTACGGGAACAACGTCGCGAAGGCGCTCACCCTTCTCGAGGCGATGCGCCGCCACGAGGTCCGCGCCTTCGTGTTCTCCTCCTCCGCCGCGGTGTACGGCGAGCCGCAGGACGTGCCGATCCGCGAAGAGCACCCGTGCCTTCCGACCAACCCGTACGGTGAGACCAAGCTCGCCGTCGAGCGCATCCTCGGCTGGTATCAGCGCGCCTACGGGATCGGCTACGCGGCGCTTCGCTACTTCAACGCCGCGGGTGCGCACGCCTCCGCCGAGATCGGCGAAGACCACGGCGCGCGCGAGACCCACCTCATCCCGCGGCTGATCCTCTCGGTCCTTCGCGGCGGCCCGCCGACCCCGATCCTGGGGGAGGACTACCCGACCAGCGACGGGACCTGCATTCGAGACTACGTGCACGTCATGGATCTCGCGGAGGCGCACGCTTTGGCGTTGGCGGCACTCAAGCGCGGATCGCTCCAGGCCGGCTCGTTCAACCTGGGAAACGGCGAGGGGTTTTCGGTCCGCGAAGTCGTCGCGGCGGTCGCCAAGGTGGCGGGCGTTCCGCCGCCGACCGAGCGCGCCCCGCGGCGTCACGGGGATCCGGCGATTCTCGTGGCCTCCGCCGAACGGGCGAACCGTCGCCTCGGGTGGAGCCCGCGAAGTTCGTCGCTCGACACGATCGTGCGAACCGCGTGGGCGTGGCACGAAGGGCGGCCGCAGGGGTACGGCGATCGATAGGAACGTTTGGTTGCCGCTGTCCGCGATCAGGCATTAAGATTCGCGCGCACTTGAACTTCCAGGGCGAGGGCGGATGGCGGACCTAGCGCGATTGGCGTCTCCCGGAAGCGTCGAGGAGGGGTTGCTCCGGCAGCTCGACCTCGCCCGGCTTCCCCGGCACGTCGCCGTGATCATGGACGGGAACGGGCGCTGGGCGCGCAATCGGCGTCTGCCCCGGATCGCCGGGCATCGCGCGGGCATCGCCTCGGTACGCGAGACCGTCGAAACCTGCGCCCTCCTCGAGGTTCCCGTTTTGACCGTCTACGCGTTCTCCAAGGAAAATTGGAAGCGCCCCAAGGCCGAAGTCGACTTCCTCATGGACCTCCTGCGCGATTACATGCGCAAAGAGTTGGACGAGCTGTGCGCGAACAATATCCGCGTCCAGGTCGTCGGTCGGGCGTACGAGCTCCCCGCGGTGGTGCAAGACGTCTTGCGGCACGCGGTCACCGCGACCGCGGCGAACTCGGGTCTCGTTTTCAATCTCGCGCTGTCCTACGGCGGCCGGGCCGAAATCGTCGATGCCTGCCGTGAGCTCATCCGTGACGGCGTGAATCCGGACGAGCTCGACGAAGCGGCGTTCGCGCGGCGCCTGTACACCGGCGGACAACCCGACCCCGATCTCGTGATCCGCACCGGCGGGGAGATGCGCCTGTCGAACTTCCTGCTGTGGCAGATCGCCTACGCGGAGCTCGTCGTCACCGACGCCCTGTGGCCCGATTTTCGTAAGCGCGACCTCTTCTTGTCGCTCCTCGAATTCCAGCGTCGCGAGCGCCGCTTCGGCGGGCTGTCGCCCCGCGAGGCCGACGAGGGGTCTCCCGCGCTCGTGCAGGGATGACGCGGCTCCTCACCGCGGCGTTCCTGATCCCGGCGGCGTGGTACCTCTGCAAGAGGGCGCCGCTGGCTCTCTTCCTCGCGGCCGCACTCCTGCTCACCGGAATCGCGGCGTGGGAATGCGTGTCGATCTTGAAGCGCCGAAGCTCCCGGCCGTTCACCGGGCTCGCCGTCGGCGCGTGCCTGGGCATCGTCGGGGCGTTCGCGTTGCCGTCGCCTCTCACGGCGGCGGTTGCCGTGATCACAGCGGCGGCGCTTTTGTCCCCGGCGCTGGCGATGGCGCGACGCGCGACGCCCGAAGAGATGGTCGACGCGACGATGTCGACGTTCTTCCCGGTGCTGTTCGTCGGGCTTCCCTTCGCGTTCGTGGTTGGGCTGCGCGTCATCCCCGCCCCGAACGGGCCCGATCTCTTGTTGCTCGCGATGCTCTGCGTCACCTTGTCGGATGCCGGGGCCTACTACGCGGGCTCGGCGTTTGGATCCCATCGTCTGGCTCCGGTGATTTCGCCCAAGAAGAGCTGGGAGGGGGTCGCGGGCGGGGCGCTGGGGAGCATCTCCGGGGCGCTCATCGGCCACTTCTGGTTTTTTCAGCGGCTCCCTCTGGCGCACGCTCTGGCCCTGGGGGTCGTGCTGTGCGCCGCGGGCATCCTGGGCGATCTCGCCGAGTCCATGTTGAAACGCTCGGCCGGGGTGAAAGACTCCTCCGCGCTGCTTCCCGGCCACGGCGGCGTGCTCGACCGGGTGGACAGCCTTCTGGTCGCCGCCCCGGTTCTCTACTATTACTGGAGCGTCTTTCTCGCCGGAGCCCGCTGAATGAAGCGCTTGACCATCCTCGGCTCGACCGGGTCTATCGGGACCCAGGCGCTCGACGTGATCGCCTCGCGTCCGGGAGAATTTCGCGTCGTGGCGCTGTCCGCGGGCCGGAACGTGACCCGCCTGGCCGCGCAGGCGCACGCCGTCCGGCCGGAACTCGTCGTCGTTTCCGACGAGGACCAGGCCCGGGCGTGCGCCTCGAGTCTTCCCGCGGGGACCCGGGTGGCGTTCGGCCGCGACGGATTGATCGAGGCGGCGCGCCACCCCGAAGCGGAGCTCGTCGTCTGCGGACTTGTCGGGGCGTTGGGCATCGAGCCGACCTACGCCGCGGTCGATGCGGGAAAAGACGTCGCGCTGGCCAACAAAGAGGCGTTGGTCGCGGCGGGAGAGTTCGTCGTTGCGCGCGCTCTTGCAACCGGCGCCCTGATCCTCCCGGTGGACAGCGAGCACAACGCGTTGCATCAGTGCCTGCGCGGCGAAAGCGCCGCCGAGATCAAGACGCTGTGGCTGACCGCTTCGGGCGGGCCGTTTCGCGGCTGGAGCCGCGAGGCGCTCGCCTCCGCGACTCCCGGGGAGGCGCTCAAGCACCCGACTTGGGTGATGGGGCCGAAGGTCACCATCGATTCGGCGACCCTCATGAACAAAGGGCTCGAGGTCATCGAGGCCCGGTGGCTGTTCGACGTGGGGCCGGAGCGCATCCGCGTCGTCGTGCACCCCGGAAGCGTCGTGCATTCCCTCGTGGAGTTCGTCGACGGATCGTTCAAGGCGCAGCTGGGGGTCACCGACATGCGCCATCCGATCCAGTACGCGCTGACCTATCCTCAGCGGGTGCCCTCGACCCTTGCGCCGTTCGATCTGGTGGCCGCCGGGCCTCTCCGGTTCGAGGCTCCCGATACCGAGGCGTTCCCGTGCCTCGCGCTCGCCTATGAGGCGTTGGCGCGAGGAGGGGCGGCGCCCGCCGTCTTGAACGCCGCCAACGAAATCGCGGTGGCCGCGTTTCTCGCGGGCCGCGCGAGCTTCCTCGACATTCCGGTCACGATCCGCGGGGCGCTCGATCGCCACGGGGACGCGGCGGCCGCCACGCTCGACGACATTTTGGCCGCCGATCGCCTCGCGCGAAAAACGGCGGCGGACCTTCTCGCCTCGGGAGTCAAATCGTGAATCAAGTCGTTCAGTTCGCTCAGACCGCGCTGTCGTTCATCGTAGTGCTCGGCATCCTCGTTTTCGTCCACGAGTTCGGGCACTTCATCGTCGCGAAATCGTTCAAAATCGGCGTCCCCGTGTTTTCGCTCGGCTTCGGACCGCGCCTGTGGGGATTCCGCCGCGGCGAGACCGACTACCGGTTGTCCGCGGTACCGTTGGGCGGCTACGTCCGAATGGCCGGCGACGAATCGGACGAGGCGCGGACCGGTGCGGCGAACGAGTTCCTCTCGCGTCCGCGCTGGCAGCGCTTTCTGGTTTTCGTCGCGGGGGCGACGTTCAACATCGTGCTCGCGGTTTTCGTCATGACTTTGGTGTTCGCGTCGTGGGGCCGGGACGAGGTCGTCCGTCCCGAGGCCTATCCGACGGTCTCCGACGTCGTCCCGGCCTCGCCCGCGGAAACGGCCGGACTGCGCCGGGGGGACAAGGTCGTTCGGATCGGAGGCCAGGACGCGCGCGACCAGCAGACGCAGGTCAACGAGATCATCTTGGCGCCCGATCAGGTGAAGCCCGTCATGATCGAGCGCGACGGGGTGCCGCAGACACTCTCGATGTCCACGGGGCAGGATCCCGTCTACCACTTGGGCGCTCCCGGGTGGCGGCTCATCCAGGAGGGCGGAGGCCCTCCGGAGGTCGAGATGGTGATCGGCGGGAGCCCGGCCGACACGGCGGGCCTGACGCGCGGGGACAAGGTCGTCGGGATCGACGGCCGGGCGCCCCAGGGCGAGTTGGAGTTGAAGGCGCTGCTCGAAAAGAGCATCGGCCGGAGCGTCGCGCTCACGGTCTTGCGCGAGGGCGTGCGTAAGGAACTCGTCGTGGTTCCCAAGGACGACAACGGCAAAGGGAAGATCGGGGTGCTGTTCGCCGAAGGGAACCGCGTGCACCGCACGCTGGGGTGGGGCGGAGCGTTTGCGGCGTCGCTCGCGTGGAACGTCGATATCACGAAGAGCGTCTTCCAGACGCTCGGGCGTCTCATCAAGCGCCAGATCTCGGTGCGGGCCTTTTCGGGTCCGATCGAGATCGCGCGCGTCTCGCGGGAAGCGGCTCGAGGCCTGCAGTCGTTTCTCACCCTGCTGGCGCTGATCAGCCTCCAGCTTGGCATCTTGAACCTGATGCCGATTCCCGTGCTCGACGGCGGTCACATCCTGATCCTGGGCTGCGAGGGTCTCTTGCGCCGCGACCTGTCCGACAAACTCAAGGAGCGGGTGATGACCGTCGGCTTCGTTTTCCTGCTCGCGTTTTTCGGCCTGGTGATCTTCTTCGACATCCTGAAGGCGCGGATGTAGCGTCTCTTCACGCGGTGCTTGGTGGGAGATCCATTCCCCTTTTTCTTGCAAGGCTCCCCGGATACCGCCTTGTTGCGAAAACGGGGAATGGACCTCCCACCAAGAACATCATGATGGAACACGAGAGGCGGGGTCGTTGCGCGAGGTCCTCGAAGCGTTTCTCGACGAAGTCAAAAGCGGGCGGCGCGCCGTGCTTGCGACGATCGTGCGGGCGTCGGGTTCGACCCCGCGCACCACCGGCGCGCGCATGATCGTTCGAGCGGACGGTTCGACGTACGGCACGATCGGCGGCGGGGCCTTCGAGGCGATGGTCGCCGCCGACGCCAAGAACCTGCTCGCCCAGGCCGAGCCCTCTCCGGAGCTCAAGCGGTACACGTTCACCGAACAGGGCGAAAACGCGCTCGGGATGGCCTGCGGCGGCACCGCCGAGGTCCTCTTGGAGGCCGCCGGGAGCGGGGCGCGCTTGATCGTATTCGGCGCGGGGCACGTTGGGCTGGCGCTGGCCAAGCTGGCCGTGACGGTGGGGTTCGCACCCGAGCTCGTCGACGACAGGCCGGGGTTTTGCGATGTGGCCCGCGATGCCGCGGTGGGGCGCGTGTGGCTTTGCGACGCGGCGTTCGTCGAAGGCCTTCCGCCGCTCGATCCCGGCTGTTACGTCGCGGTCGTGACGCGATGCCACCGCACCGACCGGCTCGCCTTGAAGCACGTCTTGGGGCGCCCCTTGCGCTACGTCGGCCTGATCGGAAGCCGCCGCAAGAAGGCGGTGATCTTCGGCGAGCTTGCCGAACACGATGGCGTGCCGCCCGAAGAGCTGGCGCGCGTGCACTGTCCGATCGGCCTGCCGATCGGCGGCGAGACCCCCGAGGAGATCGCCGTTTCGATCGTCGCCGAACTCCTCCAGGTCAAGCACGGGAAATAGGGGACTGTCCCCTATTTCCAGCGGACACCGCGGACAGTACGTGGACGATGAAACGCAGTGCCGGCGTCCCTTACGCATG
>JANMVW010000277.1:0-17735 GCA_031393555.1 Acidobacteriota bacterium
AGCTTCGTCTCGAGATCGTGCTCCCCGATGGCGGGGCGCAGCTTGAGCTGCTTGACCATGATGCGCGTTTCGTTCTTACGCGCGTCGCGCACCTTCTTGGCCGCTTCGAACCGGTGCTTGCCGTAGTCCATGATGCGGACCACGATGGGGCGGGCGTCCGGAGCGACCTCGACGAGGTCGAGCCCCGATTCTTCCGCGATACGCCGGGCTTCTTCGATGGGGACGACGCCGACCTGCTCTCCTTCGGCGCCGATAAGACGGACGGGACTGAGGCGGATCTGTTGGTTGATACGGACCTTGTCGTCGATGCGGTACCTCCTTGAAATGACCCGACGGGAGCGCATCTCCCATTTCGGGCGCAAAACGTCGTGGAATATAGCACCTGAACGCCGAAGAGGGGACGGGTCCCGGAAAAGGGGCGTGTCCCCATTTCCCCTATTTCGGTCGGTGGGTGGCTGTCACGACGGTGTGAATCCCGCCTCGGACGAGGAAATCCCCGACGACCTCCAGAAAACGGGGCCGCAGGAGCTTCACGAGGTCGTCGAGGATTCGGTTCGTGACGGCCTCGTGGAAGTGCCCTTCGTTGCGAAACGACCAGAGGTAAAGCTTCAGCGACTTCAGCTCGACGCAGGTGCGTCCGGGGATGTAGCGGATGGAGATCGTGGCGAAATCCGGCTGGCCCGTCTTCGGGCACAGGCACGTGAACTCCGGGCAGGTGAACGCGATGGTGTAGTCGCGTCGGGGCGCCGGGTTAGGAAACGTCTCCAAGGTCTTGGCGGGCTTCGTCGGCATGGATGAGGACCTCTTTGTGGCCGCCCCGGGGGCGGCTAGCGCACATCGTACAGTTTGACGCGCACGTCGCGACGCGTATCGGTCCGCCCGTTTGCGACACTCAACTTGACAGTGGCGCCGACCCCCGCGGCCTCGAAAGCCTCGAAGAGATCTTCTTGACCGCGCACCTTCTTGCCATCGACCGCGAGGATCACATCGCCCAATCGCGGGCGGCGGGAACGCGTGAAGGTGATCCCGCCGAGGCCGGACTGGTCGGCCGGGGAGCCCTCCTCGACCTGGTAGATCGCGACACCCTCGATACCGTTCGAGCGCGCCATCGCGTCCGAGATGAGAGTCGCGCCCGCGATACCCGGTTGTTTGATGCGCCCGTACCGGATCAGCTGCGGCACCAGGCGGGTCACGGTATCGATCGGCACCGCGAAGCTGATCCCGGCGGACGCCCCGTTCGGCGAGAAGATCGCCGAGTTGATCCCGATCAGGCGTCCCGACGAGTCGAGCAGCGGCCCGCCGGAGTTCCCCGGATTGATCGCCGCGTCGGTCTGGATGACGTCGCGAATGCGCCGGCCCGAGGGCGAGCGGAGCTCGCGCCCGAGCCCGCTGACCACGCCGGTCGTCAGCGTGTGATCGAAGCCGAACGGGTTTCCCACCGCGAGCACGCGCTGGCCCACGACCAGATCGCCGGATCGGCCGACGATCAGGGGGACCAGCCGGCCGAGGGGAGCATCCACCTTGAGCACCGCCAAGTCCTTGTCCGGCGCGGCGCCGACCAAGACCGCGTCGTAGTCCGCATCCCCCAACGTCACGGAAAACTTGGTGCCGTCCTCGATCACGTGGAAGTTCGTGACGATGTGCCCTTCCTTGTCCCAGACGAATCCGCTGCCCGTTCCGGAGGGCGTTTCGACGGCGTCGAAGGAAAAGAAATCGACCTGACGCGTGTAGTTCGTGATGAAAACGACCGAGCCGGACGCACGGCGAAAGACGTCGATGTCGCGTCGTTCTTCGGCGGAGAGTCCCTCGGGAAGCGGCGGGTCGGGAAGCGCCGCCACCGAAACCTGCGCCGCGATGAGGCCGCCGAGAAGCAGCGCCAGGAGCGGGGCGCCCCGCATTACTTCGACGGCCCGAGGGTCTTCACGTGGGCGGCCACCGCGTCGATCTGTTCGGGGCTCAGCTTGCTTTGGTACCCGGGCATCTTCCCCTGGCCTTCGGCGGTGATCTTGGCGATCGACTCACGGGACGCGGCGCGCTGAAAAGCGGGGTCGTTGAAGTTCCTCGATCCCTTGCCGGGAGGCTTGGCGATACCGTCTTTCCCATGGCACTGGGCGCATTTGGTGTCGTAAAGAGTCCGTCCGTCGGAGGCGGCGATCGCCAGAACGAGAATCGACGCTATCCCCTCGATGCGCATGGTGGTGTTCTCCCCTGTATAGCTACGCGGAGGGATTCTACCGTGCGGGGCTTCGTACCGACAGGACGGGGCACGGCGCCTCGCGAAGGACCTTTTCGGCCACCGAGCCGAAGACGAGATGCCTCCAGCCGGTCCAGCCGTGCGTTGCGAGCACGATCAGGTCGGCCTTTTCGGCTGTGGCCATGCGGTTGACCTCGGCCGCGGCATCGCCGCGCCCGACGAGCCCTCGCGACTTCACGCTGTGCACGTGCTTTGCTGCGACCATCGCCAAACGCCGCTCGACCTCCTGGCGCACCTGTGCTTCGTATTCTGGAAGCGGGAGCGAGGCGAGCCCGAAATCGGCGTACGGAGGGATGTCCCACGGCGTCGGCGTGTCCACGGGAAGGACGTGAACGAGCAGCAGTTCCGCGTCGAAGTGCGAGGCAATTTCGACCGCCACCGGAAACGCCTCGAGGGAGGTTTCGCTGAAGTCGGTCGTTACGAGGATGCGCCGGAAGGGAAGCATGGCCGGCCCTCCGTGGTTAAGCCTACCCTCGCGGACCCTCGTCGACCAAGGGCAATCGGACCGTTTCGGTTCGGGGCGCCGCGGCGTCGCGCCGGTTCTCGAACCACGTCCCGACGGCCACGGCGAGAAGCGTCAAGAAGAAACAGAGCGAGAAACCGGCCACGAATCCACCGCTGTAGGCCGAACCCACGGACTGGTACAACGCCTGCGCGGACATTCCGTCGGCGATGTCCAGCCCGTTGCTCTGGATCTTGAGCAAGAAACTGACGAGGGCAAAGCAACTGCCGATCGCGCCAACGACACCGATCAGGATCGATAAGCTCCTCTGCCTAGCCGTCATTCCCGAACCTCGCTCGCGCCTCACGCGAGGCCGCCACCCACAGTATTCGGCGATCGGGGCCTCGCCGCCACTACCAATTATTGTCGGAGAGCGCGTGGACTGGGCCTCGCCCGGTCCCTACAATGCGGAAGGGGCACGCGGATGAGACTGAACTCAGGGCTTTCGGCCTATCAGAGACGGCGCACCCGAGTCGTCCACATCGGCGACGTTCCCTTGGGCGGCGATCATCCTATTCGCGTCCAATCGATGACGACCCCGGCCACGACCGATACGGCCGCCACGGTGGCCCAGATCGCGCGGCTCGTCCAGGCCGGTTGCGAAATCGTGCGCGTGACGGTCCCGACCTCGGCCGATGCCGACAATCTGCCGCATATACGGCGCTCCCTGAAGGCCCTGGGGATCGCGGTGCCGCTCGTCGCGGATATCCATTTCACGCCGGCGGCCGCGATGAAGGCGGTCGAGCACGTCGAGAAGATCCGCGTCAACCCCGGGAACTTCGCCGACAAGAAGAAGTTCGCCGTGCGCGAGTACTCACCGGCCGAGTACGACGCCGAACTCGCGCGGCTCCACGAGGTCTTCTCACCGCTGGTGCGGCGCGCGAAGGCGCTCGGCGTCGCGATGCGCGTCGGCACCAACCACGGCTCGCTGTCGGACCGGATCATGAATCGCTTCGGCGACTCGCCCGAGGGCATGGTCGAATCCGCGCTCGAGTTCGTCCGGATCTGCGAGGACTGGGGGTATCGCGACCTCGTCTTGTCGATGAAGGCGTCAAACCCCGCCGTGGTACTCGACGTCTATCGACTCTTGGTGCGCCGCCTGGACGCGCTGGGCATGGACTACCCGCTCCACGTCGGCGTCACCGAGGCCGGGGACGGCGAGGATGGCCGCATCAAGTCGGCGCTGGGGATCGGAGTCCTCCTCGAAGAAGGAATCGGCGACACCGTGCGCGTCTCGCTCACCGAAGACCCGGTCGCCGAAATCCCGGTGGCGTTCGCGCTCGTCGCCCCCTACAACGCCAACCTCGCGCTCTCGACCGGGCCGCCGTCGGCGTCGTCCGAGTTGTTGCGCCCGCGGCCGAGCGAACCGGTGAGGGCGTTCGGGCGGACGAGCGGCAAGGTGGTGTTCGGACCGCGGGTCGTCGGCGGGAACGAAACCGTCCTCGTCGAGGTGCCGCTTCACGGATCGCTTCGCGATCTCCACGAGCTGCGACGCGAGCTCGACCGCGAGGCAGGTGTGAGGGTCCCCGAGGAGACGCGAGCGGAAACGGTCTCGGTCGAACTCGACGACGCCGAAGAGATCGACGCGCTGGCCGGGCTGCGGGCCTCGATGGAACTCGTGGCCCCTCGCGTGGCGCTGTCCGCGCGCGTCGCGCCCGCGGTCGGCGCGGCGCTCGACGAGTCCGCGTGGGTTCGTCTGTTCGAGGCTGCCCACCGCGTTCACGTCGTGGTTTCGGGTCCGGCGGACCCGGCGTCCGAGGCGGCTCTCGACCGCCTGCTCGTGCTGTCGACATCATCGCGCGCCGCGGTGCTCGTCGAGGCGAGCTCGCGGCGGGGCAGCGCCAAGGACGCCATCGGGCTGGCCGTCCAGACCGCGCGACGCGCCACCGCCTCGGGCGCGCGCATGCTCCTGACGCTCGATCCCGCGCTCGACCTGACGCCCCTGTTCGCCTACCGGAAGCTCGCGGCCGAACTCGACGCCGCGTGCTTGGCGGTTCCTTTGGTGCTCCTCGATCGCCCGATGGTTCGCGGCGCGGACGAGATCCTCGGGACGGCCTCCGCGCTCGGCGGGCTCCTCTGCCAGGGCATCGGCGACGCCATCCACGTGGAGACCCAAGCCGCAGCGCACGCACGGCGGCTCGGGTTCAATATCCTGCAGGCCGCCCGCGTCCGCATGACGAAGACGGAGTTCATCTCCTGCCCGTCGTGCGGCCGGACGCTGTTCGACCTCGAGACGACCACCGCGGAAATCAAGTCGCGCACCGCACACCTGAAGGGTCTGAAGATCGCGGTCATGGGGTGCGTCGTCAACGGGCCGGGAGAGATGGCCGACGCGGATTTCGGCTACGTCGGATGGGGAGACGACAAAATAGCGTTGTTCGTCGGCAAGGAGATGGTCGCAAAAGACATCCCGACCCGCGACGCCGCCGATCGCTTGGTGGAGCTGATCCGACAGCACGGCCGCTGGGTCGATCCCGGAGCCATCGCCCCGAACGCGGAGTGAGCCGGGAACACGATCAGAGCGGGATCTCCGTCCACTCGCGCAGCATCCACGTGCCCAGACCGAGTTCGACGAGCGGGCTTGACCGCGCGATTGCTTCGGCCTCGTGGAGGTCTTTCGCTTCGAAGATCTCGAGATAGCCGTCGCCACGGGAAAACTCGCCTGCGGCACGGATCTTCCCCGTGGCCGCAAGCCGCGCCAGATGGGCGAGGTGGTCGCGCCGCGCGGCCTCCACGTCCGCTTCGAACCCGGTGACCAAGATCGTCCTCGCGAAGTACGGCATCACAACTCCACGGTGTCGAGGTAGTCGGGACAGTTCACGTGGAGACCCATCTCTTGGCGGATCGTTCCAGCCAGCGCGTCCCGTGCGTCCGGCTCGCCGTGGACCAGGTGCACGCGTCCGGGGCGCGCCGGCGCCGCGCGAAGCCACGAGAGGATCTCGCCGCGATCGGCGTGGGCGGAGAGACCGTCGATCGTCTCGATCCTTGCTTTCACCGGAATCTCGCGGCCGTACATCCTGACGAACTCCCGGCCGTCCTGGAGCGCTCGACCCCGTGTCCCTATCGCCTGGAACCCGACGAACAACACCGTCGTGCGATGGTCGGGGAGCTTGTACGCGAGGTGGTGCAGGATGCGGCCGCCCTCGCACATCCCGGAGGCCGAGATGATGATCGCGGGGTAGGCAATGTCGTTGAGCGCCTTCGACTCGATCGAGGTCGTCGCGAAGCGGACGTCGTGCATCCCGAGCACGTCGCCGCCTTTCGCGTTCGCTTCCCGCATTTCGGTATCTTGCGCCTCGGGGTGGCGCATGACGATCCGATTCGCCTCGATCGCCATGGGGCTGTCGACGAAGATCGGGACGTCGACCGGAATCGTCCCGGCGGCCCGCAACGCCTTCAAGAGGAACATCAAGTGCTGCGTTCGGCCGACCGCGAAGGCCGGGATCAGGAGCGAACCGCCGCGCCGGATCATTTCGTTGACGATCTTCCCGAGGCGCGCGCCCACGTCGTCTTTCGGATGGTCGCGATTGCCGTAAGTACTCTCGAGCAGCAGATGGTCGCAGGGGGGAAGCGATTCCGGATCCGGGAGGATCGGCTGCTGCGGCCGCCCGAGGTCGCCGGAGAACACGACCACCTTTTCGCCGCCGCCTTTCGTGCGAAGCCGCACTTCGATCATCGCCGCACCGACGATGTGCCCCGCCGCGCGGAATGTGACGGTGATCCCCGGCCCCACTTCGCGCGGTGAGTCGAACTCGACGCACCGGATTCGCGGGAGCACGGCACGCGCATCGAGTTCCGTGTAAAGCGGCAGCGCCGGCTTGTGCTTCGAGTACCCCTTCTTGTTGGCGAAACGGGCGTCTTCTTCTTGGATGTGACCGGAGTCGGGGAGGATGATCCCGCACAGATCGCGCGACGCGGGAGTCGTGAGGATCTCCCCCGAATAGCCGTGGCGATACAGGACCGGGAGATAGCCGCTGTGGTCCAGATGCGCGTGGGTCAAGAGCACGAGGTCGAGGGCCTTGGGGTCGAATGGTGGAGGGCTCCAGTTCCGGAGGCGCAGTTCCTTCAGCCCCTGGAAGAGGCCGCAGTCCACGAGCAATCGGAATCCGAGGTGCTCCAAGAGGTACTTTGAGCCCGTGACCGTTCCTGTGGCGCCGAGGAATTGAAGAGTCGACATGGAGGAATCGTACCACTGGAATCACACCGAATTTTGCTACGATGGCGCGCGGAGGATCGGCCATGAAAATTCAAATCGAGTATTGCTCGCAGTGAAACTACAAGCCACGAGCCGCCGGTCTGGCGGCCGAATTGAAGAAGGCCTTCGACGTTGAAAGTGAATTGACCGCTGGAAGCGGAGGCGTTTTCGAAGTAACGGTCGACGGCAAAAAGGTGTTTTCGAAGAAAGCGCTCGGCCGGTTTCCGGATGAGGGAGAGATCTTGGGGTTGATTCAGGCATGAGCCTCATGGACAAAGCGGTCGTTCTGGCGCTACCCCTCGTTCCAAAACCGATCGTGGGTTTCTTCTCCAAGCGCTACATCGCAGGCAGCACGCGCGACGACGCCTTCCGCGTCGTGCACGAGCTCGGGCGCGAAGGCGCGATGGCGACGCTCGATATCTTGGGCGAGTTCATCTCCAGTCTCGATCAGGCCGACGCGAACACGCGCGCGTATGTCGACCTCGTCCAGCAGGTGGCGGCACAACGACTCGCCGAGGCCAACGTCTCGGTCAAGCTGACCGCGCTCGGCCTGCTCCTCGATCGAGCGCGCTGCCTCTCCAACATGCGAGCGCTCGTCCGCGCGGCGGCGGAGACGAACGGATTCGTCCGGATCGACATGGAAGATGCGCAATGCACGGACGCCACGCTGGCGATCTACCGCACCCTTCGCGCGGAGTTCCCGGGCCGCGTTGGCGTGGTGCTCCAGGCGCGCCTGCGACGCACGATGGACGACATCGACGCCGTGACCGACGAACCCGCAAACTTCAGATTGTGCAAAGGGATCTATCTCGAGCCCCGCGCCATCGCGTACACCGACCCGGAGCTCATCCGTTCCAACTTTACGTTGGCGCTCACGCGCATGTTCGAGCGCAAGGCGTACGTGGGAATCGCGACTCACGACGAGCGCCTTGTCTGGGAGGCGCTCCGCTTGGTCCGGCAATTCAAGCTCGCGCCGGCGCAGTACGAATTCCAGATGCTGCTCGGCGTCGAAGAAGAGCTCCGCCGTATCCTCCTCGCCGCGGGCCATAGGCTGCGCGTTTACGTCCCCTACGGCGAGGAGTGGCACGCGTATTCGGTGAGGCGGTTGCGAGAAAGCCCGCAGATCGCGGGGCATGCGCTCAAGGCGCTGCTACGCCCACGCCCAGCTCGTACACCATGAAGCCTCCGTGGTACGCCGCGGCGACGGTGAGGCCCACCCCGACGAGCAGCGCAGCGGCATAGAGACCACGCCAGCCCTCTGGGGGCCGCCCGCGCCCCCACGCCTTCATCAGCAAGAGCGGAACGAATACACCGAAGACGAGCAGGCCGAGACGCTCGTGATCGGCGACCGCCTCGCTCCCGGCAGGGCTCAAGGTGAGCGAGTTTTCGGCGAGGAATCCCGCCACGAGCGCCGGGACGAGCGACGCCGTGCCGAGGACGACCAAAACACCTCCGAACCGCTCCGCCGCCTCGCGGCGCCGGCCGATCCCGTAAGCCTCGACCATCCCGCCCACGATCAAGAACGCAACCGTCGCGTGGACGAAAACCGGGTGGAAGAGGTGCAGCACGTTGTGACGCTCGCTAGGCGTTGGGGTTGAGGCGCGCAAGCTCTTCGAAGATCTCCCGCGATCGCGCGTCGAGATCTCGCGGCGTAACAAGTTGCACGACGGCGTAGAGGTTTCCGGCCGGATGTCCCGCGCGCGCGGCCACGCCGCGACCTTTGAGCCGGAAACGCTGACCACCGCGCGTTCCAGCGGGAATCTTGATTGTGGCCCGCCCCTCGAGGGTCGGAACGTCGACATCGCCTCCGAGCGTTGCCTTCACGACCCCCACCGGCACTTCGCAGACGAGATCGCTGCCGTCGCGCCGGAACAGCGGGTGGGGCTCGACGCGGATCGTCACGTAGGCATCGCCCGAAGGGCCTCCGCCGACGCCCTCGTTCCCTTTCCCGGGAATACGCACGCGCTCGGCGTCATCGATGCCGGCCGGAATCCGCGTTTTCACGTTCTCGGTGACGCTGACGCGACCACCGCCGCGGCACACGCGACAGGCTCCCCCGCTGGCAAGCCGACCGCGTCCTTGGCAGTGCGAGCAAGAGACCGCGCGTGGGATTGCAACTTCGAGCGTGGTGCCATGGATCGCGTCGCCGAAAGGGAGGCGCATCTCGAGCGTGAGGTCCTCGCCCCGTGCGGCACGACGGGGCGCCCCGCGACGGCGCCCGCCGCCGCCGAACATCTCGAAGATGTCGGACAGGTTGCCAAGGCCGAGGTCTTGAAAGTCGATCGTCGTGCCCTGGAACGGGTCGAATCCGGGCTCGAACGCCTCATGACCACCGCGATCGTACTTGGCTCGTTTCTCAGGGTCCGAGAGCACCGCAAACGCTCCCGAGACTTCCTTGAACTTCTCTTCCGCACTCTTGTCGTTGGGGTTCACGTCCGGATGGAACTTGCGAGCCAGCTTGCGATACGCGGCCTTGAGGTCCTTTTCGGTCGCTGATCGCGGCACACCGAGAACCTCGTAGTAGTCCCTCTTCTTGGTCACTCCGGCACCTTAGGATTGGCCTCGAGGGGTGTCAAGCGGCTGCGCGGGCTAGAATCAGCGCATGAACTTCGCACCAGCCGTCGTCGTCATCGCGCTTCTCGCATTACTTCCGCCGCCGGTTCCGCCGGATTCCGGCCTCTCGTCGCCACCACAGCGGCCGCCGAGTGCCGAACCGGCCCCCAGCGACAAGGGCGCCCCGGATCCTGCCTACATGACGCTCCTGCCCGACGACGGCTCCCCCTGGGGACTGGCGCCAGAGCTGGCCACGCGGCTCGCCGGGGTGGCGGATAAGTACCTCAAGTACGCGGTCAAGTTCACGTGCGCCGAGACAGTGCGCAAGGCGCGGTTCGACTCCGGCGAAGCGAAGAAAGAAACGTATCGAACGTACGGATACCTCCTCGAGCGCGGCGATGGACAGACGATCCTCGAGTTTCGCCAAAAAATGAGGAGTAACGGGACCGTGACGACGACCGAGGTCAACGACGCGGAGGCTTTTCCGCCGGCCTACGCGTGGGTCTTCCTCTTCAGCCAGGCGAACCAGCCCTACTTCGCGTACCGCGAGCGCGGCGATCGCTTCGAGGGATACGATTGGGTGCGCATCTTCGAGTTCAAGGGTGCCGTCCCGTACACCGATGGCCGTGACATCCGCCAGTGGGACGGCGTCGTTCTCGTGGACGCCACGACCCTGACGCCGGTCGAGATTCGCGCCGAGCCCAGCCACCAACAAGAGCGCCTCAAGCTGCTCTTCGCGCGTTGGTCTCAGTCGTTCAACATCGTGGGAGGCCGAGTCGGCCCGAAGCCGATCGGCTTCTCGGGACGGGTGATGCTCCAGACACGCCGCGACCAACTGACGTTTCCGACGCAGTTGCGCTATTCCTCGTTTCGCGCCGTCACACCCAAGAGCACGGAGCCGACCGAAGCGTCGACGCGAGAGTACTCGTCTTACCAGTTCTTCGAGACCGGGACCAACGAACGCGCATTGGACAAGCAGCCCTGACGGGGAGCGCGCGCTAGGGCTTGGCGGCGATCGGCGGCGCGGTGAGCTTCCGCGGAAGGGCGAACGCCGGATCGAGAATATCGATCTTCGCGGCGGCGCCCAACTCCTGGATCTTGGCCTTGAGGGCGTCTTGCTCCATCAAGCGGCCGAGATCGAGCATCAGTTCGTTTTTGACCCCTTCGTAGGTTCGCGTCGATTCGGGCTTCTTTTCCAGAATCTTCATCACGTTGAAGCCCTTCGGCGTCTCAAACAACGGCGTGACGTCGCCCGGTTTCCCGGCGAAGGCGATCTCCTCGAATTTCGGGAACATCACCCCCCGCGGAAAGAACCCGATGTCGCCGCCGCGCGCCGCGGTGGAGTCTTGCGAGTACTCCTTCGCTAGCGCTGTGAAATCTTCGCCGGCGGCGGCGCGCTTCGCGGCCTCCTCGGCGCGCTTTTTCGCCTCGAGCTTCACGGATTCGGGGTCCTTTTCGGAGGACTTCACGAGGATGTACTGCACGTGGACCTGCTCTGGGACATTGAACATCCCCTTGGGGGCATTCGCGTCGTAGAACTTCTTCGCCTGCTCCTCGCTGACGCCCTTACCGGCCACGAGACCCTTCCCGTACGCCTCGGTCTGGATGTTTCGCGCGACCTCGTGGCGAACCTCCGCCTCGGTGAGCCCCGATTCCGCAAGAAACTTCTTGTAGGTCTCCTCGGAGCCGACGCGCTGCTTGAGCTGCTTCACCGCCGCGTCGATCTCGGCGGCGGAGGCCGTGATGCCCTTGGCGAGCGCGGCCTGGTAGAGCAACTCATCGGCGACGACGACCTCGAGGCTCTGGACTCTGAGCGCCTGGTCATCGCCGGCGTTCAGCACGCGCCCGCGCTGCTGCAGCATCTGTTGGTTCATCCGGTATACGGAGTAGACCTTCTCCGCCAGGATCGGCTTGCCGTTCACGGTCGCGACGGTCTTTTTTGCATCGACACCCGAAGGGACCGGACTCCGGGGCCCGGTTTGCGCCGCGGGCGAGGGCGTGGCCGTCGGAGGCGCCGGTGCAGCGGCGGCAACGGGCGACGGGGCCGCGGCCGGAACCGGAGTCAGTGGAGGTTCGTCGTGCGAGCGGCCGCATCCCGCCAGGGCAAGCAGCGAAAAAGCAGCCGCCGTCAGCGAACGCAAGGGCTTTCGATCGGCCATCGTTTCTCCCCGGCCCGAGGGACATCGTCCTCGTGGCACACGCCAAAAAGCGCATTCTAGCAGCGTGTCATATCTCCATCCTTCGCACACCGCGCTTCGCGAGCAAGGCGATGCGAGCCAAAAGAAGCGACGCAACCGCAGCGAGCCCAATCGCCAGCCCACTCCATACGCCCCGGGGTCCCCAACCGGCGACAAAGGCCAGGAGCCAGCCCGCAGGCAGCCCGACGATCCAGTACCCCACGACGTTGGCGACCGCGGGGAGACGGGTATCCCCCGCACCGCGCAACACTCCGAAGGCAACCGCCTGCACGCCGTCGAAAAGCTGAAACGCCCCCGCGATGGGGAGGATCGCGATCGCCGTCGCCGCCACGCCCGGATCGAGGGAATAGAAACGGGTCAACGGGCGCGCCGCCAGCACGAACGCCGTTGCAGGAACGATCATGACGAGCGCTCCGAGGCCGACCGCCACAAACGCCGAACGAGCCCAGGCGTGACCCGCCCCGACGAGTTGGCCGACGCGCGTGGCCGCGGCGGCTCCGATGCCGCTCGGAACCATGAAGGAGATCGTGGCCAGATTGATCGTGACCGCGTGCGCCGCAAACGGTATCGCACCGAGACGGCCCATCATGAAGCCGGCCGCATGGAACGCCCAGACCTCGAAGCCGAACTGAAGTCCCAGAGTGAGGCCGAGTTTCAGCATGCGGCCGAGAGGCGCGGGGTCCCACGCCCCGGCCCAGCCCGGCCAGTACTCCCGAATCGTCCGCCGCGCGAAGTACAGCAGACTTGCGAGCATCAGCCACTGGTTGATCGAAGTCGACAATCCGCATCCGCGGACGCCCAGAGCCGGACAGCCGAGTTTCCCGTACATCAGGACCCAGTTGAGGAATACGTTCCAGAGATTCGCCAGCACGATGGCGTAGGTGGCGGGACGCATGACAGAAAGTGCTTGGAGGAAGTTCCTCACGATGGCGAACGCCAAAATCGCCGGGAGGCCGGGAATCAGCATGCGACAATACGCTGCCGCGGTCGGGACGAGATCCGGCGGCTGCCCAAGCGCCGCGAGGCCTCGGCCGGCAAACGCGTAGAGCGCGAGAACGGGTACGCCGAGGATCGCGGCCATGACGAGCCCGCGCGTGAGGCCGACACCGGCTGCGCGCGTGTCCCCCGCCCCACGGGCCTGTGCGACGACCGGGTCCAGTGCGCGAGCAGCCCCCCACGCCACGATCGACGCCGCGATTCCCCACATATGCCCGAGCGCTACGGCGCCGAGCGCCTTCGCCCCGAGGGCGCCGGACATCAACATGTCGACCGTTCCCATGGAGATCGTTGCGAGGTAGGCGATCATCACGGGGCCGGCGAGGCCGAGGACGCGCGCGGCCTCGTCGCGAAGCCCCGCGACGGGCGGGACCGGCATACGTGCTGCGATGCTCATGAGATCCGCTCATGATAGCAATCGGCGATCGCCGCGGAGAACGGCATGGACGACGAGATCCCGGATGATGTCACCCTGCCGATCGAAGACGCGATCGACCTGCACGCGTTCGCGCCCCGCGACGTGCAAGACGTCGTCGCCTCGTACCTCGAGGCTGCGCGCGAGTCCGGGTTTCGCGAGGTTCGCATCATCCACGGCCGCGGAATCGGCTCCCAGCGCGAAATGGTGCGCGCGCTATTGTCGCGTCACCCGCAGGTCGCCTCATTCGCCGATGCGCCCCCGGACCGCGGCGGATGGGGGGCGACCATCGTCTTCTTGAAGTAACTGGGCCGGCGCGGGAGGAGGGGACACTCCTCGCGGGCTGGTCCGCGTTTGACCGCGGAGCATGTCGGGCGGACAATGCTTCTATGAGTGGAAACGTCCAGGTCGATTGTCCCTGCTGCAAGACGAAGCTCGTCGTCGATGCGGCGACGGGGACGATACTTTCGGAAGAACGCCCGAAGGCCGATCCGTCGGCGACGTTCGAGCAGGCCATGACGGATGTGAAATCCGGGGCGGCGCGGCGGGAGGACGCCTTCTCGAAGGCGTTCGATCGCACGAAGAACCTGGACGATTTGCTTCAGAAGAAGTTCGAGGAAGCCCGGCGGAAAGCCGCGTCCGACCCCAACGTGAAACCCAAAAACCCTCTTGATTTCGACTGATAAGGGGCGTTTTCGGTTGACCCACGCTGCAGGCGGGAACTAAGTTTGGAAGGCCTCATCGCGTTACCCTGGAGACCTCCCGTGACGTCACGATCCGTTCTCGCCATCGTCGCCGCCGCAATGTTCGTCGTCGCCCCCTCACAGGCCGCCGCCAGGAACGCGCGTCATCGCGGTTCGCGGAAGGCGGTGCGCCCTCCGGAACTGGTCTGGTACGTCGAGACGGTAGGAGGCCAGGTCCTCGATGCGCGCGGCGAGGATGTCGCCATCAACCCCGCCTCGGTGGTGAAGATCGCGACCTCCTGGTGGGCGCTGGAAAAGCTGGGGCCCGACCACCGCTTCACGACGCGCTTTTGCGCGCGCGGCACGATCGATGCGTCGCGCGGCCTTCTCAAGGGGGATCTCATCGTCCACGGCGCGGGCGATCCGGACTTTCAGGCCGAAAGCGCGTTCCTCGTCGCGCAAGCGTTGAACCGGATGGGTATTCGCAAGGTGACCGGCGAAGTCGTCGTCGACGGGACGTTCTGGATGGGTTGGGAGAACGGTTCCCAAGGGATCAACCCGGATCCCGTGAAGCGCGGCACGCTGATGGCCACGCGGTTGCGACAAGCCCTCGATGTGAGGCGTTGGAGCCACGCGACCCGACAAACCTGGCAGGCCTGCGTATCGAGGCACGACATGCCGCGCTCGCCGCTCCCGTCGGTCGAGATCATCGGCGGCGCCCGTTTCGAAAACCCACCGAGAGGCGCGGAGACGGCCCTGTTCGAGCACCGGTCGAAGCCTCTGGCCGAAACGCTGCGCCGCTTCAATGCATTTTCGAACAACGATATCGAACGCGTCGCCGCCTCGATCGGGTCGCCGAGCGATCTCTCGGTGCTTCTGGCCGATCGCCTCGTGGCGGGGACGGTTCCGGTACACGTTCAGACCGCATCGGGGCTGGGTGAGAACAGGCTCACGCCACGCCAGATCGTGGCCATGCTGCGCGGCTTCCGATCGGCAGCGGCAAGCCTTGGCGTCGACATCCAGCACCTGCTCCCGGTTGCGGGATGCGACCCCGGGACGGTGAACGCTGCGTTTCCTCGCCTTTCGTCACCGCCGTTTGCGACGGCCCTCGTTGCGAAAACCGGCACGCTCACGTCGACGGACGGTGGGATCACGGTGCTCGCGGGGTTCCTCAACACCGCCCAAGGCGAGGTCGTTTTTTGCGTCGCGGCCCCGCATGCGGCCGGCCGCATCCGGCTCGCGCGTCACACCGAAGAGTCGTTCGTCGTCGACCTGCTCAACCGCCGGGGTGGCGCCGTGCCGCGCACCTGCGCCCCGCCCCTCGCCTCGCCGGAAGGAGACGCCTCGATCGTCGCGTCGCAACTCGCCTCGCTAGGGGCCGCCGGAGCCGCGTCGCAGCGATAGAGACTCGTCCCCCGTTTGACAGGTCCTCTCACGGCCGCCACAATGCCGGTGCCTCGCGGGACAATCGCCGAGGCGCCACGAACGGTCCCGCGGCCCCGAGGCCGCACCCAACGGAATTTTCACGCATCGGTTTCCGTCGATGAAAGGACATTGCATGAGTGTGCTGAGCCGTCTTCGCCCCTTCCTCCTCCTCGCTGCGATCCTGGCGGGAGCCCCTGCCGCATTCGGCGCTGATGCCACGCCCGCCCCGGCCGCGCCTGCCCCCCCCGCGGCGTCTTCCGAAATGTCGGATCGCCTCTTCCTCGCTTTCGCGCAGGATGCGGCCTTGGTCAAGTCCCAGTGGTGGGAAGGCCAGCTCCAATACTCCGACGCCAGCAAGAGCATCCCGGTGGACGCCTTCATTTTTCGCGGCGTCGTGGCATTTCGGCCGATCAAGAACCTCGAGGTCGGGGGCAACTTCGGCATCGGCGACACGAGCGCCTCCGGGAATCGCCCGGACGGGTTTGGAGCGACCGATCTCCAGGTCTACGGCAAGTGGGTCTTTCCGAACGTCGCCTCGAACACCGACGTCGCCGCCGGGCTCATCCTCACGATCCCAACGGGCGACGACACCGTGGGACTCGGCTTCAATTCGTTCGCCTCGCAGGCGTTCGGTAGCGTGCGCTACAAGCTCAACAAATCCGTCGTGTTGGGAGGCCACCTGGGCCTCGGCATCAACGGCGACGGCAAGTTCCAGGGATACGATCTGAACGGACAGTTTTCCTATGAGGTGGGATTCTCGGCCGTGTTCCCGTTGGCGAACCAAGTCTCGCTCGTCGCCGAGGCGCTGGCCCAAACGTCGCGCTTCGACAACAACAACCCCGGCCCCAACAACTTGATCGGAGCCGAGACGGCGACGCAGGTCCTCGGAGGCATCAACTGGAGGGCGTTCGGCCGTGGGATGTTCCGTGGCGCGGTGACGATCGGCGTGACCGAGGGATCGCCGGATTTTAGTGCGCTCGTGAGCTACGCCTACACCTTTTGATGACGGCGAGGACGTCGCCGAAGTGGCCGCTTCTTTGCGCCCTCGTCGCCGTACTCGTCCACTGGCACGCGCTCGGTAACCAATTTGCTCTCGACGATGTCCGACTCGTCGAGAGCAACCCCGCCATAGAATCCCTCGCGCACCTGCCTCGACTCTTCGTCGAGCCCTACTGGAACATCCCCGGCGAAAACTACGGCCTCTACCGTCCTTTGACCATTGCGTCGTTTAACCTCAACCGGGCGGTTTTCGGCACGGGCCCGTTCGGCTTTCACCTCGTCAACGTCCTGCTCCACGCGGCCGTCGCCTCGCTCGTTTGGCTGGCCCTCAGACGCGCCGGGACGCGCTACGGCACGGCACTCATGGGCGGCCTTCTGTTCGCGGTTCTTCCCATTCACACGGAAGCCGTCGCGAACATCGCCGGACGCGCCGAGTTGCTTGCGGCGATGTTCGTGCTCGCGGCGTGGATCGCGCATCGTCGCGCCAACGAGGGGGGAGCCTTGGCGCGACGATGGCAGCTCGGCGCGGCGTCGTTGTACCTCGCGGCCGTTTTGTCCAAAGAGAGCGCGATCCTCGCGCCGTTCCTGTTCTTCGCGGATGACGTCTTGCGCGGGCGGGAAGCGGCCCCCCGACGGGGGAGGCTCCTCGTCGGGTATGGGACCGCCGGTGCCGTCATGCTCGCGTTGCGCGGGGTCGCGCTGGGCGTTCACCAGTCCGCCGCCGCAACGATTCCGCTAGACAACCCCGCTGCGGCCGCGGGCTGGTGGCCGCGCGTGCTGACCGCGGCGTGGGTCCAACTGCGGTATGCGTGGCTTTGCCTGGCGCCGGTGCAACTCTCATCGGACTATTCGTTCGACGCCATCCCGGTCGCGCGCTCGCTCGCCGATCCGCGGGCCCTCGGGGGCTTGGCGTTCCTTGCGGCGCTGGTCGCGGCAACCGTGTGGGGTTTTCGGCACTCCCGCCCCGTGGCGTTGGCCGTCCTCGCCTGGGTCGGGTTCTTCCTTCCCTCGTCCAATCTGCTCTTTGCGACCGGGACGATCATGGCCGAACGTCTCGCGTATCTACCGTCGCTGGGACTGTGCCTTGCGATCGGGCACTTCGTCGCCATCGGCGCCGGGCGCCAAGAACCGGCCGCGGCGACGCGGGGACGTCCGATCATCATCGTGGCTCTCGCCGCAGTTCTGGTTTCCGGATTCGCGGCGCGAACGTGGGCGCGCATTCCGGACTGGAAAAACAACCTCGCGCTGGCGCTTGCCGATGTAGCGACGACGCCGCGCTCTGCGAAACTCCAGGCCGGCGCAGGGATGTTCCTGGCGGAGGCCGGGCGCGCCGACGAGGCCGAAGGTCACCTGCGCCGCGCCGTCGCGATTTACCCGGACTATGCCCAGATGCACTACAACTTGGCGGTACTCCTGGCGCGCCGAGGTGCCCGCGACGAGGCGGCGGAGCATCTGCGCCGCGCCATCGAGATTGCACCGGGGAACCCCCTGCCGCGCCGCCTCCTCGACCAGCTC
>JANMVW010000299.1:0-18583 GCA_031393555.1 Acidobacteriota bacterium
CTACTTTGGCTCACTCGAAATGCCCTCCGCGTGTCGTGACGCGTTCTTTTTCGCAACTGAACTTTGCCACGACTGGCGGGCGTTTCGAGTGTTATTCCGTCACGATTCCTCTCGGATCACGCTTGATCAAGGTCTAGGGGCGCGCGACCATCCTGACCAGCGCGAGCGACAGTTGCGGCACGTACGTGATGAGCAGTACGCCGCCGCCCAGGATCGCGAGGAACGGCAGGACGTGCCGGTAGAGCGAGGTCATCGGCTTCCCGAAGCGAGACGACGAGAGGAAAAGGTTCAGCCCAACCGGTGGAAAGAGAAACCCAAGCTCCAGGTTGGCGAGGAAGATCACGCCCAGGTGGATCGGATCGATGCCGTAGGCCACGCCGAGCGGGACGATGAGCGGCGTGAGGATGATGATGGCCGAGAAGACCTCCAGCACGCTCCCGAGCACCAGCAAAACGCCATTGAGGACCAGGAGAAACAGGAGCGGCGAGTGAATGTGCGCCTGCACCGAGGCGAGCAGGCGGTCCGGGATCTGCGCCTCGATTAGGTAGCCCGTCATACCCAGCGCGCAGCTGAGCAAGATCAGGACGGCGCCGATCATCGTGGAGCCGCGCAAGAGCGCGCGCGGGAGGCCGTGCCCGATCGTCAGATCTCGATGAATGAAGCAAACGATCACGATCGTGTAGATCGCCGCAAAGGCCGCCGTCTCGAGCAGCGACGCCACCCCCGTCGTGAAAAGCACGATCATGGCCAGAGGGATCGAAAGCTCCCACTTCGCCTCCCAGGTGGCGGCGATCGCCTCGCGCGGCGAGAACGGCTGCCGCGAGGCATTCACGCGCCGGCCGACGGTGATGCCGTAAAGGGCGACGATGACGACGAGGACCAGTCCCGGCAGGAGCCCGGCGAGGAAGAGTTGGTCGGCGGGCACCTTGGAGACGACGCTGTAGAGAATCACCGGAAGGCTCGGCGGGAAGAGGAGCCCGAGGCTTCCCGCCGCGGTCACGAGACCGAGCGAGAACCCCTCCGGGTAGCCGTCCTCGCGCAGGATCGGGTAGACGAGGCCGCCGAGGGCGATGATCGTCACCCCCGAGCCGCCCGTAAAGGCGGTGAAGACAGCGCAGACGGCCGCGACCAGCACCGCGACTCCGCCCGGCATCCACCCCAAAAGCGCCCGGAAGAAGCGGACGAGACGGTGCGCCGCTTGCGACTCGGCCAGCACGTAGCCGCACGCCGTGAGGAGCGGGATCGCGGGAAGCGTGGGGGAGGCGATCAGCCGGTAGATCTCCGCGGTGACGGCCGAGACGGGAGTCCCGTCGCGGAAGAAGAACAACGCGGCCAGTCCCCCCATCGCGATGAAAACGGGCGAGCCGACGAGTGTGGCGGCCATGAGCGCTGCGGCCAGCGGCCAGACGGCGTGGCGCGACACTTCCGGGGCGAGGCCGAGGGCGAAGACGCCCAGCGCCAACGCCACGGCGCCCGCGCGGCCGCGCCACGAAGGCCGAGACTTCGTGAAGTACAGGATCGACATGACTCCGAGGGAGACCGGCATCACTGCCTCGCCAAGCCACTCCGGCACGCCGAATGGAAGACGCCGGCCAAGCATTCGATCGGCCAGCACGACGTGCACGGCGGCGTACGCGAGCACGGCGGATACGGTTGCGGCGGTGGTGTTGGCGAGGAAGTCCCCGGCGCGCCTCAGCCGCCCGTCGCCCAGGAGCACGGCGGTGGAGAGTTGAAGGTGCTCGTCGGACGCCGTCGCCGCGAGCCCCCCGAGGAAAGTGAGGAAAAAGGTCAAGAGTTGAATGTAGGTGGCTGAACTCGGCAGGTGAAACCGTCCGAGGGGCCGGGCGACGAGTTCGATCATCGGGAGGACCGCCAGGACGAGAAACGCCGCTATGAGCAACCCTTCCCAGACCCTGCGCGCGTGGACCCCGAACTTCAATGCGCGCCGGTCCCCGGAGCGGGTTTTTTCTGCTGTCGGTACTCGGCGGAGTACTTGATCACGGCGTCGAACGCCTCCGCCGGCATGTACTTGCCGCGCACGAGGGGGAAGACGCTGTCCAACAGCTTGTGCCAAGACGCAAGCTCGGCCGGACCCGGCTTCACGACGTTGAGACCCCGCTTCTTCATCGCCTCGATGCTCTCGAGCTCATCCGCGCGAGTCTGTTGACTCAGTTGGCGCCCGGTCTCGCGCGTGACCGCAAGAATCGCGGGACGCACGTCGGCCGGGATTTTCTCCCAGGTCTTCTTGTCGACCACCACCGCCCCGAGAAGGAGGGCCCAGTTGACGTCGGTCATGTTCTTCGCGTTGTTGTACCACTGCATGACCGCCGCGACCTGCGGTGTGGTGCAGATCGCGTTGACCAGGCCGGTTTGGAGCGCGGTCGAGATCTCGGTGGCCGGAAGCGGGATCGCGTTGAAGCCGGCCCCCTTCCACAGCTCCGTGTACTTGTCGTCACCGGCCCAAGTGAACAGCTTGGCTGATTTCAGCTCTTCGGGGGTTCGCGCAGGCGTCTTGGTGAAGAAGTGCACCCACCCGCCGTCGACCCAAGCCAGCACGACGAATCCTTTGGCGTCGAATTGCGCCTCGAGGGAGGGGGTCATCTTGGCCGCGACCCAGTCGGCCTCGTCGTAATCCTCGTAGAGCATCGGAATCTGCAACGCCAGCACCGAGCGCTCGATGTCGGCGAGTCCGGTGGTCGCAAGCAGCCCCGCGTTGAGCGTCCCGAGGCGCATCTTGCGGACGACGTCGGCGTCGTCCCCGGCTACCCCGCCGGCGTAGAGCTTGAGGACGACTTTCCCGCCGGAGACCTGCTGCCACTTTTGCCCCATTTCTTGGAGCGACCTATTCCAGCTGGAACCGGCGGGAACGAGAGTTGCCATCTTGACCACGACCGGATCGGCGGCCGAAGAGACGGACACGGCGAAAAGTGCGATTGCGGCCGCCGAAAGGGAGAAACGTCGTTTGAAAGGCAAGGTTGCAATCTCCAGGTGGGCTCACGCCACCGCTCTATTCTGCTATTCCACGAACAGGTCGTCGATCCGCCTGAGCAGCCACCGGGCGCGCCGCTGCGCGACGATGTTCGCCAGGCGGTACTCCGCTGCTGTGTCCGGGTTCACCGCCAGTGCGGCCTCGAGCAGGTCGGTGAATTCCCGCCGGTCCTGCGTGCCGACCGACACTGACTCGGCGAACGCGAGGTACGGGGCCGCCCGCCGTCCCTTCGCCAATTCGAGCGACGAGGCCAACTCCTCGCGCGCCCGCTCGATCGACCCGCCGGCGGCCCCTGCCCGCCCGCCTTCGTACGAGATGTAGTAGTCGTGGATCACGCCGTCACCGTAGCTTGGGTCGAGCTCGAGCGCCCGGTGCATCAGTTTTTCGGCGAGCGGGAGGTTCACCGCCAGGGTGGCGTTGGTCTTGTCGAGCGAGATATCGAGGCTCCACGCCGCACTCGTCCAATACAGCATGGGGACGTCGTCCTTTTTCAACCCCGCGAGCGCAACGCGTGCATCGTATCCCAGCCCCTGTCGAAGTCCGGGATGGTCGACCTCGAGCCCACGCATCCCGTACTCGAACGCGCGGCGATAGAGGCCCATGGCTCGGGAGCGCAGGTGCGTCGCGCTTGCGAGATCCGCGTCCTCGACGTAGTCGGCCTCCATCGCGAGGTAGACGTAGGCGTACTGCGTGAAGCCGGAGGCCGCCGAGAGGAGGAGCCCCTTGTGTCGCGGCGTCGTTTCGAGGAGTCCCTCGATCGTCTTGAGGGCGAAAGGCAGCGCGTCACCGACCAGTTCGGGGTCGTCGTCGCTCGCGTAAGTGGTCCCCCCTCTGGCGAGAGCGTCCCCGACTTTGCCGGCCGCCCATTTACGCACCGAACAGGCCTGCGTCTCCACAACGAGAACGGCCACCAAGAGAAGGCCGATGGCTCGATATCGCGTGATGGTCGACACGGATCTTCCCTCGAGACGCTGCCGATCTAGTTCGTCGCGGGCTTCTTCGGGATCGTGATGTCCACGTTCGTCACCTTGCCGAGCGTGTCGAGAGGCTTCGGAAAATCCGCCGCCCGTCCCACCACGAGGATCGACAGGTCGTCGACGTGGACGTACTTCTTTGCCACGCGCACGACGTCGTCCTTGGTGACTTTCTCGATGTTGGAGCGATACATCTCGAGGTAGTTCGACGGGAGGCCGTGGTAAGCGTAGGTCATCTGCTGCGCGAGGATGCCGGCGCGCGAGTCGTAATTGAAGATGAACGAGTTGAGAAACGACTCCTTCGCGAGGCTCATCTCGTCGTCGGTCGGAGGATTGGTGATGATCCCGTTGACCTCTTCTTTGAGCGCCGCGATGGCGTCGAACAGCGACGCGGATTTCGTCTGCATGCCGAGGCGCATGAGGCCGGGACGGTCAAACGCGGCGCCCAGCCCGCCGCTCACGCTGTACGCCAGACCCTTCTTGGTGCGAATCGCGTTGACCAGACGGCCCGAGAAACCTCCGCCCAACACCTCGTTCATGATCTGGGCGGCGAAGTAGTCGGGATTCGTCTGCTCGATGCCGAGCTCGGCCATGGCGATGTTGGCCTGCGTGACGTCGGCCTTCTCGATGAAGAAGACGCCGGGGTTCGGCGTCGTGCGAAAGGGGATCTTGCCGACCGTCACGGCCGGACCCTTCGGCCACGACGCGAAGGCCTTCTCGATCGTCTTGCGCATCGTTTTGGAGTCGAAGTCTCCGCTGACGCCCAGCATGACGTTGTTGGGAACGAAGTACGTCTTGTGCCACGCGGCGAGATCCTCGCGCGTGATCGCAGCGATGGTCGCGTACTGCTCGAGACTGACGAGCGGCGAGTCGGGCCCGTAGACCAGCCGGCCGATCTCGCGTCCCGTGATGCCGCCGACGTTGTCGTTTCTGCGGGCGATCGACGCGTTGGCCTGGACCTTTGCCAGATCGAGCTTGTCCTGCGCGAACGCGGGGTTGCGCAACACGTCGAGGAAGACCTTGAAGACGTCGTCGAAGTCCTGCTTGAGGCAGTTCATCGAGGTCCCGCCCGCATCCCCTCCGATCCCGGTCTCGACGATCGCTGCGCGTGCCTCGAGGAAATCGTCGAGTTGGTCGCCGGTCATCGACGTCGTCCCGCCGGTCCGCTGTACGGTGCCGGTCAGTCGCGCGAGGCCGACCTTGCCTTGCGGCTCCCAGAACGAGCCGGTCCGCACCAGGGCGCGCACCGAGATGATCGGGATCTCCCGGTCCTCCATGAGGAAAACGCGCATCCCGTTCTTGAGCGTAAACGTCTCCGGCTGCGCCACCTTGAAGTCCGGGAGCGGCGTCTTTTTGATCTCGGTGTAGCTTTTGACCTGCGCCACCGCCGGCACGGCGAAAAGCAATCCTGTGAGGCAAGCGATTGTCAGTCGGGTCGCGAAGCGCTGGGTCATGGCGGTGTCTCCTCTCACTTCGCGGCCTTGGCCGCATCCGCGTTCTCGATCATCCCCACGGTCCGGTTCGTCGGCACGAACGTCGCATGCGCGACGCGCATGACGTCGTCCTTCGTCACGTTGTCCAGCCGCTCGACGGTCCGGAAAATTTCCCGCCAGTCGCCGTAACGCGCCTGCGAAAACGCGAGCTGGGTTGCGATCCCCGAGTTGTCGTCGAGGCTTCGGATCAGATTGGCCTTCGCCCTCGTCTTGACCATCTTGAGCTCGTCGTCGGTGATCGGCTCGGTCTTGAGCCGCTCCAGCTGCTCGCGGATGGCGGCCTGAACCTCTTCATTGGTGTGGCCTGGGGTCGGAACGGCTTGCATGACGATGAGCGTCGGGTACTTCGATCCGGGGGAGCCGTTGAACGCGAAGGCTCCCGCCGCGATCTTCTTGTCGCGCACGAGGCTCCGGTAAAGGCGCGAGGTCCGCCCCCCCGAAAGCACGTCCGCGATGACGTCGTAAATCGGGTCCTCCGGGCTCGTCCCTTCGGGGCGGTGATACGCCTCCATGTACACGGGCTGCGCCGGATCGACGAGGAGCACCGTCTTTTCGGCGGTCTGTTTCGGCTCGACGGTGCGAAGCGTGTCGGGCTTCGGGCCGGCCGGAAGGCGGCCGAAGTACGTATCGATGATCGGAAGGACCGCCTCGGGTTTGACGTCGCCGACGATCGCGATCGTCATATCCGCGGGGACGTAGTACTTGCGGTAGAACGCCTCGGCGTCTTCGCGCGTGAACGACATCAGGTCGCTCATGTAGCCGACCACCGGCTGCTTGTAGGGATGAGCGAAAAACGCCGTCGCGTTGAACTGCTCTCTCAAGCGCCCGCCCGGCGAGCTCTCGGTGCGCAACCGCCGCTCTTCCATGACGACGTCGCGCTCTTTGTAGAACTCGCGAAAGACCGGATCGAGAAAACGCGACGACTCGAGGTAGGCCCAGAGTTCCACCTTGTTCGCGGGAAGCGAGTAGAAGTAGACCGTCTGGTCGGAGCTCGTGGACGCATTCATGCCGACTCCGCCCGCGCGATCGACGATCTTGCTGAACTCGTTCTTCTCGATAAAGGCGTCGGCGGCGTCCTGGGCGTCCTTAAACGTTTTTTTGAGCGTGTCGAGCTTGGCCGGGTCCGCAAGCGGATTGCGCCGCTCGGCGTCGTAGGCGTGATAGGCCGAGTCCACTTTCGCTAGCGCCGCGGCTTCGGCCTTGTAGTCCTTGGTGCCGATGACGCTGGTTCCTTTGAACGCCATGTGCTCGAACATGTGCGCCAGGCCCGTGATTCCCGGAACCTCTTGCGCGGCGCCGACGTCGACGTAGGTGAAAAACGAGAACACCGGCGCGACCGGACGCCGGTAGATCAGCACCGTGAGACCGTTCTTCATTTTGTGGACTGTGAGGTTCTTCTCGAATGCCGCCATGTCCTGGGCCGACGCAGGCAGGACCGCCGCGACCACCAGGAGAAGCGACGCGAGCAGGGACAGCCGATGACGACGCATGCTGGACTCCCTCGAAAAGAGGATTTTGCGTACCGTGGAAGCCTACGTTAACCCAACTGGAGCGGGCCGGCGCGAGTTGTCTTAGGATCAAAGCATGCTCTTGCGGCCGCCCCCCAGGTTCCCCGGGTTCCGGCGCGAGGATTTCGACGTCTTTGCGATCCGCGAGCGGGAGGTCCGCCGCAGGGCGATCATCGAAGCGTTCCACCCGGGGCTCAAGCTCTTGGCTGACGACGCCCTCCTGCTCCTGAACGAGGCGCAGGCCGCCCCGTTTCATGCGCACGTGCCGCAGCTCAATTGGCCCAAGGGATACGTTCCGTTTTGCACCTGGCTGGCCCTCTCGCGTCTCCCGCACGGCTATCAGGCCGGGCCGCAGCTCAACGTCGGCGTTCACGCCAATTTCGTCGCGGCCCGTCTTGCCTGGGACACCGCGGCTGACGCGTTTGGTCGCTTTGAGTTCCGGGCCCGTATGGCCGGGCTGGGTGACGCGCTCTCCGAGACCGCGGCTTCCGCCGGCCTGTCGTTCCGCGTCTACGCCGCCTCCCCCTGGCCCGAAGGATCGCGTTGCGTTTTCACCAGTGAGACCGATTGGGACCAGGCTTTCGTCGAGGTGTCGCGCCGCGGTGTCTGGTGGGAGCTGGGGCGGCGATGGGATCTCCCGGCGTCGCTCGATCTCGTCGGAACGCCGGCCTGGAGCGACGCGGTCGCCGATGTTCTCCTCGCCCTGCGACCGTTGTACGAAAAAATCGATTAGCCCTTAAGGCTGCCCGCTCTTCCTCGCCAACAGGTACGAACGCCACGGGACTCGGGTGCGGAATCGCGTCGAACGCAAGAGTCGAAGCAGTGCGACCCCGCGCTTCCATCGCGTCGGGGCGTGCAGCGAGTCCATGACGGAGGCAACCGTTCCGGCGGCCTCGGCGCCATAAGGGAAGGCGAAGGCCGGAGCTTCGGCGGGCGAGCCGTCGAACGAGACGAAGCGGCGGCGGCTCATCTCCTTCAATCCCGAAAGCCCGTGACTGGCGCCCATGCCGCTGCGCTTGAACCCCGACCAGGTCGCCGCCGGCTCGCCGTAGGCGTACAGGATGTCGTTGATCGTTACGACTCCGGCTTGAAGGCCGACCATCATCCGCTCCGCGGTGTCCTCCGACGTCGTCCAGCCCGAGGCGGTCAACGCAAACGCGCTGTCGTTGGCTTTTTCGATCGCGCGCTCGATGCTCTCGATGGCAACGATGGGGATCACGGGGCCGAGGGTCTCCTCCTGGAGCAAACGGCATCCTTCCGGGGGGTCGAGCACGACCGTGGGCGGGTAGAAGAACCCCGGCCCCTCCGGAAGCTGGCCGCCGCGGAGCAGGCGAGCTCCGAAAAGCACCGCTTCGCTGACGTGCTCGTGAACGGTCAGGCGCCGTTGTTCCGAGATCAGCGGGCCGACCTCGACGCTCCCGCCCATCGGGTCGCCGGTGCGGATACGATCCACCTCAACGAGCACCGCCTCGACGAATTCCGCTGCGATACGCTCTTCGACATACACGCGCTCGACCGCCCCGCAGTTTTGCCCAGCGTTGGCCAGGGCGCCCCAGACGATGCCGCGCGCCGCGCGCGCGATGTTGGCGTCCGCCGCGACGATCGAAGGGTGCTTACCGCCCAGGCTGAGCACGACGGGCCGCGGCGCGCCTGCTGCGGCGGCCATGATGCCCTGTCCCGCCTCGGGTGTTCCCGTGACGAACACCTTGGCCACGTTGTCGTGCGAGACGAGCCGAAGCGTGTCCTCCGGGCTCGCGGGAACGACGTTGACCAGTCCCGCGGGAAAGCCGGCCAGGGCGCACAACTCGCCCACCCGCAAGGCGGTGAGCGGCGTCGACGACGAGGGTTTGAGGATCACGGCGTTGCCCATCGCGAGCGCCGACGCCGTCTGGATCAACGGCTGCGCGAACGGGAGCGATGACGACGTCACGAGCACGACGACACCGAGCGGGTCGTAGAGGTAGAGCGCGCGCTTGTGGGCGTACAACGGATGGCGTGGCTCGATCGGCTCTCCTTGGGTCAACTCCCTGGCGTGGCGCGACAGGAACCGCAGGTGATCGAGCGAGGGGAGGACTTCGAGAGCTAACGCCTCGGCGAAGGGCTTCCCCTGCTCGAGGGCGATGAGGCTCGCAAGCGTCTCGGCCTGTTCGTGAACTCGCTCCGCGAGCCGCGCCAAACGTCGGGCCCGCTCTTCGAACGGGGCGCCGCGCCAGAGCTTCGCGGCGAAGGTGGCCGCCTCGACGGCGTGCTCGATCTCCGCGGCGTCGGCGCAGGCCACCCAGGCAAAGGGGGCCCCCGTCGACGGGTTGATATCGGCGATGTGGGCGCCCGCTCCCGTGCCAGGCTCCCCGTTGATCAGGGGGAGGATGGGCAAGGGGCCTATCGCGGCCACACCGGCGCTCTCTGTTTTTTCCACGAATTCCAATATAGGTGCCAAGACCCCCGGCGCCCGTGCCTCCCGAGTCGGCGCAGAAACGTTGGTCTTGCGGTCGTAACGCTTATGGGTATCATTTCAATTAAACGTTTGGTTGATTGAGGGCCGGGAATGGTTGACGCTGGCACCGATGAGACCGCCCGGGCCCGCGGGCAGAGGGACGCGGAGGCGACGCGCGAGGCGCTGATGTCCTCCGGCAGCGAGCTTTTCGCGGAGCGCGGTTTCTCCGGTGCGACCGTGGATGCGATCGCGGTCCGTGCGCGCGTCAACAAAGCGATGATCAACTACCACTTCCGCGGGAAGCAAGGGCTGTACACGGCGATCCTCACACGCGATTTCGAGTGGGCGGTGACACGCCTCGGCGAGCTCGAACACGAGCCGGCCCGCGCGGATGCGAAGCTCGCGCGTTTCGTCGCGATCTTCGGCGAGTTGCATCAACGGCGTCCGGGCCTGTCGGCGATGATGCTGCGCGAGGCGATGTCGGGCGGGCGCGGGCTTGACGCGGCGTTGCTCCCGAACATGCGCCGCATCTTCGAGGCCGTTCGGTCGATAGTTGCCCAGGGTGTCGCCGAGGGGACCTTTCGCGAGGTCGATCCGCTTTTCATGCACCAGACGGTGATCGGATGCCTCGCTTTCTTCTTCGCGGCCAAGCCGCTCCGCGATCGGATGATCGCCGAAGGGGTCGTGCCGGTGGCGCCCCCCGATCCCCGAGAATTCGTGACCCACATCCAGGAATTGCTCGCCCGTGGCTTGGCCAAGGAGTGATCGCATGAACCGTTCCCTTGCCGCAATCCTCGTTTCGATCTCGGTCGCGGCGTGCAGCCGCTCCGCGCACGACGGGGGTGTTGTCGCGTCCGGCCACATCGAGGCCATCGATGTCCGCGTGGCCGCCAAGGTCCGTGGGCGGCTCCTGCAGCGGCCGGTGGACGAAGGTGATGCGGTGAAGGCCGGCCAGTTGCTCGGCGCTCTCGACACCGTCGATGCGGAGTTGTCCCTGCGTGAGGCCGTCGCTCAACGCGACCAGGCCGACGCCGTGTATCGCCTGCGGGTCGCCGGATCCCGGCGCGAAGACATCGCGGAACTGGCCGCCCGAGTCGAGGGGGTCCAGGCGGATCTCGCCGGAGCTGAGAAAGAACTGAAGCGCCAGGACACCCTCGTTGCCGAGGGCGTCACCACGGTGAAGACGAGGGACGACGCCTTGGCCCGCCGTGACGTTTTGACCGGCCAGCTCGAAAGCGCCAAGCAAGCATTGGCGCGCGCCAAGGCGGGGAGCCGGGATCAGGAGATCGACGCGGCACGGGCGACCCGGGACGCGATGGAGGCGCGAATCGCCCAACTCCGGCAACAGATTGCCGACGCGACCGTCGTCAGTCCGATCGACGGAATCGTCACCGAAAAGATTTCCGAGCCCGGCGAGCTTCTCGCGGCCGGCGCCCCGATTCTGGTGATCACCGATCTCGGCAGGCCGTGGCTGACCGTCTACGTCGCGGAACCCGATCTCGGGAAGATCCGGCTGGGCGCCCCCGCCGAGGTCGTCACCGACGGCGGGGAGAAGCGGCAAGGCAAGGTCAGCTTCATCGCGTCCACGGCCGAATTCACGCCGAGAAACGTCCAGACGCGAGACGAGCGCGTGAAGCTCGTCTACCGCGTCAAGATCGCGCTCGACAACGCGGACGGCCTGTTCAAGCCGGGCATGCCCGCCGAAGCGCGCTTTTGAGCGTGGAGCCCGTGGCCGAACCGCCGGTACGAGTCGTCGGGCTCCGCAAGTCGTATGCGGGTGGGGTCGTCGCGGTCGAGGATGTTTCGTTCGACGTAGGACGCGGCGAAATGTTCGGATTGATCGGGCCCGACGGCGCGGGGAAAACGACGACGCTGCGCACCGTGCTCGGATTGTTGGCGCCGGACGGCGGTTCCGTGACGACCTGCGGCCTCGAGCCGTTCCGGCAGCGCCGCACGCTCTCGGCCCGCATCGGCTACCTGCCGCAGCGGTTCTCGCTTTACGGCGATCTCTCCGTGGACGAGAACATCGCCTTCTTCGCGCGGATCCACGCCGTCGCGGGCTGGCGCCCCCGCCGCGACGAATTGCTCGATCTGCTGCGGATGACCCCATTTCGAGATCGTCTCGCGGACCGCCTCTCCGGAGGGATGAAGCAGAAGCTCGCCCTGGCCTGCACCCTCATTCACACGCCTGAGTTGCTCGTTCTCGACGAACCCACGACAGGCGTCGACCCGGTTTCGCGGCGGGATTTCTGGCGCATCCTCTCGCGCCT
This sequence comes from Acidobacteriota bacterium, assembly GCA_031393555.1. Taxonomy (GTDB): domain Bacteria; phylum Acidobacteriota; class Polarisedimenticolia; order Polarisedimenticolales; family DASRJG01; genus DASRJG01. Next base: position 11,669 of record JANMVW010000299.1, read on the forward strand.
GCTGCGGTCCGGGTTGACGATCCTCCTCACGACCCCCTACCTCGACGAAGCCGAACGGTGCGCGCGTGTGGGGCTCATGGACCGCGGGCGCATCCTCGTGGCCGACGCCCCGTTGTCCCTTCGCGACGGTTGGAACGGGTCGATGCTCGAGCTGCTCGCCACACCAAAAGACCTGGCGCGGGACATGCTCGCCAGAGCGCCGGGTGTCGGCGACATCCAGATTTTCGGCGAACGACTGCATATCTCCCTCCCTTCGATAGCCAGCATCAACGCGGCTCGTGCCGCGCAGGAGTTCGCGGAGCGACTGACCGCTTCCGGCGTCGTCGTGGAATCCTCGCGCGTGGTCCTCCCTTCGCTCGAAGACGTTTTTATCGCGCGGGTCCGGGAGTCGGGTCGGTGAGCGCGCCGCTCGCGATCGAGGCCATGAAGCTGACGAAGCGGTTCGGCGCGTTCGTCGCCGTGGACGCCCTGGATCTCTCCGTCGGTGAGGGCGAGGTGTTCGGCCTGCTCGGCAGCAACGGCGCCGGGAAATCGACCGCGATCCGCATGTTCTGCGGCCTGTTGACGCCGAGCGGCGGCGAGGCTCGAGTCCTCGGCATCGATGTGGCCCGCGACCCGGAAGGAGTCAAACGGCGGATCGGGTACATGACGCAGCGGTTCTCGCTCTATGACGATCTTTCCGTTCGCGAGAATCTCGAGTTCTTCGGAGGCATCTACGGTCTCTCCGGAGCGGATGGCGTCGAGCGACGGCGCTGGGCGATCGACATGGCCGATCTCGCCGGCAAGGAAGATCAGCTGACGGGCTCGCTTCCCGGGGGATGGAAGCAACGACTGGCCCTCGCTTGCGCGGTGCTCCACCGGCCGAGGATGGTGTTCCTCGACGAACCGACGGGCGGCGTCGATCCGATCTCGCGACGGCGATTTTGGGACCGCATCGACGCGATGGCGGCAGAAGGCGTCACCGTCCTCGTCACCACGCACTACCTGGAGGAAGCGGAGCACTGCAACCGGGTCGGGCTGATGCACGACGGCCGACTCGTCGCGCTCGGCTCCGTTTCCGAACTCAAGCAGGTCTTCGCCGGCCGCGCAATCCTCGAGGTCGGCTGTCCTCGATTCCTGGAAGCGCTCGAACAGCTCGAAGCCGCACCGTGGGTTCTGGAAGCCGCCGTGTTCGGCACGCGGCTCCACGTCGTCGTGGCGGACCCCGCGAACGGAGCCCGTCTCACGCGCGAACTGATTGCGGCTGCCGGCAACGTCCCGGCCACGGTCGAACGGATCGTGCCGTCCCTCGAGGATGTGTTCATCCACACGGTCGAGATGGAAACGGAAGCGCGCGCTCGCTCGGGCGCCGGATGAGAAAAACGCTCGCCATCGCCGGGAAGGAACTGCGCCAGGCGCGGCGCGATCCGTTCAGCTTGATGATGCTGCTGGGCATCCCGACTTTCATGCTGCTGCTCTACGGGTACGCTCTCAACTTTGACGTGCGCCACGTCGCGCTCGTGATCCAAGACCGGAGCCTCACGCACGCCAGCCGCGACCTCGTGGCCTCGTTCGTGAACTCGACCTACTTCGACGATGCCGGCCGTCTGCCGGCCGGGGTTGACCCCGGAGAAGTTCTCGCGCGCCGGAAGGCCAAGGCCGTCCTCGTCATCCCCGAAGACTACGCGAGCGAACTCGCCGCTTCCCGCGTGGCCAAAGTGCAACTGCTCGTCGACGGCGCCGACGCCGCGACTGCAACGACCCTGCTCGGCTACGCGGAAGGGCTGGTCGCTCAGCAGAGTGTGCAGATCCGGGCGATCCTGTCGGGAACCGCGGCACACCCCCCGGTCAGGTTCGAATCCCGAGTCTGGTACAACCCCGAGCTCAAATCCACGAACTTCCTCGTCCCCGGCTTGATGGGTTTCATCCTCATGCTCACAGCCGTGCTCTCGACCGCGCTGTCCGTCGTGCGCGAGAAGGAGCGGGGGACGATGGAGCAACTCCTCGTCACCTCCTTGCGTCCCGCCGAGTTGTTGATCGGAAAGACCCTCCCCTACCTGATGATCTCGCTGGTCGCGACGGCGATCATCCTTCTGGCCGCCCGCGTGCTGTTCGGTGTCGCGGTGCGCGGCTCGTACTTCGATCTCTTCGTCGCGACGCTCGTCTACCTAATCGGAGCGCTCGGGTCCGGCTTGCTCGTCTCGTCGATGTCGAAGAGCCAGGCCATGGCCTTTCAGGTCGGCAGCCTTACGTCGATGCTTCCCGCGATCTTCCTTTCGGGGTTCATCTTCCCGATCCGCTCGATGCCTCACGTGCTGCAGCTGGTGACCTACGCCGTGCCCGCCCGCTATTTTCTCGTGATCTCACGCGGCATCATCCTGAAGGGAGCGCCGCTCACGGCGTTTCTCGGCGATCTCGGGTTCCTGCTCCTCTACGGCGCCGTCGTCCTGGCGCTCGCCTGGCGTCGTCTCGCCAAGGCGGAGCACTGAGATGAAGACGCTGTTTCGCGTGATCGTGAAGGAGTTCCAGCAGCTCCGCCGCGACAAACGCATGATCCCCGCGATGATCATCGGGCCGATGGTCCAGTTGCTCGCGCTGGGGTACGCCGCGAACAACGACGTGACCGATATTCCGTTGCTCCTTCTTGACGACGATCACGGGGCCGCCTCCCGCGCCCTCGTCGACCGCTTCACCGCTTCGGGGTACTTCCGGTTGGTGGGTTCCGTGGGTGCGGAGTCCGAGATCGAGCCGCAGCTGGTCCGGGGGCGTGCCCAGGTCGCGCTGGTGATCCCGCCCGGATTCGGTCGCGACGTCGCCTCCGGCCGGGCTCCACGCGTCCAGCTGATCGTCGACGGCAGCGACAGCACGTCGGCGGTCGTCGGCCTGTCTTATGCGTCGCGGATCGTCACAGCGGCGGGCGGCCGGCCGGAAGCGCGGGGGGGAGTCGAGCTCGTCTCGCGGGTCTGGTACAACCCGGACCTGAGGAGCCGGTGGTTTTACGTACCCGCGATTCTGGCCATGGTCCTGATGCTCGTTACGATGATCCTCCCGTCGATGGCGGTGGTCCGCGAGAAGGAGATGGGGACCCTCGAGCAGATCATCGTCTCGCCGATCCGCCCTTGGCAGCTCGTGCTGGGCAAGCTCTTTCCATTCGCTTGCGTGGGATTCCTGGACACCCTCCTCGTCTCGGCGGTGGCGGTGGGCCTGTTCCGGGTGCCGTTGCGGGGGTCGCTCGCGCTGCTCGTTCTGATGACCATGCCGTTTCTCATGTGCACCCTCGGCCTGGGACTGTTCGTGTCGACTCTCGTCCGCACGCAGCAGCAGGCCATGATGAGCGCGGTCTACCTCGTCATGGTCCCCATGATCTACCTGTCGGGACTGATTTTCCCCGTCGAGAACATGCCGGCGGTCATCCAGAAGTTCACCGTCATCATCCCGCTCAAGTACTACACGCACATTATCCGTGGCATCTTCCTCAGGGGCTCGGGTCTCGAGGTGCTCTGGCCCGACGCCGTGGCGCTGATGGTCATCGGAGCGACGGTGCTCTCCCTGGCCTCGCTGAGGTTCCGGAAGAGTCTGGACTAGGAGGTTCGATGGCAACACGTGTGTTTCTCGTACGACACGGGGCGACCGTTCTTTCGGCGGAGGACCGGTATGCGGGCGCCGTGGACGTGGCCCTGTCCGACGAAGGACGAGCGCAAGCGCAGGCGCTCGGCGCGCGTCTGGCGGAGGAGCCGCTTGCCGCCGTCTACGCGAGCCCGATGTCGCGCGCGCAGGAGACGGCAAGCCGGATTGCCGCCGGTCGCAGCCTCCACGTGGCGACCGTCCCCGAGCTGAGAGAGACCGACCACGGTCATTGGGAGGGAAAAACCCGCGAGGAAATCCGCGCGACGTTCCCCGACGAGTACGCCCGCTGGGAACGTGACCCGTTCACGTTCGCCCCATCAAACGGCGAGACCGGACTTCAGGTTCTGGCCCGCGCGCTGCCGGCGTTTCTCGCGATCGTCGGCCGGCACCCGGACGGCTCGGTCCTCGTCGTCTCGCACAAGGCAACGATTCGTCTCGTGATCGGCGAGCTGCTCGGCGTGGAGTTGCGCGGTTATCGCGATCGCTTGGACATGAGCCCGTGCGGTCTGAACATCCTCGACGTGAAATCCGGCGCGGAAGCGCGGCTCGTCCTGTTCAACGACGTTTCCCACTACGCGACCGTACCGGGCCCGACGGGCAAGCGGCTGTCGCCTTGGTGGGCGTAAGCAAGCGGAATGTCCCCGTTCGGCTAGTTGTGCTCCACGCCCTCGGCCTCGATCTCCGGGTCGAATTCAATCTGTCCCTCGAACAGCTTGAACGAGCTTCCGCAGCGCAGTTTCAGGTTGACGACCGTCGACTGGCCGGCAACGACGCTGAAACTGACCGGGATCCTCGCCGTCCATCCGGTTCCGGGCGGGGTGATCGCAACGGTCGTGTCGTTTTGCAGCGTGAGCTGAACGGCCGTGATCCGTAGCTCGAGAGCGTCGTAGTCGCCTTCGGGGAGGAGATCGGCGGGGAGCGTGGCCACGTTTCCCGCGTTCAGGATCGCGATCAGATCGACATCCACGGGCAGGCCCGTCTCGACGGGCACCCAGGTCCCATCGGCCATCCGGGCTTCGATTCCCGAGAGCGTGATGACGGCCGCCTTGAGGTGAGACAGGGCATCGTCGGTACCGGCGGCCGAGGCCTGAACCGCTCCGGCAGCCGGCGCCGAGGTGGCTCCCAACGTGATCGCGAGCGAGCCCTGGGATCCCTTGCCGTCGTTGCTGGACGAACATCCTGCGACAACGCCGGCAAGTCCGACGACGAGAACGGCGACGGCCAACACGCGATGGTGCTTCATGGAGGTCTCTCCTTCACTCGGTAAGGAACGTCACACCCCACGGGGTGCCACCCAAAATAGCAGCAAAGGGTACCCCCTGCCGGGCGGCTGGCCTAGAACTCCCCCGGACCCCATATTGGGTAGGCCGCAGCTGGGCGGCACGAACGACCGTGGGGGTGGGCATGGCGGAGTCAAAAATGGTGGCGACGCAGTCGAACCGACGATTGCAGCATCGCTTCACGATTCCTCCCGATGCCGGCGCCGTCCTGCTCTTCCGGTTCCCCGGGCAACATGGCATGCGCCTCAAGGCGCGCCTACGCGACATCAGTCTTTCGGGTCTTTCCATGAGCCTTCCCGAGGAGCTCGCCGGCGTCCAGACCGGGGACATCGTCAAGGCGATGGAGGCTCGTGTCGCCGGGAAGACCTTCCGCGGAGACCTTCTGGTCATGCACGTCAGCGCGGCGGGTGAGACCGGCGTCGTTTGCGGTGGCCTCTTCTATCCGGAAGGCGACGAGGACCTGATCACGATCCGGCTCGTCGTCCGGGCGCTGGAGGCGGCTTCCAAAGCGATTTCCTGAAACCCGCTCCGGGGTCTCCTCGTTCTCATGGACGAGGAGGCCTTCCATGAACCGCTCGAACCACCGTCTCATACTTGCCGCCGCGGCCGTCGCGTTCCTGTCCTTCCTTCCCGCCCTCGCCGACACCCGCATCGAGAAGAACCTGAAGCTCGATTCCGGCGGAAAACTGACCGTCGTCGCCGACGCCGGAAGCCTCACGGTCACGGGGGCTTCGTCCTCGGGCGCGCACGTCCTGCTGACCTCCGACAAGGACGATTTCGATTCCCGGTTCGACCTGAAATTCGAAGAGCTTCCGGGCGAGCTGCGAATCACGATGAAGAAGAAAGAATCGTTGTCGTCTTGGGCGAGCTGGTTCAACAACGCGAAGATCCGGTTCGAAATTCAAGTTCCCACGAAGACGGTTACGGCGCTCCAGACCGGCGGCGGTCACGTGACGGTGCACTCGCTCGAAGGGGACCAGAGCGTGGAAACGTCGGGAGGCCACATCGAGGTCACCGATATCCAGGGGAACCTCTCCGCCGCGACCTCGGGTGGACACATCTCCATCAAGAAAATCTCGGGGAACGCCAAGATCGAGACGTCGGGCGGCCACATCGAGGCCGATGGGGTCGACGGGAATCTCATGGCCGAGACCTCCGGCGGTCATATAGAGATCAGCGCAGCGAAGGGGCGCGTGGATGCCGATACCTCGGGCGGCCACGTCGAGGTTTCGTTCGCGAAAGGCAACGCGCACGGCGGCAAGATCGAAAGCTCCGGGGGAGGCATCACGGTCTCCGTCGACCCGAACGTCGATCTTTCGATCGATGCGTCGACTTCGGGCGGTTCGGTGCGCACCGACATCCCGGTGAACATCATCGGCAAGGTCAAGGCGTCGAGCATCAAGGGGACACTCGGAAAGGGCGGCGAGACCCTGTACGTGCATACCTCCGGTGGCTCCGTGAGCATCGGCGCGGCGGGCGGGTCGAACTAAGCTCCGGACGATCCCGGCGCCGGTCGTCAGGCCGGGGATGACTGCCGACGAGGACGGTCACGACTTTCTGAAACCGAAGGCGTGGGTCTGACCCTACGTCGTCGGCGGACCGGTGATCGCCATCGCCACGTCGTAGTGGGTGACGAGGGGCTCGCGTTCGAGCTGGAACTCGTCGTCTTGAGGGTAGTAGCGAGCTTGTCCCGGATTCTCTCCGGCGAAGCTCTTGATCGCGTCCATGGACGTCCAGAGGGTCGTCACCATGAAGTGCGTGATGCCGCCCTCGTCGCGCCGCAGGACGTAGACTCCCATGTTCCCGTGTGTCCCGCGAAAGTCCGACAGCCCGGTGCGCTTCAGGTGAGCCAGGTAGGCGTCGGCTTTCGGGGTCATCACGCGGCCGTGCCAAGTGCGGGCGATCATGACGGAATCCTCCTGGGCGATGGAAGCGATTGTCTCACGGCTTTCCGGTCATTCGAGCTCCAGGATGTCCATCTTGTGAGCCTTTCTTCCCGCCCGCTCGGTCTTCGTCACCGGATCGTGCG
>JANMVW010000394.1:0-4162 GCA_031393555.1 Acidobacteriota bacterium
AACCGACGGCCAACCAGGAAGGGAGTCACAGCCATGATCGAAGCACAATCGGTGACCAAAGACCCCGTCTGCGGAATGACCGTTGACGAGAAGACCGCTGTCCACGCCGAACGCGATGGGAAGACGTTCTACTTCTGCAGCGATCACTGTCGGCAGACCTTCCTGTCCACGTCCCCAGGTGGCAAGTCCAAGGACAAGCCCGGAGGCTGCTGTTGATCCGCGCTACGCTTTGCGGATGAAGGAAAAGCGGGCCGTGACCGATCCGGTTTGCGGGATGACGGTCGATTCCGACAACTCGAACGGTGGAAGTGCCCAACACGGCGGAGTGACGTACTCGTTTTGTAGCGACAGTTGCCGAGAGAAGTTTGTCGCAGATCCTGGGCGTTTCGTCCAGCCCAAAACGGTTGCCGTCGCGCCGGCGGTAGCCCCTGAGCCGAACCCCGGAATAGCGAGCCCCGTCCAGTACACCTGTCCGATGCACCCGGAGATCGTCCGGGACGCTCCCGGCAGCTGCCCGATCTGCGGAATGGCGCTGGAGCCGCGGACGATCACGGCTCACGAGGAAGACAACCCCGAGCTCCTCGACATGACCCGCCGCTTCTGGGTAGGACTGGCCCTCACGGTGCCCGTGTTCGTGATGGCGATGGGCGAGATGCTCCCCGGGGCGCCGCTGCAACGATTCCTCTCCCCCGCCGTGCAAGCCTGGGCCGAGTTCGTGTTGGCCACGCCGGTGGTGCTCTGGGCGGGCTGGCCTTTTTTCAAGCGCATGTGGGTGTCTTTCATCAACCGCAGCCCGAACATGTTCACGTTGATCGGCATCGGCACCGGAGCGGCTTACACGTTCAGCGTGGCCGCGACACTCTTCCCGTCTTGGTTTCCGCCGTCGCTCCGCGGCCATCACGGGCAGGTTGATCGCTACTTCGAAGCGGCCAGTGTCATCACGGTGCTGGTATTGCTGGGCCAGGTGCTCGAGTTGCGCGCGCGCAGCAAGACGAGCAGCGCGATCAGGGCGCTCCTCGGCCTCGCCCCGAAGACGGCCCGTTTCGTGGCCGATGACGGCACCGAGAGCGATGTGCCTCTGGAGCAGGTCAAGGCCGGCGAGCGCTTCCGCGTGCGACCGGGCGAGAAGGTCCCCGTGGACGGAGTCGTTCTGGAAGGGACGAGCGCCGTCGATGAATCGATGGTCAGCGGCGAGCCCGGAGCGGTCGAGAAGAAGCCCGGCGATCGAGTGACCGGGGCGACCATCAACGGCACGGGAGGCTTCGTCATGCGTGCCGAGCGCGTGGGGAGCGATACGCTCCTCGCACAGATCGTTCGGATGGTGGGCGAGGCTCAGCGAAGCCGGGCGCCGATCCAGCGGCTGGCCGATGTCGTGTCCAAGTTTTTCGTTCCCGCGGTCGTGATCGTCGCGATCCTGACCATCGTCGTCTGGTCGGTCTTCGGGCCCGAGCCGCGTCTCGCCCACGCGCTCGTCAACGCCGTGGCCGTACTCATCGTCGCGTGTCCGTGCGCGCTGGGTCTCGCGACCCCGATGTCCATCATGGTCGGAGTCGGCCGCGGAGCGACGTCGGGCATCCTCATCAAGGATGCGGCCGCGCTGGAAGCACTCGAAAAGGTCGATACACTCGTCGTCGATAAGACGGGCACCCTGACCGAGGGCAAGCCTCGTGTGGTCACGGTCGTCGGGAGCGAAGGGTTCTCGGAGGCGGACATTTTGAGGTTTGCGGCCAGCATCGAACGGGGCAGCGAGCACCCTCTGGCCGCCGCAATCGTCAACGCCGCGGAGGCGCGTTCGATCTCACTCGCCGCGGCGGAAGATTTTCGGTCGGTCACTGGAAAGGGTGTGACGGGTCGGGTCGAGGGCAAAGCCGTCGCCCTGGGCAACGCCGCACTTTTGCGGGATCTCGGAGTCGATGGCGGGGCGATGACCGCTCGCGCGGAGCTCTCGCGCCAAGACGGACAGAGCGTGATGTTCGTTTGCATCGACGGCAAGGCCGTGGGACTGCTTGGAACCGCAGACCCCATCAAAGAGTCCAGCCAGGAGGCCATCGAGCTCCTGCACAAAGAGGGCATCAAGATCGTGATGTTGACCGGCGACAGCCGGGCGACGGCTGAAACGGTCGGCAAGAAGCTCGGGCTCGACGAGATCGTCGCGGAGGTCCTTCCCGCCGACAAGGCGGACGCGGTTCGAAAGCTTCAAGCGGCCGGAAAGATCGTGGCGATGGCGGGTGACGGGATCAACGACGCGCCCGCGCTCGCGCAAGCGCAGGTCGGCATCGCCATGGGGACTGGGACCGATGTGGCCATCGAGAGCGCGGGGATCACGCTTCTGAAGGGGGACCTGCGCGGCATCGCGCGTGCGCGCAAGCTTTCGCGCGCCACCATGGGAAACATCCGGCAAAACCTTTTCTTCGCGTTCGTCTATAACGTCTTGGGCGTTCCCGTGGCAGCCGGGCTCCTCTATCCCTTCTTCGGAGTCCTCCTCTCCCCGATGATCGCGGCGGCGGCCATGAGCCTCAGCTCCGTTTCGGTCATCGGGAACGCGCTGAGGCTGAGAAGCGTGAAGCTCTGAATTGAATACGACCGGGTTGGACTCTTCCTACGCCAGGTCCACAACGTTTGCAGAGGTATCGAACAACCGGAGTTCTCCCGCGCGACACGCAAGAGCGGCGTCCGATCGACCCGAAGCGGGTCGCCGAGCCGGGCCTACTGGCAGGTACTCAGCAAAACACGCTCGGAACCGTCGGAGGCATACCCCGCCGGGCCCTCGCCTCCCGGGCCTACGGCGGTGACCAGGTAGACGAACAACCCGCCGGATGGCGGCGACTGATCGTCAGCCGCGCGGGGCGCGATGACCGCCGCGCGCAGGCACGCGGCTTCGGGAGCCGGGTCGACGCCGAAGAGGGTCGCACGATAGACGTTATACGCGGAGGCCCCGACTTCGGCGGCCCAGCGTATCTCGACGGAGTCTCTTTTGCGGGCCAGGCGCAATTCGCCGACGAGGCCGTCGTCCAAGTCGCACGCGTCACCGAAGGCGTCGCCGTCGAGATTGCGCTGGTCGGGGTTCGGGCGAGCGGTGCAGTTGTCGTTTCCGTCGATCACCCCGTCGCCGTCGGCGTCCGGATCCTGCGCGTCCACAATGTCGTCCCCGTCGTCATCCGGATCGCAGAGGTCGCCGAGCCCGTCGCCGTCGATATCGCTCTGGTCGAGGTTCGAAAGGGCGGGGCAGTTGTCGGCGGCGTCGCCGACGCCATCCAGGTCGCCATCGGTTTGCGCCGGGTTCGGCACGAACGGAGCATTGTCGATGTCTCCACACCATCCGTCGCCATCGGCGTCGTCGAGTGGATCGTTGACGCACGGATCGCAGGAATCCTCGAGTCCGTCGGCGTCGGCGTCGGACAGCGTCGGGAGAGCCCGCGCGTCGCAGGTGCTTACGATCTGAAAGTCGTCCACGCCGGCCTCGACGACCGAGCCCCCTCCGAGGTCCGACGCAACGAAGCGAACGCGCACGTTTGCAATAGGACCCGGCAAGACGCCCGCGAGCGACACGCCGACCGGAGCCCACGCTGCCGTCGACTGCAAGGTGCTCTCTGCGGCAACCCACGACGCTCCGGCGTTTCCGGAGACCTCGACGAGCCAGGTATCGCTCCCGGGGTTCGCCCCCGCGTCGTTGACGTACCAACGGAAATACGTGACGACGGGGTGTGGCAGCGAGGATACGTTGTAGTCGGGCGTCGTCAGGGTTGTGCGTCCGTTGTCGACGTCGCTGACGCCGACGCCGTCGCCGGGATTGGATTGACCGGTGATGAACGCTTGGACTCCAGGCGCCGCGGTGTGGTCGTCTTCAGGCTGGACGAATCCTGCGCCGGTTCCGACCGGATCGACGCGCGTCCATATGCCCGTCGTCGCGTTGTCGGTCGGGCCCCCGACCGTGAAGCCCGGGTTCGATTCCATGTCGGCCGTCACCGCTGCGTTCTCGAGGGTCAGGTCGATGGTCCGCGATTGATCGGCGGCGATCGAGAAGTTGACGCTGACGGGCGCGGAGCCGAACCGTGACGCGACGAGGGTGTGACCCCCGACTGGTACGGTCAACGCATAGGAACCGTCGAGACCCGACACGGTGGTCGGCCCGCCGTTCGAGACGGCGAGTGCGGCTCCCGGC
>JANMVW010000419.1:0-3732 GCA_031393555.1 Acidobacteriota bacterium
AAAAACAAACCCGATCTGTCTGTGCCGCAGTTGGCAGCCCTCATGCGCAAGTCCGAGAGTGCGATCCATCGAGCCAGTCGGATACTCCGTGACTCAGGCCTCCTTGCGCGTGTCGGGCCCGACAAGGGTGGACGGTGGAAAGTGATCGAGTGAGCTACTTCTCGGAGTCGGTCGTCGAGAAGGCCGGCATCGCGACCTGCGAACTGGCGAGGGCCCTGCCGGCGACGAAGGCCCGATCGGACTTATCCTGTGCGCCTCCGCCGATGACGTCAACGCCTACCGCGAATACGGGGTTGCGACGAACCGGGAGGACAGCGGGCCCATAGGAACGGAGGATGACGGCCTTGCGCTTGAAACGCCCTCATGTTGCCACTCTCGATCAGGTTCGGATCTCGCGCGAGAAGGACGGAGCCGTCATCGAATTCGTCGAGCCCGGATTCCGGACCACGCACTTCAGGCTCGGCCCCGATGTCGACAAGATGACGGATGAGGAGATCCTCGATTGCTTCAACGAGCATATCGAGGCGATGCGGCGACATCGCGCTGCATACGAGCATGTGGCGATCGAAATCCCGCCGGGTCGACCGCAGATCGAGTACTACGATCGAAGCAATCAGTGGACCCCCCGCGGAGGGGTTTTGCGGTGCGTCGTAGACGATGGCGGTCCCGACAACGAACCCATCATCCACATCGACGACAGCGAACTCTCTTGGACCGAGTTCGGGCGCCTCCTCACGACGTACGCCGGATGGGGCATGCGCATCATCTTCGTTCCCGACGACGAAACCCATCTCATGCCTCGCGTCGAGGTGCGCGAACTCCGAGACGGCGAGCGGTGACCGAGAAACGGCGCAAAAGGCTCGATCCCGTCGAAAGTGAGATCGAGACCTCGCTCCAGCCGGGGGACTTCATCCCGGACCGAGCCTGCTTCTCGTTCGTGAGCGATCTCGAAGGCGTTGCAGCCACGATCGCCAAGCTGCTCCCCATCGAGGCCACGCGCGCGGTCGAGCTCTACGCGACGTTTCTCGCCGGTTGCCGCGAGAAAGCCGAAGAGCTGGACGATTCGAGCGGGAGCTTCGGACAGTTTGTCAGCGAGCTCTTCTGCGGCTGGATCGGAGCGCGGCAAGCGGCCGGCGCCGATCCCGATGTGACCGCGACCCGCGTCCTCTCCTTCATAGACCACGACCAGTACGGATTATCCTGCGGCCTCGAGACATCCGTTGGGAAGGCGCTCGACAGGGCCGGGGCCGCAGCCTTCGAGAAGCAGGTCCGGGCGCGACTCGACGCTGCCGCGACGGAGCCGGCGGACTACGCGAGACGACGCTGGGGGGACGTGCTTCGAGACCTCTACGTCACGCGGAACAACCTTGCTGCCTACGTTGCGCTCGCCGAGCAGACGGGGCGCACCGCGAAGGACTGTCACGCCATCGCCACCATGCTCCTCGCACGAAAGAAACACGGAGAGGCCTTGGCCTGGGTCGAGCGCGGAATCGGGTTCGACACGAAGCGCGCGCCCTTGGACTTCGTCAAAGCTGATTTCACCAGGCTCCGGCGCGTGCTGCTCAGCAAGCTCGGTCGTGGCGGTGAGGCGCTCGAATCCGCCTGGGCCGAATATCGGACGCGTCCGAGCCGCTACACCTACGACGAGTTCATGAAGTTCGTGCCGAAAGCCGAGCGGTCTGCCTGGCGCGAAAAAGCCATGGATGCGATCGAACACGGCGATCTACGTTCTGCGATCGAGTTGCTGCTCGAGACCAAAGAAATGGAACGACTCGCGGAACGGGTGCGCCGAACCGAAGACGATGTCCTCCAACGCCTGAGCCACTACGTCACGGAGCCGGCGGCCGAGAAGCTGCAAAGGCGCCACCCGGAACCGGCCGCGCGATTGTGGCGTGCGCAGGGGATGCGCCTCGTCGACGCGAAAAAGAGCAAGTACTACGAGGCGGCTCTGTCGAACTTCGAGAACGCGATGCGTTGCTTCGAGCGGGCCGGCTTGACCGATGAATGGGCTGAGACCGTGAACGACATACGCTCCCGGCACCACCGCAAGTCCGGATTCATGTCCGGGTTCGAGAGGCTCCTGGCCGGCGTGGGTCCGAGCGAGAGCCCTTCGTTCCTGGAGCGGGCGAAGGCCCGTTGGCGTGACCGGTAGGGGGGGTGGGGAAGGCTGGGCTTGGGGAAGATCGTGGATCTGGGGGGATTCTAGAGCGTCGTTTTTCCTCCCGGAGGCGGCTGGAAGCGGCCAAAAGACCGCTCTAGAAGAAAAAACGGCGGTAATGTCGCGTTTCGTTGGGGGATGAGTTGGCGGGGAGCGTCGCCGTCGGCATTCCACGAGTTGCCCAGCGACAACCCGTCCGGCGCTCCGCCGATTCTCGTCCGCGCCGACTTCGATGATGATCCGGGCAGGTCCCCGCGCTCGGCCGCCGAGGCGAGAATGTCAGACACGAGCAGCAAGGATGTCGTCCGGCTGGAGCAACGCATCTGCTTGGTTCGCGGTGTCCAGGTCATCTTGGACGCGGACTTGGCGGAGGTCTACGGGGTGTCCACCCGGGCGCTAAATCAGGCCGTCCGTAGAAATCGAGCCAGATTCCCCGAGGATTTCGCATTTCAGCTCGCCCAGGAGGAGATGGTCAACTTGAGATCACAAATTGTGATCTCAAGTTCGGGGCATGGCGGGAGGCGGCATTCAGCATGGGCCTTCACCGAACACGGCGCCATCATGGCCGCGTCGGTGTTGAGCACTTCGCAGGCAGTCGAAATGAGCGTGTTCGTCGTGCGCGCGTTCGTGCGACTGAAGGACCTGGCCCGAGGTCACGCGGCCCCGAAGGCGGTCTTCGCCGCCCGAAACCTCCGATACCTCCGCTCCAACCGCTCGCGGTCCGGGTGATGCTCGCGATGGTGGGGAAGATAGATCTCCCGCCCGTGCATCTCTTTCAACCCGTGCAGCAGCATCGGGCCGTCTTCTTCAGCAAGAATCGACGGCCGCACCTCGATCACGTAGGCCGGCGTCACGGTCAGGAAGTGCCGGTCGTACGCCGCATGGTGCAGCTTGCACAGCGCGAGCCCGTTCGGGATGACCGGTTCGCCGTCGGGCTCGGTGTCCCCGATGATGTGCGCCGCGTCGAGCAACTCCTCGTGCCGCAAGCGGCACAACGCGCACTGGGTCTTGTACGCGCCCAGCACGCGCTCGCGAAAGGCGCGTTGATGGAGCCGGGCCTGAAACGCTCGCGTGATGTAGGACCGGCGGGCGTCGGCACCGGCATCCGGCGCAGGCGGTTCTGGGCGTTGGTACCCTTCGGCCGTCCGTGAGACATCGGGTCCCACGCGCGCAGATTCCTCAATCTGCACGGTGAACATCTTGTGCGCCGGGTCGTCGCCGACGATCAGCACGGGCCACGCGGGCACATACTTCCCCTCCGCGATGCCGTACAAATAGATGAGCGGCACCCGCCGCTCCATGGCGAGGCGCAGTCCACGATTGTCGCGGTGCCACGGGTCGTCGCCCCGGTACGCATACCGCAGCACGCCGCCGTCCCCGGCCAAGTCATCGTGATACGGGTCGTGCGACGCCGTGCGAATCGTCAGCGGAATCTCGGGCAGTTCGACACGCTGCGACCAGCCCTGAACCGGGATGAAACGATCCGCAAAACCATTTTCGGTGAAGAGGGCTCTTGCAGAATCCAGGAGAGGCCCGGCATCGATGCCGTTCGAATACTTTCCGACGTTTCCCTA
>JANMVW010000438.1:0-5150 GCA_031393555.1 Acidobacteriota bacterium
TGTTGCGCTCCCGACGGTCGACCTCGCCGCCACGCGCTACTTCATGAAGCATCCGGTGATTTCCTACCTGCTGGGCGATGAATATGCCGCCCGGCGCGCCCGCGTGCGGCTCGATGCCCTCGACCCCGTCGTCTTCGCGCGCGACAAGCGCTATCTGCTGCAGCAGTTCTCGACTTGAAAGATCGACTTCTATTTCAGGAGATTCAATACAGGAGGGGCTCTCATGTCAATTCGTATTCGTGATTTTATATATCACATGGCTCGGATCGTAACGCTCGGGACCGCCCTGTCCTGCACCGCATGGCAGGCGGCGGCCCAGGAGTACGCGTCGAAGCCGGTGCGCATTGTCGTGCCGTATGCCCCGGGCGGCGGCACCGACGTGCTGAGCCGCGCCATCGGCGAGCGCCTGCAGGGCGCGCTCGGGCAGCCGGTGCTGATCGAGAACCGGCCCGGCGCCAACGGTGCGATCGGCAGCGAGCTGGTGGCGAAGGCAGCCCCCGACGGCTACACGCTGGTCGTGGTGACCGGCACCCACGTGATCAACCCGTTCCTGCAGAAGGTGCCTTTCGACACGCTCAAGGATTTCACGCCGGTCACCTTCGCCGCGATTTCCAAGATGGTGCTGGTGTCCGGATTGCAGCAGCCGTTTGCCAGCGTGAAGGAGCTCATCGCCTTCGCGAAGTACAACCATGGCAAGGTGGCCATCGGCAATTCCGAAGCGGCCACCATGCTCACCGGCGAGCTGCTCAAACTCATGGCCGGCATCGACCTGCAGCAGGTGCCGTACAAGGGCGGCGCTCCGCTCATGACCGACGTGGTCGGCGGGCATATCCCGGTGGCTGTGACCAGCGTGACCACCGTGATGCCGTTCTACAAGGGGCACAAGCTGCGGGTGCTGGGCGTGAGCTCGAAGCAGCGCTCGGGCGCGATGCCCGATGTCCCCACCATCGCCGAGGCCGGGGTACCCGGCTACGAAGTGCAGAGCTGGTACGCGATCCTCGGGCCCAGGGGTCTGCCCAAGCCGATCGCCGACAAGCTGCAGCGCGAAGTCGCGAAGATCGTCTCCACGCCCGCGATGAAGGAGCGCTTCGAGGCACTCGGCGCGGAAGCCGCCGCGACCACACCGGAGGAAACCGCCGCGATCATGAAGGCGGACATGGACAAGTGGGCCGGCGTGATCCAGAAAGTCGGCATCAAGCCGCAGTAGGCTCGAGTCGGGTGCATTCGCTGTGGCACTATCCAGCACCGGCAGCTAAAGGAGGGGATCATGAACGCGCATAAAAAACCGTCCACGCGCTTGCGCAATGCTGTCGTCCTCGCTTGCGTAGTTTTCACCGCGGGCGCGCAGGCGCAGGATGCCGCGCTGCTCGACGCCGCGAAGGCTGAGCAGCCGGCCGTGATTGAAACGCTGCGCAGGCTGACGGCCATGGACAGTGGCACCGGCCAGGCCGAAGGGATCGAGCAAGTCGCTGCAATACTCGAGACGGAATTGAAATCGCTGGGCGCCACCGTGGAGCGCCTTGCGGCCCCGCCGTCGATCGGGCCGGTCGTGGTCGGGCGGCTCGCGGGCAAAGGCCGGGGTCGCGTGATGATGATGGCCCACATGGACACGGTCTATCCCGCGGGCACCGCGCAGAAGCGTCCTTTCCGGGTGGAGGGCAATCGCGCAATCGCCCCGGGAATCGCCGATGCGAAAGGCGGAGTGGCCGTGATCCTGCACAGCCTCAGGCTCCTGAAGGCCCGCGGGTTCGACGACTTTGCCTCCATCACGGTGCTGTTCAACCCGGATGAGGAACAGGGGTCGCGCGGGTCGAACCGGCTGATCGAGAAGTTCGCCGGCGAAAACGACGCGGTGTTGTCGTTCGAGCCGAGCTCGGCGCAGTTCGACATTGTCCTGCTTGGTACTTCGGGCACTGCGGGCGCGCGCGTCGAGGTCACCGGCAAGCCCGCGCATGCGGGGGTGAGCCCGGAACTCGGCGTTAACGCGATCGTGGAGCTCTCCGACCTGGTCCTGCGTACGCTCGACCTCGACGACCCGAAGCGCGGTGTGCGCTTCAACTGGACGCTTTCCAACGGAGGAGAGGTTTCCAACATCGTCCCCGACAAGGCCTGGGCTCGGGCCGACGTGCGGTATGCCCGCGAGGAGGATCTCGAACGCACGCTCGCGGCGCTGAAGGAGCGGATCGCGAAAAAAAGGCTGGAGGGCGCCTCGCTCAGCCTCGCGGTAACGCTTGGCATGCCGGCCTTCAACGCAAACGCAGAAGGAACGCGCCTGGCTGGGCGCGCAAAGGAGATCTACGCCGAGGCTGGGGCGCAGCTAAGCCTGCTGGAACGCACCGGCGGCGGTACCGATGCAGCGTGGGCCGCCCGTTCCGGCAAGCCGGTGGTCGAGGCCCTGGGGCTGCCGGGCGCCGGCTATCACTCTTCCAACGAGGAATACGTCGTCATCGACAAGATCGCCCCGCGCCTCTACCTTGCCGCGCGCCTGGTGATGGAGATCGCCGGAGCGAAGCGCTAGCGGAACCGTTCCGCTCAGTTCTTGACGTGGTACCCGGTCTTGAAGATCCACCAGACCGCGGTGAGGCAGGCGACGAGGAAGAACGCGATCATTGCCGCGCTCAACGCCACGCTCACGTCGGCGACCTCGTAGAAGCTCCAGCGAAAGCCGCTCACCAGGTAGAGCACCGGGTTGGCGAGGGACACGCTCTGCCAGAACGGCGGCAGCATGCTGACCGAATAGAAGCTGCCGCCCAGGAACACCAGCGGCGTGATCACCAGGAGCGGGATGACCTGCAGCTTCTCGAAGTTGTCCGCCCAGACGCCGATGATGAAGCCGAACAGGCTGAAGGTGATCGCGGTGAGCACGAGGAACAGGACCATCCACACCGGGTGGGCGATGTGCAGCGGCACGAAAATGCCCGCCGTGGCGAGGATGATCAGGCCCAGGATGATCGATTTGGACGCCGCCGCGCCTACGTAGCCCAGGGCGATCTCGACGAACGAGATCGGCGCCGACAGCAGTTCGTAGATCGTGCCGGTGAATTTCGGGAAGAAGATCCCGAACGAGGCATTCGACACGCTCTGCGTGAGGAGCGACAGCATGATGAGGCCCGGCACGATGAACGAGCCGTAGGCGACGCCTTCGATCTGCGGGATGCGCGACCCGATGGCCGAGCCGAAGACGACGAAATACAGCGACGTCGAGATCACCGGGGACACGATGCTCTGGAACAGCGTGCGCCAGGTGCGCGCCATCTCGAACCGGTAGATGGCCTTGACGGCATGGAAATTCATGCCGGCTCCTTGACCAGGGTGACGAAGATATCTTCGAGGGAGCTCTGGTCGGTTTTCAGGTCGGTGAAGTGCACGCCGGCCGCGCCGAGGTCGCGCAGCAGGGCCGAGATCCCGGCGTCCTCCACATGGGCGTCGTAGGTGTAGGTCAGGCGCGAGCCGGCCGCGGAGAGTTCCAGGTGGTAGCCGGCAAGCGAAGGCGGCACGGACGCGAGCGGCGCCTGCAGGTCCATGATGAGCTGCTTCTTGCCGAGCTTTTGCATGAGCGCGGCCTTGTCCTCGACCAGCACGATGCGGCCCTTGTTGATGACGCCGACGCGGTCGGCGATGGCCTCGGCTTCATCGATATAGTGCGTCGTGAGGATGATCGTGACGCCGGTGGCGCGCAACGCCCGGATGACTGCCCACATGTCTTTCCTCAGGTTCACGTCGACCCCGGCGGTCGGCTCGTCGAGGAACAGGACCGTGGGTTCGTGCGAAAGCGCCTTGGCGATCATCACGCGGCGCTTCATGCCGCCGGAGAGCTCCTTGATGCGCGAGCCCTTCTTGTCCCACAGCGACAACTCTTTGAGGATTTTCTCGATGTGCGCCGGGTTGGACGGCTTGCCGAACAGGCCCCGGCTGAACGAGACCGTGTCCCAGACGGTCTCGAAGGCGTCGGTGGTGAGTTCCTGCGGAACCAGCCCGATCATCGAGCGCGTCGCGCGGTAGTCCGTGATGATGTCGTGACCGCCGACCGTGACCGTGCCAGCGCTCGGCGTGACGATGCCGCAGATCACGCTGATCAGGGTGGTCTTGCCCGCGCCGTTGGGGCCGAGGAGCGCGAGGATTTCGCCGCGCTCGATGGCGAGGTCCACCTCGATCAGCGCCTTGAAGCCACTTGCATAAGTCTTGGAGAGACGGGAGACTGAGATGAAGGAAGTCATGGGCGCGATTTTACTGGATCGCACCCGGGCGGGACGGATATCGGGTGCCAACGCCGTCGAAACACGCCGGCATCCACTAAAGTTTAACTTTATTTATTGCGGAAGCAATGCCAGAGCGGTTGTAACGACAATTACTTTGTCTGTTTTGGAAAAATAGAGAGACGCGGAGGATTTGCCATGACCACCCCAGCACACGCCGTACTGATGGCCGGATACAACGAGTGGATAAACGCGAAGCTGTACGACGCTGCCGAGAGAGTGCCGCAGGAAGACCTTGCCCGGGACCGCGGCGCGTTCTTCGGCTCGATCATCGGCACACTGAACCACCTCGTGGTTACGGACACGATGTGGCTCAAGCGGTTTGCCGCGCACCCTTCGAACCCGAAAGCACTGGCGCCCATTCGCGCGCTCCCGCAGCCCACGGCGTTGAACGAGATCGTGTTTACGGATCTCGCGAAGCTCGCGGACAGACGAAAGGTCATCGATGCGGCGATCAAGGCATGGGCCGCGGGGCTGACCCAGGCGGACCTCGACCATGTGCTGCACTATGCAAACACCAAAGGGGTGAAATCGCAGAAGAAGTTCTCCAGCCTGGTCATGCACTTGTTCAACCACCAGACCCACCACCGTGGCCAGGCGTCCACGCTGCTGTTCCAGGCGGGACAGGATGTGGGCGTGACGGACCTCCTCGCGCTGATCCCCAACGAAGTCCAGACTTAACGAGGCTCAAGATGCCGAAGATCCTGCTGGTCCAGGGCCCCAACATGAGCTACCTCGGCAAGCGGCAGCCCGAGATCTACGGCACGACGACCGCCGCGGAACTCAATGCGATGCTGCATAAGCACGCCAAGGCGCACAAATACGCGCTGGAGATCTTCTACACGCACAGCGAGAGCGACGCGATCGGGCGGCTCTACCGCGCGGCCGAGGAAA
>JANMVW010000005.1:0-7290 GCA_031393555.1 Acidobacteriota bacterium
ACCGGGCCCAGCCGCCGTTTTCGGCGAAACCATTCAGTTCGACGCCGACAAGGCCACGATCCGCTGGCCGACGCCGGTGGCGTTCAAGAGCGTCCGGGGCGCGTTCGTCTCGGCGAGCAACATCGGCGCCTACCTCGAGGACGTCGTTTGGACGGCGACGGGAGCCACCGTCGTCGATGGTACGGCGCCCGGCGCCGGATCGGGCTTCTGGTATCTCGTTCGCCGGTGGGGCTGCTTCCAGACGAGTTGGCAATCGACGTTGGGGCAAGAGCCGAGCCGCGATCTCGCGCTGCCCTGAATCACGATCCGCGCGTGCCTGTAGAGTGCCGGCGATTCGATCGGGCACGAAACTGCGCCCAAGATTCGGTGGTGGAGGCGGCGGGAATCGAACCCGCGTCCGTGTTCAAGAGAAAAACGCGATGGCGCGCGACCTCCGTTGCCGTGGCTCGATCCTCCGCCGAATCCGTTGCCCCTTCGAGTCCACTGGAGTCCCCCCACGAACGCTACACCCCCCGCCCTGCGCGCTGGTTTCACGACTGAGGAAATTCTCGAACTGACCGGGATTGAACGCTGATTCTTGGTTCAAACCAAAGAAATTGTGAATTTTGAAAGAGAATTGGCTACTGTTAGCGACTGAAATGCCCCTGACCAAGAGCCAGCAGTTAGCCGTCCTAAGTGATCTTCTGGCCGCGCGCCGGGAGGCCATCCTCGCGGCCTGGCGCAAGCTCGATCGCGCCGACCCCGAACAAATGACCGGGCGCTCGCTCACGCTCGGGCAATTCCTCGATCACATTCCGGCCATCCTCGACGCCTATGAACACAAGCTGCGCTCCCGTCCGGGCGGAGCGAACGCCCGGGCGGCCGATGTTGAAAAACAGGAAGAGGGCGTAAAGCACGGGTTGCATCGCTGGCAGCAGGGCTACCGGTTGAAGGAACTCATGAATGAGTGCGGCCACCTTCAGTTCTGCCTGTTCGAGGAACTGGGCAGCATCGCCGCCGAGCATCCCGAGTTCGAACACGCAACGTTCGTGGAAGCGAATCGGCAGTTGCTTCACCTGATCAATGACACGATCAGTGAGAGCGCCGTCCAATACGAACGCATGCAACAGGCGGAGGCCGCCGGACGGGTAGGCGACCTCATGGGCGCGCTGGCCGACGTCAATGAGATCGAACAGCGGCGGGCCACGCTCATCCATCAAGCCGTCCATGATCTAAACAGCGACGTGCTCGGCGTCAGCATGGCGGCGACGCAAGTCAGCCGGACCGGCATGGCGGAATCCGACCGGGCGAAATCGGCGGCGTTCCTCAAACGGGCCGTGCAGGGACTCAACTCGATGCTGGGTGAATTGATGGACTTGGCGCGATTGGAGGCGGGCCAGGAAAGTCGGGAGATCGCCGGATTCGATGCCAGCGCATTGATCATGGAACTGTGCGACAGCAACCAGCCCTTCGCCCACGAACGCGACCTGTTCTTGACAATGAAAGGACCAGCGCAGCTTTCCGCCGAAGGCGATGCGGACAAAGTGCGGCGCGTGGCGAAGAATCTTTTGGTGAACGCCCTCAAATACACCGAATCCGGAGGCGTCATCGTGAGTTGGGGCGAGGAGCAGGCGAATTGGTGGCTGATGGTCAAGGACACCGGTCCCGGAATGTTGACCGAATCGGGCACTTTGATGGTGGCCGGCCTGCAAGAGGCCACCGCGAGTGCGAAGGAGTCCGACGAAAAGTCCGCCGCCATCAAGGGCGAAGCCTCGCAGGTTCTGCCGCCGCCCAAGAAGACCGCCACCTAAACCCGAACGGCCCAGCATCAGCCCGGGGAAGGCATCGGGCTTTCGATTGTGAAACGCCTGTGTGAGTTGCTCGATGCGAGCCTGGAAATTGCCAGTTCGGCGGAAGCGGGCACGACGTTCCGCGTCGTTTTTCCGCGCCGTTACCGCAGCCATTCTTGACCTAAAACCGGCAGGCGGTGTAGTGGGTCAGCGAATCCATTGCGGGATGAAGTTCCGATGAAAACCGAAGATTGGTCGAGGCGGCGGGAATCGAACCCGCGTACGAAAAGGTGCGTACGAGAGCTTCTACACGCTTACTCGGCTCTGTTTTTTATCTCACCGGCCCCTCGCTGAGCGGCAAATGGAGGGTCGCCCCACCTTGCCTCCTCCGGTTGCGGAGGCATGCCCCTCACCGAAGTCCTTACGAATCTTGACCGATAGATCGGTGGAGTAATTCGCCCCTTCTCATTGCGGCGCTAGCTGCGAGGAAAGAGCGACCATGGTGGAAGGACGTCCGGTTTCCGGTTCCGATGTCGGGGGGAGCGCCACTCCGCAGCCGCCCACTGTGGACAACTCGGAGAGCGCGGCGATCATCCGCGCCCTCGTCGAGCTCGGTCTTCTTTTGATCCGAAGGAGGCCAATTACTCCACCAATTTCCAGATGCCCGCTTTCCGACCAGGGCTCGATTCCCCGCCTAATTCTTTGCCCCCCTGTCTAGCCACTTTCGTCGATTGGGAATGAGAAGAAATGCATCGCAATAGATTGAAGGTCCGAATGGACTTCGACGCGCGGACCCAGATCACGCAGGAACTCCAAGATTCTCACGCAACACGCGCGGATGCCTCGCCGCCACTCGTAAGAGCGCCAGCGCGGGTCCTTCTGGCGTCCGGCGGCCCTGCTCCCAATTGCGCAGCGTGTGTACGCTGATTCCGAGCGCCTCCGCGAACTGTTGCTGGGTGAGCCCGACGAAACGACGCAATGCGGTTACGTCGTCACCATCGGCGATTTGACCTCGCCGGATGCGCTCGCGCTGCTTGCTAGAAATTCCGCGCGCGAAATCCCGCGCGGTCAATTCTGGAATGTCGTCAGTCAATGGCTCGGACCTCCCACGCTTCATACCTTTGCCTCTCCCTTCTTGTGGCCACACGAGCACTTATGATGCGAATCGTCTCATCGTCACGCTCCGTGAAGACCACGACAATGATGCCGCGCTCAATCGGCCCGATAGCGACATATCGATCCTCTTCGTCCGAGTGAGCGACATCGAAGACCTCGGGCTCGAAGCCGCTTCGAACGAGATTCCATGTTTTTCGAGATTCTCGTCGTTCTTCGCGGAGTCCCAGTCGAGTTGCACGGCATGCCTCGAATATACGCCGTTGGCTGACTAAGTCAACGGACGACATATCGCGAGGAGGCCGGAACGAGCGGCGGCGCCAGTTGGTGGAGGCGGCGGGAATCGAACCCGCGTCCGAAAAGGTTCGTACGAGAGCTTCTACACGCTTAGCCGACTCGGTTTTTTATCTCACCGGCCCCCCGCTGAGCGGCAAATGGAGGGTCGGCCAGCCCGCTTATTTCGCCGACCGGCTACGGACATCGCCGGAGGCTATCCCCAATTATCGTCGCCTCGTTAAGTCGTCTGGGGAGGACAACCTAGGAGACGTCACAGCTTAAGCTGCGAAGGCCAGCGAGTTTTCGTTGGCTGTGTTTAAATCCGCCTGGTTTATCGAGGTAGCGGACCTCGGCGTGCTACTCGCGCCTCTGCCTTTCCGTCGAAACCAAGTTCGCCCCCATAGCGATTGGCAATGGCATTGATGGCATCTGCGGTGCGGGGCGTCAAGCTTGACGCCGCCCCCGGGGGCCTCGTACCTTCCCTGAATTCTGGAGGACGTCCGTGGGAGATCGTGAGGCCGCGGGCGGAATCAGGCAGCGGGCCTTCGCGCTTTTGCTGCTCCTGTCAGGTTTTTGCGGCATCTCCTACGAGATTCTCTACGCCCGCATCCTGAGCAACACGATCGGGGATCAGTTCGCGGTCACCTCGTCGATTCTCGTCACCTTCATGTTGGGAATCGGGGTCGGGACGCTCGCCGCGCATCGCCTCTGGCGGTACCTGTGGGCCATCGAAGGAGCGATCGGACTGTGCGGCGTGGCGTTCGCCTTCGGCGCGCCCCTCCTCGAGCGGCTCTATTACGGAAGCGTCTCGCCGGGCTCGGGCCTGGGCTCCGCCATGATCTTTTGCTTCGTCCTGCTCGCGTTGCCTTCCTTCCTGATCGGATGCTCGTTGCCGCTGTTCGCCGGCTACCTCGGGCGGCTCGTGCCCGGAGGAGTCTTCGCGCGGGCCTACATGGTCTACAACTTCGGGGCCGCGCTGACGGTGCTCGTGATCGAGTTCTGGCTGTTCCGGGTGCTGGGGCTGCGCGACACCGTCCTGACGATGGCGGCCTTGAACGGCGTCGTTTCGCTCTCACTGCTGTTCGGGTTTCGCGAACTGCGCCTTCGGCCGGAATCGTCGCTCGAGCCGCTCTCGATTCCGGCGAGCGACTGGCTCGCCATCGCCATCGCGAGCGTCGCCTCGGCGATCTTTCAGCTCCTCATGGTCCGGCTGGCCGAGTGCTTCCTCGGCCCTTTCCGGGAAACCTTCGCGCTCGTCATCGCGGTCGTGCTCTTCGGGATCGCGCTCGGGTCCGCCGTTTTGCGCCGCTGGCGTCCTAGCCTCGCCGTCGTGCTCGGGGTTGCGACCGTCGGCGTGCTCTGGCTTCTCCTGGGGTTTGCCTGGACGACGCGCGTCTACGCGGCCCTGAAGCCCGGGGCTGCGGGACACCCGGCGATCGATGTGCTTCTGCGCCTCGGGGCGCTCGTCGTCCTCATGGGCGTGCCGGTCGTGGCGTTCGGCGCGACGATCCCCGCGCTTTTGCGCCGCACGGGAACGGTCGCGCGCGACTCGGGACGGCTGCTGTTCGTCGCGTCGACCGCCAACGGGCTGGGCTTTCTCCTCATGGCGTTCGCGCTTCACCGCTACCTCGACTACGGAGTGATCATCGTCGTGGTGGCGGCGCTTTCGAGCCTCGCCCTCGTCGTGACGGGACGCGGACGGCTCCGGCCGGTCGTGACGGGTCTTGCCTTGTTCGGCGCCGTCGTCGTCGCTCACCGGGTCGCCTGGAGCGAGAAGCCTCTGTACCTGGGCTACTACGCGTTCCGGTCTCCCGAGGCGCTCGCAAAAAAGAGCGCCGCGCTCAAGTCGGTCGAGCGTTTCAAGGGGTACCAGGACGTCTTCGCGCTCCTCACGATCGGAAATCAGGTGCACTTTTTCACGAACGGCTACGTCAGCATCGCTCTCGAAACCGCGGCGGAGCGAGTCGTCGGCGCGTTTCCCGCGCTGTTCGCCCCCCGCACCGACCGCGCTCTCGTCCTAGGAGTCGGCAGCGGTATCACGACGGGTACGGTCGCTCTCTTGTTCGATCACGTGGACGCCGTCGAGATCAACCCCGTCGTCCTCGACAACCTCCATCGGATGTCCCGTTACAACTTCGATCTTTCCTCCCGGAAGAACACCACCCTGTTCGTCGACGACGCGATTCACTTCGTGCGCGTGCATCAGGAGACCTACTCGCTGATCATCACGACGGTGACCTCCCCACGGTATTTCAGCTCGGCCAAGATCTACACGCAGGATTTCTTCGACGTGGTCAAGAAGAGGCTCACCCCGGACGGGGTGTACGTGACGTGGGTGGACATGCTCGTCGGACAGCGCGGCCTCGACATCATGCTCGAAACGGCGCAGCGTTCCTTTCCTCATTGCGCGCTCGGCGGGGTGAACTCGGGCTATCTCCTCTTGTTGTGCGGGAACGAGCCGCTCGTGCTGCACCATCCCGACCTCGCGGCGAGAAACTCCGAGCTCACCGCTTATCTTGCGGGCGCGGGGCTCCGGGCCGACCGATTGGCCTACGGCCTGCTCACCACGCACGCGCAAGACGCGATTCGCGACCCGAACGTTCCCATCAACACGAGGGACTTCCCGTCCCTCGAGTTCCAGGCGGCCTCCCCCGATCCGGAAGACTCCGAGGCGTTCGCCGATCCGCTGATCGATCACCTGGACCTGTCCGAGATCCGGAAGGTCTTGGAGCCGGCCATGGCCTTCGACGCCGCGGACCTCGTGCGCCACGCCGAGGCGCTCTACGGGGACTCCGACATCGTCGATCGCTGGAAGGAACTCGGGGCCGAGCGGCGCTAGGTCGGGCAAGTTACGGACAGTTCGTGCTCAGCTCAGGCAGCGTCGGCACGCCGTTGCGCGCCTCGTAACCGTAGGGCCCGGCGCCGCAGGCGTTTTCGGCGCGAACGAGGTACCAGAACCCGGAACCCGCCTGCGGCACATCGGCGTCCTGCGTGGACGCCGTCGAGGCGGACAGGCGACTCGCGAGACAGGTCTCTGCTTCGGACGCGGAGCCCACGGGGAGCAAGCCGACCTGTCCCCGCAAGACGGACGAGGTGGTCGCTCTGGCCACGGCATTCCAGGTGACGATCGCGACGGATCCCACGTGCGCGACACGGACGCTGGAACCCACTTCCGGCGGCCCCGCGGAGGGAGTGCCGGAGCAGACTCGGCCCCCACACGTGTCGCCGAGCGTACAGGCGATGGCATCGTCACAGGTCGCCCCGCTCGATGCGCTCCCGTGGCACGCACCCGCGATGCAAGAGTCGTTGGTCGTGCAGAGGTTGCGATCGTCGCAGGCGCTGCCTAGGAAGGCCGGGACCGGCGTGCATTGCCCGGTGGAACGATCGCACATGTTTGTCGTGCAGCCGTCGGTGATCGGGCACGCCCTGTTGACCGATCGATTGAGGAGGATCCTCACCTCTTGCGGGAACTCCGTTTCGACGATGACGTCCAGGCGCCCGTCACGATCGACGTCGGAAAGCGTCACCCGGCCGCGACCCCCCGGGACGGGGTGCGGCAATCCGTAGGATTGCTTGAACCAGTAGGCGCTTCCGTCACCCATGAGAGCTTGCACGGCGTGGTAGCTGAAATAGCCGATGACCAAGTCCTGTTGGCCGTCGAGGTCGAGATCCGCAACCTGGACGGTGTAGGAATCCCAATTCGCATTCACCGCATACGCCATGGCGAATCTGCCCTGCCCATCGCCCTTGATGATCCAGACCGAGGTCGAACCAAATCTGGAGTCGGCACGGACGAGGTCCAGGTCCCCGTCGTTATCTAGATCACCGACCGCGATCGAAGACGGAAAGCTCCCCGACGAGACCGAGACGCCAAAATATTGCGTGAAGTCTCCCGTTCCATCCCCCAGGAAGGCCGCCGCGCCTCCGCCGGTGGCCTCCGCTAGATCCAAGTTGCCGTCACCATTGAAGTCTCCTGCGGCAATCGAACAGGGATTCGGCCCCGACGAGTCGGGAACGCGCTGCACGAATCCTCCGATCCCGTCGCCAAGCAGAACCACCAGTCTATCGGTGTCGAGGCTTCCGATGACAAGATCGGGTCGGCCATCGTTGTTGAAGTCGCCCATCACGAGAG
>JANMVW010000440.1:0-6277 GCA_031393555.1 Acidobacteriota bacterium
CTGAGTCTATTCAACTAACGTTGGGACACTACTGGGACTGTCCCCTATTTCGCATCGAAGGTCGCGCGCAACACGCGGAACGGGTAGGTCTTGCCGTCGCGCGTGGGGACGCGCGGCCTCCATGCGGCCGGCGGCTCGAAGCGGAACGAAAGCGTCTTGTGCCGGGAGCGGACCAGGATGAGGCTCAACGTCGAATCGTCGTCGCCCGGGGCGTCGAGGCGCACGACGAGTTCGTGCAGGCCGTCCGACGGGAGCTCGGGGCCTGAAAGGTGACGGCAGTGCTTCCACCACATCATCTCGTCGAGGTTGTCGAACTCGTACCGGGGCTGCGTTTCGAAGATGGCCTCGACCCGTTGGGTCTGCCCCGGCAAATCGAGCAGAGCCAGCGGACGCAAGGCGGCGTACGGCGCGAGCCTCGACGCCAGGCTCTCGCGCGGAAACAAGGACGCGCTCCCGGCCACCCGCGCGGGCTCGCGCAGCGCGACCCGGCGGACGAACGCGTCGGCGGGAAGTACCACGTAACCCGTCTCGCGGAGGCCGACGAACGCGCAGTGCTCGGGATCGTCGAGGTACCGTCTCGCGGCGCCCGCCAACAGCGTCGCGTCGAACAGCGAGACCGCCTCCGCGACGGCGGCATCGGTCTGCGCGCGCTCGAGTTGGCCCACGACGGGCCGGAAATCAAACCCTTCGGAGCCGGCCAGGGCGCGCAGCGCCGCATCGAGCGCGGCGTAGTGTTCGGCCCAGTCCGCTCGTGTCGGACGGAGGCTCCGGTATTCGGGGATCGGAAGCGCGCGCAGGACCGACTCGCGGTCTTGAAGCTCCCGCGCCGCCGCCGCTGTCGAGGACTCCCACAGCAGCGACTTGACGACCAACTCCGGATGGATCTCCACGAGCCCGGACTGCCGGCGATCCCGATCCGGAAACGGGAGACACGGGTGCCCGCTCATCGCCAAGGCGGTGATGAGCTCCGATCCGGTCAGGTAGGGCGAGCCGCCCGACCGTGCGTTGGGAATCCGGACTCCGAGGCGCCGCCGCAGCCACCCGTCGACACGGCGGGCCTTTCCGGCCGGTTGTCCGGTAACGACGGGAATATCGACCGCGAGGAGGAACGGATCGCCCGCCGAAAGCGTCGCGATCTCTCGCGCCAAACCGGGGAGGTCGCCAACGCGCGCCACGGTCGCGACGCCTCCCGCCGCGTCGAGCGCCACGATCGTCCCGGTGCCTGCGGCAACATCAAGCTCGCGGAGGTCGGCTCCGAAGATACGCATCGTGGCGGGATTATGGCGCAGTTCGGGATTCGCGGAACACGATCCCCATGGGCTCTAGGGCGTCGAGGACGGGCTCGTAGATTTCGGGGTCCACGGGAACGCGTACGCCGGTCAACGCGATGCGGCCGTCCAAGATCAGCCGGGCCGCCGCCGCGGCGGGGAGCGACACGGTGCGGGCCATCGCCGAATCGCCCGCGGGCTCGCCGAAGGCGACCAGGGTCGAGACCAGAGTCGCGGGACGGCCGATCGCGTCGACGACCCCGAACTCGTGCCGCAGCACGATCATGTCGCGCTCGCCTGGCGCATAAGCCATGGTTTCGGCGAGGCGGGAGCACAACACGTCGACGGGCGCCGTCTTGATCGTCCCGATCGGGGCGTCGGAGAAAAGTCCCGCGAAACGCAGGCGCGCCATCACGGCGCCCTCCGCGGGAAGGCCCAGGCGCTTCGCGATGCGATCGGCCACCGGCCCCGTTCCCTCCGCGGCGAACGCCTCCATGAACTCCTCATGGGTCGTGTTCGCTCTCCATCTCCGTGGCGCCCCGTCGAGAAGGCCGAGCCGGGAGACGGCGTCCAAGGTCTCGCACCAACCCGGGTAGCGCAGCGTTCCTCGAAACATCGTGCGGACGCCGTCGATTCCGTAAATGGGGAGGTACGAGGTGGCGTCCCGGTTCGGGTAGACCTCGAGGCGCCCCACTCCGGCGACGTCGTAGGGCGCCACATGCGTGAAGAGTGCTTCTCCGGGCAACTCGACCAGGCGCCCATCCTCGAGCCAGCGGGCGGCGTTGCGTCCCGCGGCCAGCACCCCCGCCGGGCTCCAAGAGAACTTGTAGCCCCACGGGTTCGTGTTGGCCTCGGGGGCGGGGAGCCCGCCGCAGCAACTCCGAAAGGACACGAGGCGCGAGCCCTCGTCGCGCAGCCGTCCGATCACGCGCATCGCCGACATGTGATCGAGGCCCGGGTCGAGGCCGATCTCGTTGAGGACGAGCACGCCGGCGTCGCGCGCGGCTTGGTCCAGCGCGCGCATCTCGGCGGACACGTAGGAGGTCGTGATCAGCGGCACGCGACGAGCGATCGCGAGCTTGGCGACCTTGACGTGAAGCGTGTACGGAAGGAGGCTCACGACGAGGTCGGCTTCCCCGACCAACGCGGCGAGCCCCGCATCGTCGTCCAGCGACAAAGCCAGCGCGCGCCCGCGCGCCGCTCCACCCAGCACCTGCGCGGCTTTCGCCCCGTCGAGATCGCAAAGCGTCAGCGTGACGTCCGGAAGTCCCGCGAGATGGGAAACGAGCGGGCGGCTGACGAGGCCGGCGCCCAGCACCAGGACGCGTTTCATGCGAGGTGTCGTTCGAGGTGGGCGTACTTCGGGGTCAGCCGGCCGCGGTAGACGACGACCGCCCGTCGAATTTCGTCCTGGAGGTCGAGGCCTTCGAAGGGCTGCGACCAGTCGCAGCGCGCCAGCGCGGGGAGGAAACGCAGCAGCGCGTCGCCGAAGTGCTGCGACGCGTCGACGGGAAGCTCGCACGGGAGGTTGTCGACCGCGAGGATCACCGGGCCGCGTCCGGCGACACCGCTGATCGCGTCTCCGGAGGCGACGTCGTACACGTAAACGGGGTCGCCCGGTGTCGTGATCTTGACGTTGGCCTCGATCGAGCCGTGAAGGTCGCACGTGATGTCGCCGATGACGCGCAGGCGCGGTGCGGCATCGGCGGAGTACAACGCGCGGAGGTCATCGAGGGTGACGACGCGCGGATGCCCCGGCTCCCAGTAGATGCCGTTGACCAGGGCGGTGAGGAATGAGAGGTGCGGGGTCATCCCGCTGCCGAAGCGGTCGCCGCGCGCGAAGCCGACTTTGTAGAGGATGTTACGCGGCAGGTCCGCGTTCGTGAACAACGAGGGGAGATCCTCCGGGATGATCTCTTCGTGGGGAAGCTGGTCGAAGATCTCCTGCGCCCCCTTCGAGACGTTGCCCGAGCCCGTGAAGCCGACGACCAAAGGGTGCAACGCCTCGGGAACACCGTCGCGGCGAATGACGGCCGCGACGCGCGCGAGCTCCGCGTGCGCATGTTCGAGGTCGGCGTATTCGTGCGCATACTTGATCGACGCAAAGGGCGAGTCGATCCCTTCCTGGGTCAGGCGCCGCCCGAGGCTCGCCAACGTGTCGAGCATTCCCGCGAATCCGGCATGGCGCCCGAAAAACACCAGGCGCCGTCCCCGCTCGTCCACGATTTTTTCGTACTCGACGAGCGTGCAGCCGAGCTCTATCAAGCGCCGGAGCATCGGCATGTTCCCCGGCTGCCCCTTGGTGACGTGCGCGAAGAAGAAGTAGGCCGTATGGGGGCCAAGCCGCGCGAGCGGGATCTCCTTGACGCCAACGACGACCGGGCACGAGGAGAGATCGTCGACGAGGCGAGCCCCCGCGGCGCGGTACGCTTCGTCGGGAAAAACGCGGAGCGGGGAGGGCTCGACGACGACCGGCACGCCGTGACGCGTCAGCTCCGCGACATGCTCGGGGGTCAGCGGGGCCCTGCGCTCCCAGCGATTTTTGTCCTCGCGCCGGATGCCGATCATACGTGTCATGCTAGCAGCCGGTCTCAAGCCCCACGGAGGATCCGCGATGCTCGTTACCGTCCTGCTTTTAGCCGCCCTCGCCGCGCCCGAGGAACCCAGTCACGACGCGACGGTGCACCACTCCTTCGACGACGTCGCCAAGTGGGTCGGCGTCTTCGACGACCCCGGCCGGGACGCCTGGCAGAAGCCCGATGCCGTCCTCGAAGCGATCGGCGTCAAGCCGGGGATGACCGTCGCCGACCTCGGCGCCGGGACGGGTTACTTCAGCGTGCACGTCGCGAAGGCGGTCGGCGAGAAAGGTCGCGTGCTCGCGATCGATATCGAGCCCAACTTCATCAAGTACCTGAAAGAGCGCGCCGAGACGGCGCACATCACGCAGCTGGTCCCGGTGCTCGCCTCTCCCGCCGATCCCCATCTTCCGGAGCACGGCGTCGACCTCGTGCTGATCGTCGACACATGGCACCACATCGACGATCGACTCCAGTACCTCGTCGCGCTCGCCGACGGATTGAAGCCCGGCGGGCGTGTGGCCGTCGTGGATTTCAAGAAAGGTGATTTCCCGGTCGGGCCGCCCGATGTGCACAAGATGACGGCGCAACGCGTCGCCTCCGAGTTCGCCTCGGCGGGTTGGAAGCAGGCGTCGCATTGGGACGAGCTTCCCTACCAGTACGTGCTCGTGTTCACTCCCCCCGCCGCTTCGGCCGGTGCGAAGCCTTAGCGGTCCACGGATCCTCGGGCCACGGGTGTCTCGGGTAGCGCGCGCGAAGCTCCTTCCTCACCTCGGGGTACGTCTTGTCCCAGAAGCTCCGAAGGTCGCGCGTGGTTTGCACCGGGCGTCCGTTCGGTGCGAGCAGCTCGAAGACGACGGGCGTGCCGCGCGCTCCGATCCTCGGTGAGTCCGCGAGGCCGAACAGTTCCTGGAGCTTGACCGAGGCGACGACCGTGTCGTCGTCGCGATAGACGAGCTTGGCCTCGCGCCCGCTCGGTAACGCGAGCGCGGCGGGGGCGAGGCGGGCGAGTTCCCGGCGCTCGTGGTGTCCGATCGAAGCGGCCATCGAGAGCGCGGGGAGCTTCGTTGCGCCCGCGCAAGCGGTCCGGGCGATGGCGTCCAGGTCGAGTTCGATCCCGGCGAAGCGCAAGCGGGCGGCGATCGGTTCCTGATCCGGCGTGACTCCTCGCGCGACGAATGCGTTGACGAGAAGCAAGAACGCCTGCGCGGGATCCGGAGTCGCCGCGCGTTCGGCGATCGTCAGCCCCAAGACGCGCTCGAACTCGGTCGCGCGCACCGCTCCCGTTCCGGGATCGAACCGGTGCTCGACCCGGCGCGTCGTTGGCGGGAGCCAGTCCCGCTCGACGCGGCTGGCGAGGCGCACGCGCGCTTCGGCGCCTGGACCGCGCTCTCCCGCCTCGACGTCCAAGGCCAGGAGGAACTCGCCGTCGAGCACGACGCTTGCGCGATCGAGCACGCCGCCGTGCCCCGAGGCGAGGAGGACGCGAGGCGAGCCCGCGGCTCTTCGCCGGGAGAGACGATCGGGAAACCCGGCCAGGAGCGCTCTACGCACGATCGTCTCTTCGTCCTCGCCTTCGACCCGAGCATCGGAAAGGACGGCGGCGAACGCGCGATCGTCGAGGACCCGGCGCGTGGCCGATGCAATTTCTTCCGCAGCCCTCCTGATCGCGGGCGGCGCCTCGCCGAGGTGATCGGCTCGCGCAATGACGTCCGACGATCCGGAGGGGAGGGGGCCGCGCGGCGTGAACCGCTCGGAGATCACGCTGCACGCCGCGGCCGCGAGCGGGGAGCCGCCTGCCGCCACGAGGACGCGCGCCAGACGCGGCGAGACGGGCAGACGGCGAAGGAGTTCGCCGAGCGGCGACACGCGAGCGCCGGAAACGGCGCCCAGAAGACGCAACAGCTCCATCGCCGCGACGATGCGCTCGGGCGAGGGCGCTTCGAACCACGCGAAGCGCGCCGGATCCCCACCCCACGCGAGAACCTCGAGCACCGGCGGGGCGAGGTCGACCCTGGCGATCTCCGGCTCGCGATGCGGCCGCAGAACGTCCCGCGGGTCCCACAGGCGCACCGCGCGCCCCGGTGAGGTTCGCCCGGCGCGTCCCGCGCGCTGATCGGCGGCATCGAGCGAGATCCGCTCGGTCTCCAAACGATCCAGGCCTAAGGCCGAGTCGAGGCGGGGCACCTTGTGAAGGCCGGTGTCGATCACCGTCGTGACGCCGGGCACGGTAATCGAGGTCTCGGCCACGTTGGTCGAGAGGATCACCCTTCGTGTTGCCGAAGGACTCAGCGCGTCATCTTGCTCTTCGGGCGACGAGCGCCCGGACAATTGCACGAGCTTCGCGCCGCGAAGCTCGGGAGCTCCGGCGAGTGCTCGCGCGGCTCTCGCTATTTCCGGCACGCCGGGGAAGAACGCCAGGATGTGGCCGCC
>JANMVW010000040.1:0-2141 GCA_031393555.1 Acidobacteriota bacterium
ATCGTCGAATTGCTGCCAGTAGCTTTTCTGCCCGAGGCTCGTGATCCGGTCCTTGACCTGGCGCGCGTGCTCGCCGAGCTTCCGGTCGCGCACCGCGTCGTCGGTCGTTTCTTGCGCCTCGAGATACGAGGTGAGCGGGACTTTCGCGTCCACGACGAGCCGCTTTCCTCCGGG
The DNA here is from genome assembly GCA_031393555.1 of Acidobacteriota bacterium. Taxonomy (GTDB): domain Bacteria; phylum Acidobacteriota; class Polarisedimenticolia; order Polarisedimenticolales; family DASRJG01; genus DASRJG01. The sequence continues at coordinate 175 of JANMVW010000040.1, forward strand.
GAGGTTGACGATCAGGTCCGGCCGGAGCACCCCGCCCTCGGCGGTGATCGTCGTCTGCTCGACGAAGTCGCAGTGGGCCTGCATCCCCGAGAGCTCGACGACCCGCTTGAGGTGGATCTCTCCCCAACGGCCGCGGGTGTGCGGCGCGCGCAGCGCCTGGGAGAGCGTCGCCGTTTCGGTGCGGAGGCGCTCGGACGCCTGCCCCATCGTGACGACCTGCGATTTCAACTCGCGGTAGGCCCCCTCGCGCTCTTTTTCCATCGAGCGGAGCTTCTCGTCGACCTGCTTGAGGGAGGATTCGACGGGGCGCACGAGATCGAGGAAGGACTTCTGGGAGTTCTGGAGCACCTCGGTCGAAAGCGCCACGAACGACTCGCGCTGCCGCGTCGCGGTGTCGGCCTGGCCGGCCTGGCCGGCCAGCTCGGCCTGCGTCCGCGCCAACGCCTCGCGGACCCGGGCGTTGGCCCGGGCGGCCCAGAGGGCGGCTGCCAGGGCTCCGAGAATTCCGCCCAGAACCAACCCGAGAAAGAGCGAACCGAGTTCCATACCGGAAGCATAGACCGGCCGGGGTCCGAAATGCCCCTTTGCGTGAGTACCGGGGTTCTGAAACCATGCCGCTCCATGAACCAACGCCGCATCTTCGTCATCTTGGTCGTGCTCGCAGCGGTCGCCGCGGCGGGCACCTACTATCTACGCCGGGACGGGAAGACCACGCAGGCCAAGTACCGGACCGAGACGGTCGATCGCGGGGTCGTGACCTCCGTCGTGACCGCGACGGGGACGATCTCGGCGGTGACCACCGTCCAGGTAGGAAGCCAGGTCTCGGGGATCATCCAGAGCCTCCACGCGGACTACAACTCCCCGGTGAAAAAGGGGCAGCTTCTGGCCACGCTCGATCCGACCCCGTTCAAGCTTCAGGTGCAGCAGCGCGAGGCCGATCTTCAGCAGTCGCAAGTCCAGATGCGCAACGCCGAGGTCCAGTTCAACCGGAGCGGGCGCCTCCTCGCGGAATCTCTGATCCCCCAGGCCGACTACGACACCGCCAAGGCGAACTTCGAAGGGATGCAGGCGCAAGTCGACCAGAGCGAAGCCGCGCTTTCGGCCTCGCGGACCAACCTCTCGTACACGAACATTTTTTCGCCGATCGACGGCGTCGTCGTCGCACGGCAATACGACATCGGACAGACCGTCGCGGCATCGTTTCAGGCGCCGACCCTGTTCACGATCGCCGAGGACCTGACGAAGATGCAGGTGCAGGCCGATGTGGACCAGTCCGACATCAGCCGCGTGGCGACCAGCCAGGCCGCACGATTCACGGTGGACGCGTACCCCGAAGAGAACTTCGTCGGCGCGATCTCGCAGATCCGGTTGAACGCCACGCAAAACCAAAACGTCATCACCTACCCGGTGATCATCGACGTGCCCAATCCCGACGGAAAGCTCAAGCCGAAAATGACCGCCGACGTGACGATCGAGGTGGCCAAGGTGCAAGACGTCCTTCGCGTGCCCAACGCCGCGCTCCGGTTCAAGCCGATCGAAACGGGCCGCGCGAACGGCAACGACCCCGCGGCGAAAGCCGCGCTCGAGGGAACGGCGGCGAGAGGCGCCGGGCACGGGGCCGCGGCCGCAGCCGACGCCCTCGCGTCGGGCCAGCGGGGCTCGAGGCACCAGCAGGTGGTCTACGTCTTGGGCGCCGGCGACGAGCTGAAGGCGGTCCCCGTGAAGACCGGCATCACCGATGGCCGCTTCACGGCGGTGACCGAAGGCGACCTGAAACCCGGCGACAAGATCGCCATCGGCTTCGCCACGGCGAAGGTCGAAGGGCCGGGCACGCTCCCTCCGGGCATGGGCGGACAGCGCGGTCCGGGCGGCGGCGGAGGCCGCCGGCCGTGATCGAGATCCGCGATCTCGTCAGGATCTACACGTTGGGCGAGGTCGAGGTTCGGGCGTTGGACGGCGTGTCGGTG
>JANMVW010000117.1:0-3903 GCA_031393555.1 Acidobacteriota bacterium
AGCTACATCACGCCTCCGCACGACGGCTTTGCCATCTCTATGCCGGCCAAACGCCTGGAGTCAGGGACCGACTCCCAGCCGTCCGCGACGCCACCGGGGACAGCGCCGACGGACGACCGTTAGCCGAGAATGCCAGACCGGTGGGCCGTCAGCGGCTCGAGAGCAACTTACTAGCCGCGGCTCCGTCGCGAGTAGTAATAGCCGCCACCGCCTCCGAACAGAAGAACCAACACGACAATCAGAATGATGAGATTCATGGTGAACGTCCTTTCCTGAGTAAAGTCGACGATGACCGCCGATCCCATATCAGGATGCCGGCCGGGACGTGATCCGTCGATACCGTGAAACCCTACCGGCGCCTCGATCTCCACCAAAGGCAGGTCGTGGTCAACTCGCGAATGTTGTGGAGCGAACGGAGCAGTCGAATGGTGAGGGGTAGATCACCCTATGTAGTTTGCATGAGCGTCCTCCGATAATGACGAAGTCGGTCTACTCAGGTGCTCCGGAATCGACGGCAACTTCAGCAAAAGAAAGCGAAGGAATCACGAGAGAGCAAGGACACGATCCAGCGAGCGGCGAAAATGATCGGGCGCGCCGCCGACGCGTAGCTGACGACGGCTAAGGAGGGTTCGACATGGCAGAAAACTGGATTTCAGGAGCGACAAAGAACAAAGGTGCGTTGCATCGCGCGCTCGACGTTCCGGTCGGGACGAAGATCCCTCCCAAGAAGTTGGAGGCGGCGCTTCATTCCTCGAATCCGACGATCGCGAAGGAAGCCAATCTCGCAAAGACCCTAGGGAAGTTGCGCTCGAAAAAGCACCGGTGAAGCGGCAGACTGTTTGCGGGCGCAGATCCCAACGCTATTCGCGCAGCTTGGACCCTTCACCCTTCTTGTAGAATATCGATTCCTCGCGATTGATCCCCTGAGCCTGCTGCCGAGCCGGTGAGCTGCCCGGGATCGGGATGCCCAGCGCCATGCGCATCCCGCGCCACTTGGTTTTGATGTCGGCGATGAGGTGGGATGGAGGCTCGTATCCGTACGCCCGGTACGTGCCCGGCTCGACCTTGCCCTTCGCGGTGACGTGCGTCGCGAAGGCCTCCACCCATCCGTCGAAGGCGGCGAGGACCTCCGGCTCTCCGATCAGATGCTCGGCCTGGTTCTCGCTGTAAGGTTTTCCCTTGCCGAACTCGACGTAGCGCCAGAGCGCATCGGGCACCTCGATCCCGCCGTAGCGAGCCTGCCAAACCAGGGGCGCGTAGGCGTCCCGCATGTCGGCGAACGGCTCCTGCGCGGGATCGAAGTACCCCGGGTGACGCAGCACCGCGGGCCGTCCCGAGTCCAACATCTCGTCACCGCCTCCGTCTCCATAGCAGAAGAAGCCGGCGCTGCGCCCCTCGAGGTGGTTCTGGCTCAGCGTTTTCCATTCCGGCGAGCGCTCGAGCGTAACGGCGCGGGCCGGGTCCTTGTGACCGATGAGTGCTTCCTTCGGATTGCCCCCGTTCATACAGACCAGGCGATCGAACATCGCCTTGAGGTTGCTGGTGGGCCCGTACCAGTTCACCGGACCGATGATCGCCCAGGCATCAGCCAGGTCAAGCCGGGCGTAAAGATCGAGGTCCCACATGAGATCGGGCTGGCCGCGGTTGCCGCGCTCGTAGCAGTTGCACGGCCACACGCAAAGAGCCATCGAGGACGATACGCAGCCATTGCACGTTCGAATCTGGGCCCGCTTCCATACATTCCCGAGATCTTCGAAATCGATCTCCCAGGCCGGCGGCAGGCTCTCGGCCATGCGGAACATCAGCGCGCGCGATTTGGAGTCGGCGCCCGGGCAGTCGAACTGGCGCCGGTTGGACCCTGACAACAACAAAACGCGGAACGGGCGGTCCGACGTGGAGAGTTTGCCGTTCGCGTCGTCTGGCTTCATGGCAACGGGAACACCCATCTCTCCGAGCTCGTCCGCTGTCCCCGCCTAATCCAGAAGGGCGTTGATCTTCTTCGCAAGGGTAAGGTCCTTGCTCGAAATGCCACCCACGTCATGGGTTGTCAGCCAGAACCGAACCTTGTTGTAGACGTTGTACCACTCCGGATGGTGGCCCATCCCTTCGGCCACGACGGCGATCGAGGCCATCAAACCAAAGGCTCGGGCAAAGTCCGGCAAGACCACTTCCTTGAAGAGTTTGCCCTCTTTTATTGTCCACCCGTCGAGGTGGGCCAGTCTCTTCCTAACTTCGGGAGGAGAGAGTTTCGTCGGCATAGGATCGACCTCCACCGGCTGCTAATTCTTTTTGGGCATCTAGATCTTGACAACTCGAATGCTTCCGTCGGTCAGCTCGCCGGTCAGGTTCACTTTGTGTCCCGCGTGTTTTGGCAGGCCGGCAAAGTCTTGGTTCGAGATGCTCAGGACCTTGCCATCGTTCACAAAGACGTACTTGGCGCCCTTGTCGATGCAAGCCTTCGTGCAAGCGGCGTCCGACATCGCCGTCTGATGCTCGGCGCCTGCCATGTGCTTGGCGCCGCAATCGCTGTCGCTGATCTTGCCGGCCCACGTTTGTTGCACCGCGAACACGGGGGAAATCACTAACACCGCGAGAAAGGCGAATCCGACGAGATACTTCATTGGTTCCAACCTCCTTGAGTCGGTCGTTGAGGAGCCCGATACAGCGTCATTGCAGCACGAGGCTATACGCATGCTCTTGGGTCGGGCATAGGGTGAAGACCCCATGGGCCTCGACGATTCCGGGCGTTCCAATCTCCCACTCAACGGAACTCGGCAGAACTGGGTGACAAGTGCCGGATCTCGCTTCCCTCGAGCCGCTCTTCGATGCAGGATCGGGCGCTCCGCTCCCGCTGCCGCCGGAGTTGGACGCGCTCTACGGTGTTCTCCGCTTCCCGCGACCCGAGGGCCGGCCGTGGGTCTTCGCCAACTTCGTCTCCACCATGGATGGTGTGGTCACTCTCGGCACGCCAGGCCACGCCGACGCGGGTGAGATCAGCGGGCACAACGCCCAAGATTTGGCGGTGATGGGGCTGCTCAGGGCGGCCGCGGACGCGGTGATCGTAGGCGCCGGGACGTTGCGCCTCTCGCCACGGCAGCTCTTTACCCCTGGTTACGTCCAGCCGCTCTTCGACAAGGCCTATGGCGTCCTGCGCGAGCGTCTCCTCAGGACGGATCCTCCGCTCACCGTGATCGTCACCTCAAGGGGTGACGTGGACCTCGGTTTGCCCGTCTTCCGCTCCGGGCGAGCGCCGGTCCTCCTCGTCACGACGCGGGAGGGAGAGGCGAAGATCCGCGTTCACCCGCTCCCGCCAGGCGTGCGGATGATCGCGCTTGCGGACGCCGGTTCGCTCAGCGCGCGGGCGATCCTGGACGCCGTCGCCAGCGAGGGCGGGGTGGAGCGAATCGTCGTGGAGGGCGGGCCGCGTCTCCTCGGAAACTTTCTCGCGGAGGCTTGCGTCGACGAACTGTTCCTCACCCTCGCTGCCCAAGTCGCGGGCCGCGACGCCAGGGCCGAGCGGCCAGGATTCGTCGCGGGAAGGAGCCTCGCTCCCGAGCACCCGTGCTGGACGACGCTGATTTCCGCGAAGCGCGCGGGGAGCCACCTCTTCCTGCGCTACGCGTTCCGGACAGCATGACCAACCGTCAGCTCTGGCCCCCGTCACGCCAGAATCTTCGCGGCTCTGGCTAGACTGAAATGAGCCAGTCCCCCGGGAGGGGCAGGCCAGTTCCACTGAACTCTTCTCGTGTAGAATCCGCCCGAACCGACTCGCAACCCCGGGGGGATAACCTATGAAAGCCAGAAGCTGCGCGTCCGCCGTGTTCGTGTTCTCGTTTGCCGCCGTATCGTTCGTCGCCGCGTCCGATCTTCCCAAGACCGGAACCTACTCCGGTCACTTCGGTT
>JANMVW010000145.1:0-6356 GCA_031393555.1 Acidobacteriota bacterium
CCAAGGGATGCGGCAACCTCGCGGGCGATGCGTTCGACCTCGGCAAGGATCTGTTTTTTGTCTTCGTTCATGGCCCCATCAACGAAAAAAGGTGGGCTTGCGCCCACCCTTCGGCGAAACACGTTCATCACTGTAGCGGAACCCAGACAGGACCTGCAATTCCCTCATAGTGGTTCGGAGATTGTCCTACCAGCTTTCGCCTTGATTTCGTAGGTTTCTGGGGGCCGGATGACCCGGGCGGGGTGGCGATCGTGGCTCAGGGACGATCCTAGGCCGTCGTTTTTCGCTCCGACGGTCCTCGGAAGCACTTAAACGGGCCCTTCACTTAAGAAAATGCCGCCGTTACTTGCTTTTTGGTGTCGTCGACCCCGATCTCGCATCGCAGCCGAACAATCTGCGAACCACTATGCGCCCAGACGCGCCGCGAGCTGGTGCAGCGCCGAACTGTCGGGATAACGCCGCAAGGCGTCCTCCAGAACCCTCCGCGCTTCGGCCGTCCGTCCGGCCCGAGCGAGAGCCAAGGCCGCTCCGGCGTCTGCGCCAGGTCCGGCCCCGGCGAAACCGCGAGCGCCGCGAAACGCGGCCACGGCCTTGTCGGTTTCGCCGAGGCGGTCCCACGCCGCGCCGATAGCCATCCAACCCTCCGCGTCGCGGGGAGGGAATCTCTCGGCCCACGTCAGAGCCTCTCGCGCCTCGTCGGGATTTCCCGTCGCGGCGTAGGCCGATGCGAGGTGGCCGAGGTACCTCGCATTTTCCGGCTCGATGTCGATCGCGCGCCGAAAACGCAAGACGGCGTCGGAGGCCTCGCCTCGAGCGAGCGAGAACTGGCCCGCGAGGTCCCAGTAAGTGTCGACCTCCGGGTGGGTCGCAAGGGTCGTCGTCAGAAAAGGCTCGAGCGCGAATGGCGTTCCCCGTGCTGTCTCGATCGACTGCAGCCGGAGCAAGATGCGAACTAGCAGGGGATCCTCGTTAAGAGCCTGCCTGTAAGCCGCCGCAGCGGAAGCGGCGTCTCCGCCGGCCTCGGCGAGCCTCCCGTCGACGGCATGACGAACGGCCGCGGACATCTTCGGGGCAAAGCGGCGCGCCGTCGTCTCCGCCGCTAGCCGGTCGCCTTGCAGCAGCTTGAGTTCCACAATCCAGAGCAAGCTGGACGGCTCCATGTCGCCCGGCAGGCGATCCCATCCCTCTTCGAGGGCCGCCGACGCTTCAGCGAAACGACCGTCGGAAGCACGCGCCTCGCTGAGCATCGCGTACGTTTTGGCGCGGGGCTGCCTCTCGTTGGCGAGCAATAGCTCCGACTCCGCGTCGCGGTAGCGACCCTGGCGCATGTACGACACGGCGAGGTTCCTGTGGAAGAAAAACTGCGTTTCGGAGGCGCCGCCTTCCGCCGGCAGGATGGGCGTGTCGTCGGATCCTCCGACGTAGCCCAGTGCTTTCAGATTGGCCATCATCTCGCGCATGACCTCGGGATCGGTGCTCACCGCGGCGGTATGCTCGAGTCGGGTTCCGACAAGCTCGTACGATTTGGTACGAGCCGGAGCGCGAAGCCGGAGCAGCCCGGGATCGAACGCAGCCGTGATCAGCCGTCCCGGCATGTCGTCCGCGAGCGGGAGGCCTAAGAGGTAAAGCAATGTCGGAGCGATATCGAAAATGCTCGACGGTGGAAGCCGCACCGCGCCAATCCCCGGGCCGTGCAGGGCGACGACACCCCAGTCCCTATGCCACTCCTCGGGTTGTCCCCGGGTGGACGGAGAGAAGTTCGGCCGGTCCTGGCCCACGCGGAACCCGTGGTCTGACAGCAGAATCGTCACGGTCTGAGGGCCCGCCGCGCGCAACAGTTCTCCGAGGCGCTCGTCCTGCCACGCGTAGAAATTTGGAACGGCGTCGCGACAACGAAGGTATTCGGCTTCCGAAACGAACGACATCTTCGGGGGGAGGAAGTGCTGGAACCCGTGGCCCATCATGTCGATCGCCTCGTAGTACACGGCGACGAACGGCACCCCGGACTCGAGTTGGGACATCGCGATGTTGTGATACGTCCGCGCTTGGGCGAGCACGCGCATGACGAAACCTGCTGGATCCACGACGCGCGTCGGGTCGCCGATCTTGGAGGGCTTGGCGATGTCGTCGAGGGCGGCGCGATACTCCACCTCGGTGACCGGGAGGATTCGGGCAACCTCGACTCTCGTGATCTGCGATGGGGCGACAAGCAGCCCGGTTTTTTCTCTCAGAAACTCCGCTGGGCTTGCGATCCCCGCGGTCCCTGCGGCGGCTTCGGCGCCGCCGTGACTGATCGCGGCCGGGAGATAGTCGGTGACGATCGTTCCCCGAATCGCTTCTGCCGGAAACGAAGCCCACCAGCCGATCCACGACGACGGGCGGTCGAAATCGCCCAAGATGTTCCAGAGCGCCTTGACCTTTCTGAAGTCGCTCGTGATGGGGTGCCGCTCACCCGTCGTCGCGTCTTTGACGAGGAAATCGCCGACGCCGTGTTCGGTCGGTGGTTTCCCGGTGGCCACGGTCGTCCAAAGCAGCGGCGAGAACATTGGATCGTAGGACCTCAGGTTTCCCGACGCGCCCTCCTTGACCAGCCGCGCCAGGTTCGGCATGCGACCTGCGGCAATCAGCGGTAGGGCGGTGCGCCAGTCCGCGCCGTCCCAGCCGACCAGAAGCACCCGCCCGATCGGCGCGCGGGCCAGCGCCTTCGCTTCATCGGTGCGTCTGCGCCGGATCAACTCGTCGCCGATCGCACTGCGGAGCGACAACGATTCGGGTGTGACACCAGCCCCGCGCAACACCGCCGCCAAGGGCCCTTCGACGCACGCCGGTTCGGACAGCAGGGACTCGACGTCGGTGCGCTGTGCCGCATCCGTCAAGACCCGATGGGCTAGTCCGGCGACGGCGGAATCGAACCCATCGCGACGGATGTCCGCCGCAAGCTGAGGCGCGAGCGCTCCGGCGACGGCGTAGCGCAGCTCGAGCGTGAATCCAAGGGTGCTCCCTTCCGGCGTTTTCAAGGCGAGGTCGCTTAACGCCAGCAGGCCGCGTGCGGTGATCGTCGGCAACGGGAAAAACGGCGCGTGGACGATCCACCCCTTGCGCACGTGTCCCGATGAGGACACGCCGACCCGATTCAAGGGAATGCGCTGGACGACCGAGGCGGCAGCAGCGGCCAGCAGGGCCGCTACGGAAAGGACGCCGAGCACGAGTTTCGTGCGAGGAATGATCGGCATGATCGCGATTCTAGCGCGTCGAGGCTAGAATCCCCCTCCCCGCGCCGTCGTGGAGAGTCAGGAGAGACCGATGAGAAATCGATGGATGGGAACGTTTGTGGGATTCGTCTTCGCGACAGCGCTCGCCTCGACCGCCGCCATGGCACAACAGGCCAAGATGTACGGCGCGGTCGTCGACGAGAGCGGAGCCGGAGTTCCAAACGTGAGAGTGATCTTGCAGCCCTTGGAGCAGGGGGCCCGCGTTGAGCAGGCTACCAAGGGCAAGAAGGGCTCCTACCTGTTCGGGATCATCCGCCCTGGGCGTTACGCGGTGAAGGTGGAAGCGGCCGGGCTCGCGTTGGTGAGCATCAAAGCGCAAGCGTTCGGGCTCGACGCTGGCGGCAAGAAACTAAAAGAGCCGACGTGGAAACTCGACGGGCGAGTTCGCCTCGACAAGCCGACCGAAATCGTCGTCGAGGACGGCATGGACATCACTTGCGATTTGATCGTCGGCAAGGCCACCGAAGTGACCACGGCGACCGGAGAGAAGACCGTTGGGACCGGTGAACAGGCGTATGCACTCCTCGCCCAACAGGTTCAAAAGGGCGACTGCGTAGGGGCTCTCCCGCAAATCGAGAAGTTCACCGTGGATAATCCGACGAATGCCCGGGCGTTCTACTTGAAGGGCTACTGCGACGCGGTGCTCGAGCACGAAGAGGAGGCCCTCGCCGCTCTCGTGAAGTCCGTGGAGTTGGATCCCAGTTTCCCGGGGCCGAGTACGCTTGTGGGCAAGGTCTACGCGCGAAACAAGCGTCTCCCGGAAGCAGAGGCGGCGTTCAAGAAAGAGCTCGAAGGTGCCAGTGTTCCGCCGGAGCTACAAATCGACGCGTTGCTGAGCCTGGGCGCCGTGCAGCGAGACCAAGGGAAAGACGGCGACGCGATCGCCACGTTCGAAAAGGCGATGGCCGTGGCTCCAAACAGGCCTGAATCATACGTCGAGTTGTCGGCGCTTTACGCGAAGGCGGGGCAGACCGACAAGGCCGCCGCGATTCTCGACAAAGCCAAGGATGTGGGCGCGGACGACCCGCTTGCGATGTTGAACGTCGGCATCTCTTACTTCAACAAGAAAGACTACGGCCACGCAGAATCGATGTTCCGGCGCGTCACCGAGAGCAAGGCCTCGAACTCCGACCTCGCGATGGCCTACGGGTTGCTCGGAAAGCTCCAACTGCGGGACGGCAAGAACGCCGACGCGATCGTCTCGTTCAAGAAGTGCCTCGAACTCGATCCCGCGGGCCGTCTCGCTCCGGAGACCCAAGACGTTCTCAAGGCGATCCAGCCGAAGAAGAAGTAGTCGCCGTCTCGTTTTTCGCGTGCAGCGTAAAGGATACTGATTCTCGAGCCAACGGACCCTGCTGCCCGGTTATCCCCGCGGCGAGGCGGAGCACGTAGGTGCCGGGCGCTAACGTCGCGGTGTCCAAGCGAGCCACGGCTCGGAAGCCTCCACTCGGCTCTTTCCCGAAGAACAGGAGCGTCGTCTGTAACGCCACAGGACGCCCCTCGCCGCCGGCTATTTCAATCGTGAGATCGAGAGCCGGCGGCTTGTCCCCGGAGTCCGGAACACCGCGGAGCCAAAACAGCGCCAGCAGGCTTCCGCCCGCTTCAAAGTCCGCGCGCGTCGCCGGGAGTATCCGCGCGCCCGGTTTGAGGGACAGAGGATCGGATTCCTCGGGGATGGTTGGGCGGCTCAAGAGGGGAGCTTCCGACTCATTCTCTGCGCTGAGGACGACCCCCACGAATGCGGGCGCAGTCCCCTTGGGTGGCGGTGCCACGGCGACCGTCGACGACCACGACGCCAGTTGGGGCGGATCGCCGAGGCGCACTGAGCCCTGGAACTCGTAAATGCCGGGGACGAGCGACAACCGCCCTTCCACACGAAACGCTTTTTGAATTGCGGGGACTCCATCAGGCTTGACGCGCGCCGTGAAGGAGCGCTCGTACCGGTCGACGATCTCGCCCTCGGCGCGCGCGACGAGACGGAACTCCACGTCCAGCGCCGCCCCACCCTGAGCATCCATCGGCAGTTGTATGGGACCGAGGGCTTCGATCACGACCTCGACGGGAACCTTTTTGGGGTCGCTCCCGGGCAGCGCGACGGCGATGCCGCGGGCGGCGACGGGACGGTACCGATCGAGGGACTCGACCGCCGCGACGTCGCCCGACGACGACCGCTCGTGCGGCGTGATGTCGCTGTACCGGCCACGCCGGCTCGTGACGACGGCACCGGGGAGCTCCACCTTGATGAGCATCTTGCGATATCGATCCGCCGCGCGGGTCACCGGGACGCGGCAGGAGATCCGGTAGAACCGGGTGGATTCTTCCTGAATGGCGTCGAACGCCTTGGAAAGATCGGTCTGCGCGAGCAGCCGTCCTCCGCTCTCGGCGGCGATCACTCCGAGGAACTCGCGGCGCGAAGTGGCCGAACTCGTTCCCATCGATCGTTCGAGGCCGAGGTCCGACAGGGTGTTCTCGTCCATGCCGAGTTTCCCGACTGCGATCCGCCAGTCGATCTTCTCGCTTGCGTCCCCGCCGGCAAGATCGTTGCCAAGGTCGAGCGAATAGACCGTGACGCCGTAGGTCGCAAGCGATCGGATCAGCTCGCGGAACTTCAAGGTGAAGCCGCCTGCACGGGTCCTCGCGTCCCCCTGGGTCGTCATGGGGAACCCGGGGGAAGCGAGCACGAGCACGCGTCGTCCGGGGAGTCCGCGAAACAACGAAGCCAGGTCGCTCAACGCGACGTAAACGTGCTCACGCTGCCAGTCCAATTGCGCCGCCGCGGTCACCGAGAGGTTTCCCATCCGCTCCGTCATCAGCGGGGCGGCGCCGATCGATGTCGAACTCAAAATCGACTCGGCGATGTCGTCTTGAAGGGTCGAGCCCGACATCCAGGTTATCTTGTCGATCCCCCGTACCAGTTCGTCGGTGTTTGAGGTGACCCCGGAAACCGCGCGCAACGACAGGTCGAGCTGGTACACGGCGGCCAGATCCTCCGGCCTCAGATACGTCTTGACGAATTTCGACGCGGCCCTTTTGGCCTGGTTCATCCGGAGCGCGGTCGACGACCCGAGGGCGTCGAAAACCAGG
>JANMVW010000191.1:0-9092 GCA_031393555.1 Acidobacteriota bacterium
CGCGTTTTCCGCCTTGCGTTCGGCGGGCATCCGCCAGCCGAAGCGCGCGGTGAACCGCGACGGCTTGTCTTCGATCGCATCGGCGATGACCTCACCCAAGACCGGGGCGAACTTGAAGCCGTGCCCCGAGTCCCCGGAAGCGACGGCGAGGCCGGGACGGTCGGGATCGCGACCGATGAAGAAATCGCCGTCGAACGTATCGCAGTAGAGACAGGTCTTGGATGAAACGAGCGGCGCCTCCGCCAACCCCGGCAAGCTCTCACGTAGAAATGTCCGGAGCCTCCCCTCGTCGCCGGCGGCGATCACTCGCTCCGCGTCGGGGTGCACGCGGCGGCCGGGACCGTGGCTGGCGATCTTGACGATCCCCGAGGCGTTGGCCGGGAAGCCGTACCAGCCGGTTTCGGCGATGGCGGCCGCCCAGACGGGGAACCGGGGAGGGCGCCAGGTGGAAGGATCGTGAGGCTTCAGGTGGAAGACCGGCTGCGCGACCGGCCACATGACCTCCGAGAGGTGGGGAACGAGGATCGGACTCCACGCCCCGGCGGCGATCACCACGACGTCGGCGAGCCGGCGTGACCCTGAAGTCGTGACGACCCCGGTGACGCGCGAGCCGTTTTCGATGACCCGCGCGACGCCATCGTCCTCGTGAACGCCAACCCCCAGCGCACGGGCGTCTTCGATCATGCGGGAAACGACGCGGCCACTTTCGACCCACCCCGCCAGGGGGTTGAAGTAACCGTCGGGGTAGCGCTCCTCGGCCCACGCGGGGAAACGAGAGGCGAGCGTCCCGCCCTCCAGGCGGTCCACGGCGTGGCCGCGCGCCGCCAAGGTCACGAGCGAATCGTGCTCGAACCCTCCCGGCCGAAGGGGGGCGTGGGAGAGGACGAGGAAACCGTCCTGGTGGTAGAGCTGTTCCCCCCACCTGAGGTTCGAGGCGCGCCAGAGCGGGAAAGCGCCTTCCATCAGTTCGGTCGTGAGCGCGTCTCCGCCGTAGTCCATCCGGACGATCTTGCTGATATCGGTCGAGGCGGCCTGGGGGCGCGGCAAAGAGCCCGCATCAAAAAGGTCGACCTCCCACCCCCTCGAAACGAGCGCAATGGCCGCGGATACGCCGAACCCCCCCCCTCCGGCCACGACCACCCGCTTCATGTCCTTCCTTATATGTCACACCCGGCCTTTCCGGATCGGGAACCGCACGGTAGATTCTTTATGATCTCTAAGGGGATACCCATGCAGGATCGTGCCCGTTCGCTTCCCAAGGCCTTGGCCGGAATCGTCGCGCTCTTCATCGCCGGGGCGAGCGCGGTGCACGCCTTGCAGGTGCCGGACAAGGGCGGGCGGTTCGACGACCTGGTCATCGAGGATCCCGGAAACGGGCTGGACGTCGCCACCACGCCCGTGGGCTCACTCCCCGTGGGGCACGCGGCGCGCACCGGTTGGGAGGTCTTCCGCGCAACCCACGGCCAGGATTGGTCGGTTCACCTCGATCGCCGGTCGGGCGCTCCCCTGCTGGTCCAGGGCAAGGGCATCCCGTGGCCGGGCGCGGAGGGGGCCACGGTCGCCTCGCTCGCGACCTCGTTGCGCAGCTTCATCGCGGGGAGCCGCTCGCTGCTCCTGGTGAACGACGCGGAGCTCGTCCTCGATGACGCGGCCTCTGGACCGTTGGCCGACGATGTCTGGCAGATCGTGTTCGGCCGGCAGGTGGCGGGGATCCCGGTGGCCGGCGAGCGCTACGTCTTCACCATCGGCCACGGCAAACTGATCTCGTTCGGAACCCCGCGCTGGAGCCGGATCGACGCCAGCCCCCTCCCCGAGTTGAATGCCGCGCAGGCGCAAGAGCGTCTGGCGGCCTACATGAAATTGACCGCCGCGGACGCGGTCACGATCGTCTCGGCGCCGACTCTCTCGTTCATCCCCTTGCGCGCGCCGGGCTCGCCGGGCGCCAGGGCCACCGGGCCTTTCGCGGGCGCGCTGGGGTCGGGGTACGCCTCGGCTCTGGTCTGGCGGGTCGCGCTGCGCATCGAGGGTGAGCCCGGCACCTGGGCCGCGCAGATCGACGCAAAAACCGGCGCGATCCGTTCGTTCGTCGACGACAACCGGTACGTGCGGGTGAAAGGCGGCGTCTACCCGATCTCGGACGACCAGCTCTGCCCGGATGGCTGCGAGCAGCCGAACTATGCGATGCCCTTCGCGGACGTCACGCTCGGCACCGTCGAGCAGACGGCCTCGACGCTCGGGGTGTTCAACTGCTCGCCCGCGGGTTCGATCGCCAAGACGACGCTCGCCGGCCCGTACGTGAAAGTTTTCGATAATTGCGGGGCGATCTCGCAGGCGTTGTCCTGCGGCGCCGACCTCGACCTGGGGGTCAGCACCGGCACCGATTGCGTCGTGCCCGCGGGCTCTTCCGCCGGCAACACGCACGCCGCCCGCAGCGGCTTCTATCACCTGAACCGCATCGCCGAGCACGCCCGGTCGTGGCTCCCGACCGTCCCGTGGCTGACGCAGCAGCTCACCGACAACGTGAACATCACCGCGACGTGCAACGCCGTGTGGAACGGCTCGGCGGTGAATTTCTACAAGTCCGGCGGCGGCTGCAACAACACCGGGGAGATCGCCGGAATATTCCTCCACGAGTGGGGCCATGGACTCGACCAAAACGACGGCGGCGGATACGACAACCCGTCCGAGGCCTACGCCGACGTCACGGCGATCATGGCGACGCACGTTTCGTGCATGGGGCGAGGCTTCAGGCAGTCGGGCAATTGCGGCGGTTACGGAGACGCCTGCCTGAACTGCTCGGGCGTGAGGGACCTGGACTGGGACAAGCACGCGGCCCATACCCCGGCGACCCCGACGAGCTTCGTCGAGACTCATTGCACGAGCGGCGGCGGGCCCTGCGGCAAGGAAGTGCATTGCGAGGGCTACCTCGCGGGCGAGACGATGTGGGATCTCGCCGTCCGCGACCTTCCCGCCTCCGGGCTCGACCAGAACACGGCGTGGAATCTCGCCGACAAGCTCTGGTACAAATCGCGATTGGGCTCCGGCGGCAACGCCTATAACTGCTCGCTCCCCGACTCGGACGGCTGCTCCGCGGCGTCCTGGTTCCAAAAGCTCCGGAACGTGGACGACGACGACGGCGACCTGGCCAACGGCACGCCGCACGCCGCCGCGATCTTCGCCGCGTTCGACCGGCACCGGATCGCCTGCGGCCTCGTGTCCGATCCGTCCAACCAGAACAGCACGACCTGCCCGGCGCTTGGCGCCCCGGTGTTGACGGCGGCGCCCGGTTCCAGCTCGGGCACCGTATCGCTGACGTGGACGAACGTCCCGGGCGCCACGACGTACAGGATCTTGCGCAACGACGCCGGCTGCCAGGCGGCCTTGACGCGATTCGCCTCGACCCCGGTCACCAACTTCCTCGACGGAAACCTCCCCAACGGCACGACCTTGTACTACAGCGTTCAGGCCTCGGTGGCGAATTCCGCGTGCGACGGAAGCCTGTCGAACTGCCAGGCCGTGACGCCCCAGCCATTCGCCGGGGCCATCAAACTGGACGCCGGCGTTTACGGCTGCTCGTCCTTGATCACGGTGACGATGACCGACGGGAACGTCGGCTCGCCGCCGACGGCCGCCGTCAAGTCGACGACCGAAAGCGCGGCGGAGACGGTCGTGTTGACCCGGATCGCGCCGGGATCGACGACGTACCGAGGGACGATCACGACGACCCCGAACCCCGTCATCGCGGCGAACGGGCTGCTCTCCGTCCACACCAACGATACGATCACCGCGACGTACATCGACTCGAGCGACGGCGGAGGCGGCCTGAACATCCCGCGCGTGGCGGTGGCCACGGCAGTCTGCGCGGCCACGGGCGTCCGGCCCGTCGCCGATGGGTCGTTCGGCACAGCGATGACGGGATCGCGCGCCGACGCTTCGGGCTCGACCATCGACGTCATTTGGGACGTCGCCACCTGCTCCTCGGCCGACCATCACATCCTCTATGGCGAGCTCGCCGACGTGGCGTCGGCCGCCGTCACCGGCGCGTCGTGCGATCTGGGGACTTCGGGCGCGACGACCTGGATCGGAGTGCCCGCGGGCGACCTCTGGTTCGTCGTCGTCGGAGACGACAACGCGACCACCGAGGGGAGCTGGGGGACCGGCGCGGCCGGCGCCCAGCGCGGTTCAGGCGTCGCCTCGGGTCAGTGCGGCCTGACGGCCAAGGACGATTCGGGAGTCTGCCCGTAGCCAAGGACAATCCATGAAGCACTCCGCTCGCACGTGGCGGGCCGCGGTTGGGGTTTCTGTCGCGCTCCTGCTGGTCACGGCGAGCCAGGTCGTCGCGTTCCAGGTGCGACCGCCCTCCAGCCGATTCGACGCCCTGGTCATCGATGACCCCGCCCCATCGCTCGACGTGGCCACGACCCCCGCCGCCTCCCTCCCGCCGACCGAACCGTTGCGCGGGGCGTGGGACGCGTTTCGCGCCTCGCACGGGCAAGCCTGGTCGGTTTATCTCGATCGCCGGTCGGGTGCGCCGCTCCTCGTCGAAGGGCGAGGCATTCCCTGGCCCATCGCGAAGGGAGCGACGGTCGCTTCGATCGCCGCGTCGCTGCGCACCTTCGTCGCGGGCCGCCAGACGCTGCTCCTCGCGGAGAACGCCGAGCTGATCCTCGACCCTGCGGCGTCCGGGCCGCTGTCCCCCGACGTGTGGCAGATCGTCTTCAACCGCGCGATCGCGGGGGTTCCCGTCCTCGGCGAGCGCTACGTCTTCACCCTCGGCCACGGCAACCTGATCTCTTTCGGCGCCCCACGATGGAGCCGCATCGACGCCAGTCCCTTCCCCGACATCGACGCGGCGGAGGCCCTCGTGCGGCTGACCGCCTACCTGGGGCTGAAAACGGGAGACGGCGTGACGCTTCTCGACAAGGGGAGCTTGCAACTCATCCCGCTGCGAGCCGAGTGGGCCCGTGCGGCCTCGGGCGGCGCGTACGCGGGGCCCGTCGGCGCCGGCTACGGATCGGCGCTGGTCTGGCGCTTGGCGCTCCACGTCGACGGCGAGCCCGGAACGTGGGAGGCGCGCATCGACGCCCACACAGGCGCGGTCCGGTCGTTTCGCGACGTCAACGACTACGCCCAGGCCAAAGGGGGCGTTTACCCCGTGTCCAACGACCAGCTTCCCGGTGACGGTGTCGAGCAGGCGGGCTACCCGATGCCGTTCACGAACATCACGATCGACGCCGCATCCCAAACCGCGAGCTCGTCGGGCGCCTTTACTTGCACGCCGGGCGGCGCCACCGCGACGACGACGCTGGCCGGCCCCTACGTCAAGGTGGTCGACACCTGCGGCGCGATCGCGCAGTCGGTTTCGTGCGACAACGATCTCGATCTGTCGGCCGGCGCGGGCACCGACTGCGCGGTCCCGGCGGGTGCTTCGGCGGGCGACACGCACGCCGCGCGCACCGGCTTTTACCACCTCAACCGGATCGCCGAGCATGGGCGCACCTGGCTCCCCACCCGCACCTGGCTGGCGGCGCAGCTGACCGACAACGTCAATCTCAACCAGACGTGCAACGCCTACTGGAACGGAACGAGCGTCAACTTCTTCAAATCCGGAGGCGGCTGCCGCAACACCGGAGAGATCGCGGGCATCTTCCTCCACGAGTGGGGTCACGGCCTGGACACGAACGATGGAGGCGGCGGGGACAACCCCAGCGAGGCCTACGCCGACGTCGTCGCATTCCTCTCGACGCACGTGTCCTGCGTCGGGCGCGGTTTCAACATGGCGGCGAATTGCACCGGTTATGGAGACACCTGCCTGAGCTGCACGGGCATCCGCGACGTGGACTACGCCGCGCATGCGAGCAACACCCCCGCCACGCCGTCGGGCTTTTTGGCGACCAACTGCTCCGGCGGCTCCGGCCCGTGCGGCAAGGAAGTGCATTGCGAAGGGTATGTCGGCGCCGAGACGATGTGGGATCTCGCGGTTCGCGACCTTCCCGCGACGGGCCTGGACCCCGCCTCCTCGTGGCAGCTCGCCGACAAACTCTGGTACAAATCGCGCCTGGGCTCGGGCGGCAACGCCTACAACTGCGCGCTCCCCAATTCCGACGGTTGCTCGGCGACGTCTTGGTTTTCGAAGCTGCGCGCGATCGACGACGACGACGGCAACCTGGCCAACGGCACCCCGCACGCCGGAGCGATCTTCGCCGCCTTCAACCGCCACAAGATCGCCTGCGGTTCGGCGAGCGACGCCTCGAACCAGAACAGCGGGACCTGCCCGGCGCTCGGCGCCGCCGCGTTGACGGCGACGGCGGGTTCGGCCTCGGCGCAGCTGACCTGGACGGCCGTCGCGGGCGCCACCGGATACAACATCCTGCGCAACGATGCGTCCTGCGCTTCGGGCTCGACGATCATCGCGACCGTACCGGGGACGACCTTCACGGACACGGGGCTCGCCAACGGCTTTCCCGAGTACTACGCGGTGCAGCCGCTAACGGCCAACGCGGCGTGCGACGGCCGGCTCTCGAACTGCCAGGCCGTCACGCCTCAGCCGTTTGCCGGCTCGGTCAAGCTCGACGCCCCGACTTACAGCTGCTCGGGCGTGGTCAACGTATCGATCATCGACGCCAACATCGGAGGTCCGGCCACCACGGTCAAGGTCACCTCGACGACGGAGCCCATCGGAGAGACCATCACCCTGTCGCAGATATCTCCCGGCTCGGCGCACTACGCGGGAACCCTGGCGACGACCGGAAACCCGCCGGCAGCCGACGGCGCGATCTCGGTCGTCGACAGCGACACGATCACAGCGACCTACGTCGACGCGAACGACGGCCAGGGCGGCGTGAACCTCGCCCGCACGACGACCGCAACGGCCGACTGTGTCTTCCCTATCGTCGCGAACGTCGCCGCCAGCAACGTGACCGGGAACTCGGCCCGGGTGACTTGGGACACCAACGAGGCCGCCACCAGCGTCGTCCGCTACGGCCTCACGCCTCCTCCCGGATCCACCACCACGCTCGCGGCGAAGGTCGTCGGGCACACGGTCCAACTCACCGGGCTCGTCCCCTGCTCGTCGTACGTCTATGCGGTCGAATCGACGGACGCGGTGGGGAATACGGCCGTCGACAGCAACGCCGGCGCCTACTACGCGTTCGCGACCGGCCAGAACGTCACGCCGGACTACAGCGGCACCGACACTCCGATGACGATCCCGGACAACAACCCGACGGGAGCGACGAGCACGATCAACGTGCCCGACAACCGGCCGGTGCAAGGCGTCAAGGTCACCGTCAACATCACGCACACCTTCGACGCCGATCTCACGCTGACGCTCATCCCTCCGGCCGGCGCGCCGATCACGCTGTCCGTTCAGCGCGGCAGCTCGGGGGATAACTTCGTCGCCACGGTCTTCGACGACGCGGCCGCGACGTCGATCACGGCCGGGACCGCGCCGTTTACCGGCGCGTTCCGGCCGGAGACGCCGCTGTCGGCGGCCAACGGCATCAACGCCGCGGGAAACTGGCAGCTCAAGGTCGTCGACTCGGCCAGCATCGACTCGGGCACGATCGACCATTGGACGTTGTCCCTCACCTACCCGGCGGCCTCGTGCGGTCCGCACGCTGCGTACCGGTCGCACGCGACGGTCGCCGACACGTGCGCCACGGGCGGCGCCGGCAGCGGGAACGCGACGTGGGACGCCGGCGAGCAGCTCAACTTCAAGGTCAGCGTCAACAACGACGGCACCGCGACCTTGACCCACGTCACCGCCACCGTCACCTCCTCGACCCCCGGGGTCGTGATGGTCGACCCGACGGCGAGTTTCCCGAACGTGGGGACGGCGACGACCGCGGAGTCTCTCGCACCTCACTTCACCGCTTACCTCGAGCCGAGCCTGGCGTGCGGCGGCCTGGTCTCGTTTCAAATCACGGTGGCGAGCGACCAAGGTTCGTGGAGCACGTCCTTCACCCAGAGCCTCGGCCAGCTGTCGTCCGGAAACGGCACCGCGCTCAACGAGACCTTCGCCGCCGGCATCCCCGCGACGTGGACGATCGTGGACGGCGGCTCGGGCGGAGGCACCGCCGCGACCTGGACGACAGACAATCCCGGGGGAAGGACGTTCGCATCGCCCCTCCTCGCCCCCGTGGCCATCGTCGACAGCGACTTCGCGGGAGCGGCCGCGACGCAAGACGAGCAGCTGCTCACCCCCGCGATGAACCTCGCCACCGCGACCACGGTGACACTCCAATTCGATCAGTACTTCAACCGGTACACGAGCGGTTTCGCCGAGATCGCGGACGTGGATGTCCGCTCGACGCTGACGGCGGGAGCGTGGGTCAACGTGCTGCGCCAGCAGAGCGCGTCGAGCCCAAACCCGGACCACAAGACGATCGACCTCACGGCCCAGGCGGCCGGAGGGTTGAACGTCCAGGTCCGGTTCCACTACTACAACGCGAAGTACGAGTTTTTCTGGGAGGTCGACAACGTCAGGGTCGACACCACCGCGCCTGGGAGTTGCAGCCAGAACGTCTGCGCGGCCGCGCCGGGCGCCGCCAAACCCGTGGCCGACGGATCGTTCGGCGTCCCGATGCGGGCCGCGCGTGCCGACCTGTCCGGCACCACGATCGAGTTGACGTGGGACGTGGCGACCTGCTCCTCGACCGATCACCACGTGCTCTACGGCCCGCTCGCCACAGTCGCTTCGTCCACGGTCAGCGGCGCGTCGTGCCACCTCGGAACGACGGGGAGCGCCGCGTGGATCGGCGTCCCCGCCGGCGATTTCTGGTTCGTGGTCGTCGGGGACAACGGCCAGTCGACCGAAGGGAGCTGGGGGTCGATGACCAGCGGTGAGCGCGGCGGACCTGCCGCTTCCGGCCGGTGCGGCCTGACCGCGAAGAACTACACGGCGACCTGCCCCTGAGAGCCGTCGTTAGGCAGCGAGCTGAGCTAGGGGCCAGTCCCCTTTTTCTGGCTCTTCGCGGGTCACAGTGGGTCCTTTTTCGCACCTCGACTCAGCGGATCAAGGAAAGCGGCCACGATCTTGAGCTTGAGGTACTCCTCGTCGCGGTAGCCGTAGGCCCTGCGTTGGAGGACGC
>JANMVW010000266.1:0-4555 GCA_031393555.1 Acidobacteriota bacterium
CAGGCTCGACATCGCGTTTGACTCCACGATCGGTTGCAAAAAGGAACCAGTATGCAATCTACTCAACGTCGGCACCTCCGGCAAGGGGGACTCGGCTTCGGGATGTTTTCGATCCTGAACCGGCCCCCCCGCGAGTAGATCCCGGCCCGCGCCTGCCTATGTTCAAACCCCAATGCGATGCCTCCGTCTCCTTGTTTTGGCGGCGCTCCTGGCGGCTCCTTCCTTCGGATGGGCCCACGGACCCAGCAGTGGTAAATCCGTCCCCGTGCTCAAGGGCCGCCGCCAGCTGGCCGCCGAGCTAGCGACGGCGGTCTGGGGCTGCCCCATGTGCGAGACGGTGCGCACCCACGCCCCCGGAACCTGCCCCTATTGCGGGATGGACCTCGTGAGGATGGAGCCTGCGGCGACGAGTCCAGGCGATCCGGCAGCGGAAGCGCCCGCAGCTCCCAAGCGCGCGGCCTTGATGCCCGGCCTGCCCGACACTCTGTTTTACGCGATGGCCCTTTCGCTTCTCGGGGTGTCGTTCGCGCTGTTCGCGTTGTTCGATCGGGGCGGTCCTCTCACGCGGGGCAGGCGGCGGAACGTGTTCCGGGTGCCGGTGCTCGGAACGCTGCTGCGCTCGCCGCTCGTTTTGGGTTCGGCGCGGATCGCGGTCCTCGCCCTCTTCCTGCTCGTGATCGCCGCCGGCCTGTTCGGCGATCAGGCGCCCGAGCACAACCTCGCGCCCGTGCTCACCTGGACGATCTGGTGGACGTGGCTCGTTTTCGCGATCGTCTTTTTCGGGAAGATCTGGTGCACCGTCTGCCCCTGGCCGACGATCGCCGAGGCGGTTGCGCCCAAGAGCCTCGGCCTGCGGTGGCCCAAGGCCTTTCGCAACCTCTGGCTCGCGACGGGCCTGTTCGTCCTCCTGACCTGGCTCGAACTCGGGTACGGCGTGACGGGATCACCCTGGCTCACCGCCGTGCTCGGCCTTGGCATGACCGTCGCGGTGATCGCCTCGACGGCGGTGTTCGAACGCCGCCCCTTCTGCCGTTACGCTTGCCTCGTCGGCCGCGTCAGCGGCCTCTACTCGCTTTTTGCCGCCAGCGAGCTCCGAGCGGCCGACGCGGGGACCTGTGCTTCGTGCGCCACGAAGGACTGCTATCGGGGGAACGAACGAGGTGCACCCTGTCCGACCCAGCAGTTCCTCGCGGTCATGGATGCCAACACGTACTGCACGTTGTGCATGGAGTGCGTGAAAACCTGCCCGCACGACAACGTCGCCTGGAGCGCCCGTCCCGCCGCCGCGGATCTCCTCGAACCGAAGCACGCGCGGGTGGACGAGGCGTACCTCGCGGTCATCCTCCTCTCGATGAGCGCCTTTCACGGATTGACGATGACCCCGTCGTGGGACCGTGTCGTCGCCGGGATCGGATCGGCGCTTGGCGTCGGCTCTCTCCTCTCATTTTCGCTCGGAATGGCCGCGATCCTCGCCCTGCCGCTCGTCGTCTACGCCGGCGTCTGCCGGATCATGAAGGCGATCGCGAACGACGGGAAGCACGACACGAAGACCCTGTTCATCCGTTTCGCCTATTCGCTGCTTCCGATCGCGCTCTTTTACCACCTCGCCCACAACCTCCAGCATTTCTTCTACGAAGGGTTGAAGTTCGTCCGCGCGGCGTCCGACCCTTTCGGCTGGGACTGGGACGTCTTCGGTACCGCGCATCTGGTGATCACTCCGATCCTCTCGGTGGAAGCGGTGTGGGCAACGCAGGTGATCTTGATCCTCATCGGCCACATCTACGGGATCCGGATCGCTCACAAGGCCGCGCGGTCGCTCTATGCCGATGCCCGACAGGCGACGCTGACCCAGCTCCCGCTGATGGCGGTGATGATGCTCTTCTCGTTCCAGAGCCTCTGGCTCCTGAACCAGCCGATGCTCATGCGCACCGCGATGTGATCGGAGAATAGGGGACAGTCCCCTATTCTCCGATCACCTTGACGAGGACCCGTTTCGGTCGTTTGCCGTCGAACTCGCCGTAGAAGATCCGTTCCCACGGCCCGAAGTCGAGCTTCCCCTTCGTGACGGCGACGACGACCTCGCGCCCCATGATCTGGCGCTTGTGGTGAGCGTCGCCGTTGTCCTCGCCCGTGCGGTTGTGCCGGTACCGTTTCGGGTCGTGCGGGGCGAGCGTCTCCAACCACTCCTTGTAGTCGGCGTGAAGTCCCGACTCGTCGTCGTTGATGAATACGCTCGCCGTGATGTGCATCGCGTTGACGAGGCACAACCCCTCGCGGATACCGCTCTCCGCGACGACCACCTCGACGTCGTCCGTGATGTTGACGAAATCCATGCGGGCGGGGACGGTGAAGGTGAGGTAGCGGGTCGTCGATTTCAGGGCTTGCCTCCCGCGGGGGGCTTGGCCCCTCGCTTGTCGAGAATGGCCTCCATCGCGTCGATCGTGCCGTTCATGTCACGCATGGCGGCCGCAAAAGGCGCCGGGGTCGTCATGTCGACGCCTGCCTCCTTGAGCATGTCGAACGCGTAACGGGACGAACCCGCCGACAGCATCTTCAGGTACGCGTCGCGCTTCGCGGTCGAAGGCGGTTTGGCCGCCGCCTCGGCCCGGATCCCGTCCGCGAGTTTCACGGAGGTGATCACGCTCGTCGCGTACTGGTAAACGTAGAAGTTGTAATAGAGGTGGGGGATGTAGGCCCACTCGGCGCCGTAGGCTTCCTTGACCTCGCAGATGCCCTTGTCGTGCCCGTAGTACTCGCGGGCGATTTTCAGGTAGAGCGCCGTCAGGTTCTCGCCGTTCAACGGCTCGCCGTTTTGCGCGAGCTCGTGAATGCGCAGCTCGAACTCCGCGAAGAGGCCCTGACGGAACAGCGTCGTGCGCAGGCTGTCCAAGTGGCTTCCGAGCAGGAACAGCCGCTCGTCGTCGGTTTTCGCCTGCTTCAGCATGGCGTTGACGAGCAGGTTTTCGTTCAGGGTCGAGGCGACCTCCGCGACGAAGATCGGATAGTCATGGGTCGGATACGGCTGCGCGCGGTCCGACAGGAACGTATGCATCGAGTGGCCGGATTCGTGCGCGACCGTCGACACCTCGTCATAGAGTCCCGTGAAGTTCTGGAGCTGGAACGGGTGAAGGCCGTAGGCGCCGGTGCTGTAGGCGCCGGAGCGTTTGCCGGTGCGCGGGAACCAATCGACCCACCCGTTTTCGAATCCCTTGCCGAGGATGTCGCGGTACTCCGAGCCGAGCGCCGCAACGGCCTCGAGCGTGAGGGCCTTCGCCTCTTCGGGAGTGAACGTGCGCTCGTAGCGTTTGACGATGGGGGCGTAAAGATCTTCGTAGCCGAGTTTGTCGAGCCCCATCATCCGCTGGCGCAGGCGGAGGTAGCGGTGCAGCGTCGGCAGATTGGCGTGGATGTCCGCGATCAGTTGCGTATAGACGGCCGTCGGGACGTTGTCCGCGAACATCGCCTCGGCCAACGACGAGTCGAACTTGTGGAGCTTGCGCGAAAACTCGTGGGCCTGGACCTGCGCGTTCAACGATGTCCCCAACGTGCGCGTGTACTCGTTGTAGCGCGCCCAGAAAGCGTCGAAGACTTTCAGCCGGTCCTCACGGTCGGCCGTCGCGCGGTACTTCGTGTACGCGGGAGCGTCGAGTCTGACGTCCTTCCCGTCTTTCAGCTTGACCGTCGGGTAGGGGAAGTCGGCATTGACGAAGATGTCGCGGATCGATTGGCCCGAACCCGCCATGATCGCCGTTTCCGCGATGATCCGTTCCGACTCGGCGTCCAACGTGTGCGGGGCCCGCCTCACGATGTCGTCCAAGCGCTGTCGATACGGCGAAAGGCGCGGTTCTTGGGCTTCTAGAGCCCGGATCTTGTCCGGGCCCGCCGCGATGATTTCGGGACGCAGCCACGCCGCGGCCGCCGCGAAGTCCGAACCCGCCTGGCGCGCTTGATCCTGCATCTGCTGCGCGTGGCCGACGCGGGTGTCGAGGTCGTAGTTCATGCTCGCGTAGACGCCGACTTGGGTCAGGCGGCGGTCGATGTCGAAGTAGGTCTCGAGGCACGTCAACAGTGTCCCGGCGGACGAAGCGATCGTCCCGCGGCACGCGACGATTTTCGGGATGTCCGAGACGGCGGCGTCTTTGGCCTTCGCCCACGCGGCTTCCGTGGGGTAGAGCTCTTTCAAGTCCCAGGCGTATTTCGATTCGCCCGCGCCGGCATCGGCGGACGTCAGGGCGAGCACGGCGGCGAACACGGCGATACGAATCATGGAACACCTCCGGTAGTAACAGAGCATAAGCCGGCGCCGGTTGGCCAGACGCACACCGCAACATCTTCCTCCACTTTGCGTAGACACCCCGCATGAGAAAAATCCCCGTCCTCGCGCTTTTGCTTCTCGCCGTCACCACCGCCCTGGCCCAGAGCACCTTCCACGGAAACGTCGAGAGAACGGGGGCGTACGAAGAGCCCGGCCCGACGAGGTTTGGAGGGGTGAAGTGGGCGTTCAAGGCCGGGGGAGCCATCGTCACGTCGCCCGCCGTTGCCGATGGGGTCGTCT
>JANMVW010000280.1:0-1846 GCA_031393555.1 Acidobacteriota bacterium
CGCTTCCCCGCCCCCACGAGGGCGTCGAGAAAGCCGCTCGACGGACGGGACCCGTCTCCGAAGATGGTCTCCATGCCAACGCCGTCTTCCATGTACATGAGGCCGCCCGCCTCGGCCAGCGCGGCTTCGCCGGGATCGAGCTCAACCTCGACGTACTGCATCGCATCGCCAAAGATCTCGTAATCGACTTCATGCATCTGGGCCATGGACGATGTCTCCTTTGCGGCGCGCAACACGGGCGCGCGACGCGGTGTGATACGTCAGGGGTCGGCGTCTAGTTGCAAACGCTTTGACGACGATCGATCTCGCTACCGCCGCTTGCGGCACCGGCCGGAGACTCGACCCCGTCGACGTGCCCCGTGATCAGCACATAGCTGTCGCCTCCCGGGAGCTGTCCCGGCGGGACGGCGATCTTGAGGCGTCCCCCGCCCGCATCGGCGGTGGCCGCCGCACAGCGCGGCCCGGCGGGGGCGCCGACCCCGTGGTCGTACGAGCCGGAGTGGAGCGTCGCGAGCCGGCCGAAATAGAGGTTGTACCTCTGCGCCGACGCCAGAGCGTCGAACGAGAACTCGATCGTTCCGTCCGCGAGCCGGAGTTCCTCGAGCTGGGTGACCTCGGCCGGGCGGGGCTTCTGCCAGCCGTAAAGGTCCAGCCACGCCACGTCGAACTCGACCTGGTAGAGGTCGTTTCCCGCCGTGTTCGCCACCGGAGCCGAGACCACGCGGAAGACCGTCGTCGCCAGCTCGGCCCGGCCGATCGGCGGCCAGTCGTACTCCCCAGCCCCGCCGGTGAGCGCCGGGTTTTTCGTCAGCGTGGAGGACACCTCGCGCAAAGCGGTGACGTTAGGCAGAGCGAGGAGTTTCTCCGTCGGGTAGTCGGCGTTCGACGCGGGGGCGTTCGGCCCGCCTCCGCCGACGAGCGGCGTGTAGAAATTCCAATTCGTGGTCGTGTACGCATACCCCGGGGGCGGCCGGAACGTCCCCGTCGGCGAGGCTTCGATGCGGTAGAAATCATCCGTGACCGTGCCCGAGGTTTTGTACCGGACGCCGGCAATCACCTTGACGATCTGATCCTCGTCGTAGAAATCGGGAAAGCCCGAGAGCCGGAATTCCTCTTGGCCGCGGCCGAGCTGGATCGAAGCGGTCGCTCCGGCGTCGGCGTCGTCGAACGCGGCCGCGCCATTCGCAACCGTTCCACCGTTCGCCGTCTGAAAGCTCGACGGGTAGATCCGGCGCACCCGCTTGAGGTAGCCGTAGTCCGCGCCGGCGATCGCGGTGCGGCCGTTGACGTCTTTGGGTCCGAGATTCACGCCTCCGCCGGCCTCCCAGACTTTCTCGAGCATGATCTTGTAGCCGTCGTTGTTCGGGTGGATGCGATCCAAGCCAAAGCTGTCGCGACAGATCATCTGATCGAAGCCCGCACACTGGACGTTCTGGTCTTCGTGCGCGAACTCCGCGGCGGCCTCGTTGACCGACGCGCGCCGGGTCTGGCCCCACGCCAATTCGCGCAGGATGCGATTCACGATCGGCAACCACTGCCTGTGGAACGAGGTCGAATCCGCCGTGTAGCAGTTGTAGGCGAGGTTGTCGTAAAGCGTGTTTATCGAGAGATCGGCCCCGGGGATCTTGGACGTCAGCGTCG
Organism: Acidobacteriota bacterium; assembly: GCA_031393555.1. Lineage (GTDB taxonomy): Bacteria > Acidobacteriota > Polarisedimenticolia > Polarisedimenticolales > DASRJG01 > DASRJG01. Next base: position 1,642 of record JANMVW010000280.1, read on the forward strand.
AAAGCGCCTCTTGGAGATTCTGCCGCGAGTCGAGGATCTCATCGACGGCCCGATTGATCTCGGTCTGCGTCGGGATCCCGGTGGGCGACAGGTCTTTGAGATCGTTGCCGATCATCGACACGGTGATCAGCTTCGGCGGCGGGGAGAAGGCCATCACTCTGAAGACGTTGTTGTTATCCGTGGTGTCGTCGACCAGCAGGTCGTC
>JANMVW010000341.1:0-3187 GCA_031393555.1 Acidobacteriota bacterium
GGCTTCCAACCCTTCGAGCTGCTCGGGGGCCATGTACTGAAACGTCCCGAGGATGGTGCCCTGCTCGGTCAGCGGCTGATGCTGCGTCGGGCTTTCGGCCATCTGACTCACGCTCGACGTGCTCGTGATCAGCGGTCCCGATTTCGCCAAGCCGAAGTCGAGCAGCTTCGCTCCCGCCTTCGTCAGCATGACGTTTCCCGGCTTGAGGTCGCGGTGAACGATCCCCTGCCGGTGGGCGGCGTCGAGCGCGCTGGCGATCTCGATGCCGTGTTTGAGGACGAGTGCGATCGGCAGCGGCCCTTTCTGCAACCGGTCGCCGAGCGACTCGCCCTCGATCAGCTCCATCACGAGGTATTCCATCCCCTCGTGATTCCCGACGTCGAATAGGCTGCAGACGTTCGGGTGGCTCAGCTGGGAGATCGTCTTCGCCTCGCGCTCGAAGCGCGCCTTGAACTCCGGGTTCGCCGCGAAGCCCGCGGGGAGGATCTTCACCGCAACGTCGCGATCGAGCCGCGTGTCCTTCGCGCGGTACACCTCGCCCATGCCGCCGGCGCCGAGCGGCGCAACGATTTCGTAGGGGCCTAAGCGGTTTCCTGCCGATAACGCCATGCGCGGACTCCCTATCTCATGAAGTGCGGGCGTGATTGTAGGGTGTAAGAGGGCGAGGCGCTTCAGGACTATCTTGAGGTTGCGCGTTCTCGTCCCACCTCGCCCGCTCGCTTCACACCGGGGGCCCTTCTGTTGCTCGCCACGGCCCGCCCGGCGGCCATTTGCCCGCGTGCCGGACTCCGCTGCGCATGTCTTCGAGGACGGGCGACAAGAACGCGCCGACCACACGCACGAACTCGCCGCCCGGATCGGCGGCGGGCGTGAGCCCCGCGCGACTGGCGAAGGCGCGCACCTGGGCGGGACGCGACGGATTCTCCCAGTAGGCGGGCAAGAGCCCGATCGGTGTCTCGTCCGGAATTGGTGTCCGCCGCCTCTCGAACGTCCTGCGTATTGCCTCCGCCAGGGTCAACCTGTCGAATTCGAAGTGGCGCGCCACGAATTCAAGGTCGAAAAAATCCTTGATGCGGCTGTTGCGATCCCCCAGAACAACCAGGGCTTCGAACTTTTCGGCGACGACGGCCTCGCGTGGATACGCCAGCACGCTGGGTGGCGGGAAGTCGAGCAGAGCCGGATACACGCACGACTGGGGCGCGGGCCACACCGAATCCCCAAGCCCCATGTCGACCTGCAGGGAGAGGCGAGCCGACCCGCAACGCGCGGTGAGCGTCGCACGGGCGCCGGCGTACTCGTCCTCGGCGCGGATCGCCTCGATCCGGATCGAGGCGGTGTCGAACTCGACGGCGTCAGCCTCCACCGGACACGCGCAGATCGTCTGGATATCGCCGTGGATGGCCTCGAACGAACCGTCTCCTTTGCGCAGTAGATCGAGATCGCGCGTCGAGCGATACGGCTGATCGGACCAGAGGCGAAGGAGCATCGCTCCCTTCAGCACGAAACGATCACGGGCTTCGGACTTCCCGAGGCGGTACAAGAAGCGCTCGAGGCAAAAGGTCGTGAGGATGGTCTGGTAGACGTCTCCGGTCTGCTTCGCCCGGTGGAGCAGTCGCGCTGCGACGGAGGCAGGCAGGTTGTCCTTGCCTGCGGTCACGCGATCGCGTCCAGATAGGATTGCATCACGCGGGTCACGCGGCAGACGCGAGCGAAGCGGGCCAGCTCGGTCGCACCCCCGCGATGGCGGCGGCTGAAATCGCGTAGTGCTTCGACTGCTACGTCGATTCCGATCTTGTTGCGGTACTTGAAACAGTCGGCAACCGTCTTGGCCGCCGAGTAGACGCGAACCTCGACGCCCTCCAGCCGATGTTTTTCAATGCCTTCGGTCAGTGCCCGGCCAGAGAAACGCGCCACGCGCAGGCGCGGGTAGTCGAGTTTGGGCTTACGAGCCTTTTCGGCCAGCGCGATCCAAACCTCGGCGGGGGCCTGCGTCGTCAGTTCGTGAAAGCGCAGCGCTGTCAGCAGGCAAAAGACGCCGCCCGGCACTCGCTTGGCGACCTGAGCGAGCGTGTGCTCCGCGGTGATGGGGTGCTTGCTAGCGACGTAGATTCCACGTGCCTCACGCACCACCAGGCCGTTTTGCACCAGCCTATAGATCTGCCCTCGAGGGATTCCGTGTGCCTTCAGCTCGCCGGCGCGCACGATCCCCAGCCGCCGGAGGACGTCGAGAATCTGACGCTCGCGAACGGTGGTCATGTTGGACGAAATAATACAAAACGTCGGGGGTTATGCACAAGTCCCGACGTCTTGATCGCGTCGCACCGTCTGTGCCTCGCCAAAATCCGTTCCGGGTTTCATTGCGACGACTCTCGAGGGTGACCCGCGCGCAGACGGTCAGGATTTGGCGTGCCTGATCGATGGTCGGTGGATCTACGCCGCCGGCAAAGCGATCTCCCGGAGCGCGCAGCGGATCTCCTGCGGCTTCGTTGACAGGTCCACGGTGATAAACCGGACCCCATGCCCCTGGATTTTCACGAATTCGTCGAACGCTTTGTCGACGGTGGGATGGAGAAGGACGCCCGTCGCACGATTCCATGTCGAGGTCGGCTCTTCGGGACGCTCCTGCGATCGGAGATACGAGTAAATCTGGAACAGGTGCCCAGACTTCAGGCTTTCCTCGCGATACCACCCCTTGCTTACGATGGCCGTGAACTTGGTGTCGATCACAATTCGGCGGCCCTCTGGTGCATCGAGGATGATGTCGGTCTTCATGGTGGGGAGAATCGCCTTGATCCCAGCTGAGGCCCCGGTCACCGGCCAATGCAGCACGTCGCCTGTGCGTACTTTCCATCCCATCGGGATCAACTCCACCGCGTAGAAGCCGGCCACCGCCTTTTCGAAGAGCCGGCGGACCCAATGCTCGTCGCGATCGGGCCTCAATAGCGAGACGGCTCCGGCATCCTCCGTCGGCAACGCGAGATCGATGGCGAGCCGTGCGAGGGCCAGCATGAACCGGTCCTCGGCATCGTTACGGCCGATTCGGTCCCTGACGAGATCGGCCCGCGACGGCGGTAGTCCGAACACGCCCGCCCGGCCGAGATCACCGGCCAACGCACGGCAGCGCTGGCCGATTTTCCGGCTCGTGACAAGCCGCCCAATGCGTTCAAGCGCGTGTCGCACGAAGCGG
>JANMVW010000378.1:0-2850 GCA_031393555.1 Acidobacteriota bacterium
TGTAAACGGCGCCCGTAACCGGGTCGAGCGTCGTGCTCGTGGCGGGAAACGCCTTGTAGGCCGTTTTCATCAATCGAGCCTTGACCTGGTCCGGCGTGAGCGACGGCGTCCTTTGCAGCAGCAAGACGGCCGCGCCGCTCACGATCGGAGCGGCCACGCAGGTGCCGCTGAGGGTGAAGTAGGTGGTCGAGGGCGAGACGCTGCCCCCGGTCTTGCAATACCCGACGGGGACGAGATTCTCGGGGTAGAGACTCGACAACGCGGACCCGGAACCGTAAAGCGATACGAGCCGATTGCCCGCCGCGAGGAGATCCGGCTTGACGATATGGTCGATAGCCGTCGGGCCCTTCGAGCTGTAACTCGCGACCAGGTCGTCCGAGCGTCCCAACGTGCGCAGGGTCTTCGTCGCCCCGACGGTGATCACGTAGGGATCGTTCCGGGTGAACCGATGGTCCCGTAGCCATCCGTGCCCTTCGAGTTGTTCCGGCCCTCGTTCCCCGCCGCCACGACCACGACGATCCCCGCTTTCCACGCCGCCTCGACGGCCTGGCACAGCGGATCGGTGCGGAAGCTCTCGCGCACCGGCCGGCCCAGCGAGAGATTGATCACGCGCACGTTGTACGTGTTCTTCAGCGACACGGCCTTCTGGATGGCGGCGATGACCGCGCTCTCGTTGCCGGCGCCGGAATCGTCGAGGACGCGCAGGCTGATGATGTTCGCGTTGGGGGCCAAGCCTTTGAAGGTCCGCGTATAGCCCCCGCCCGTGGAGCTCTTCCCGTTCCCGGCGAGGATTCCCGCCACGTGGGTGCCGTGTCCATAGCCGTCCTTCACGGAGTTGTTCGCCGGCACGAAGCTCTGCGAGTACACGAGGCGATTGTGGACGTCGTTGACGTCCGCAATCCCGCTGTCGATCACGGCGACTCCGATTCCCGTGCCGTCCAGCCCATAGGAAACCCACGCGGCGTCGACTTGTGCGGCCCTCGTCGCGTAGTCGAGGCTCGCCGTCACCGGGCGGTCGGGGGAGACGTACGCGACGTCGGGATCGGCGGCCAACGCCTCGAGCGCCGCGTACGGGAGCGAGTAGGCTGCCGCGCGGACGAGGGGCAAGGCCGAACGGAAGCGGCCGCCCTTGGCCTGGAGCGCGGCATGTTGCCTCGGGCCCGGAGACGTCTTGTACTGAACGATGACGTCCACGCGCCGCCCGGCGCGCGACCCCTCGAGATCCGGAGCGAGCTTGGGAGAACGTGCCGTCGCCGTGCCCGCGGCCAGAAGCATCAGGGAGAGCGCCAGGAATCGCTTCATGAGGTCGCTCCTCGTTGCAATCGTGTTCACAACGCAACGCGAGTCCCGGCACGCGCCGATTCCATGATCAAATTCGTGGTCACGATTTGGGAGCGGCGGGGAGACGCCGAGAACCACGACGCGGTCGGTTTCCAGGCCGATTCTCCAGAGCGTCTATCGCGATAGGACGCGGCCGTCCGCCGTTGGTTCGCCGGACGAACCAAGCCGCAAAAACGAAGAAGGCCCCCGACACCCGGTCCATGGGCTGTGCCGTGTCGGCGAGCAGATGCTGTACTCCCACTCGCGAGGCCTCGACATCGAAGCGATCGTGGAGTCGGCCTCCGTTTCGGCTGACTTTCGCTGATTTGCAGGGGTCCCCGAGCCCGATGGGAGACTCGATCGTCGATCCTGGGCGATCCTGCGAAGCCGTTTTTCGTGGAAACGGCCGGAAAAAGGGGCTGAACCGCCCCGCCGCCGGAAAAACATCGACAATTCAATATGTTGCCGGTGCCAGCGGCGAGTCCGGGACGTTGGCTACCGAAGCGCGGGGCCGATCACGGGAATCTGCGCCCCCGCCGGTCGCGGTGACGACGTCTCCGTGCACGCGTGCTCGACGCGTCACTCGGCGAGCCGGAACGGCAACCCCGATCGGATCCGGGTGGCGCTGGGTCAGTACCCCTCGCCCTCGGCGGCGACCGGCGTCTTGCCGCGGTGCATGCGGAATACGACGACGAAGTAGCCGACCGCGAGCGGGAACCCGACGATCCACCACGACAAGGCCGTCGCGAGTCCATGGCGGTCGTTGGCGGCGCGGTAGGCGGTGATCGCCAAGGCGGGATCGCTCGACGAACGGAGCAACGCCGGAAACGAGCATGCGGCCGTTGCAACCATCAGCCCGGACAGAAAGGCGCAGGAGCCGAGGAACGCGCACCGATCCTGGCCATTGCGGATGGCGAAAGAGGCGATGGCAAGCCCGGCGATTGCGGCGAGAGCCCCCACCCAGGCCAACGGGCGCGCGGGGAACACCGGGAGGAAATCTGGCGCGACGATGCGGGTCGCGAGGGTGACGATCGGCCAGAGGACGGCGACCGAGATGAACCCGAGCGACGCGAAGCGGCGCGCCCGTTGTTGAAGCGGTCCGTCGGTCTTCCACGAGAGGAACGCGGCCCCGTGGGCGGTGAGAGCCACGAGCGCGAAGCCCCCCACCAGCACCGTGTACCAGTCGAGGATGCCGACGGGATCCCGCGGCGTGAAGTCGGTGAACAGCGGGAGGGAAAACCATCCCTGACCGTCCAGGGGGAGGCCCCGCACGAGATTTCCGAGCGCGGCGCCGAACAGCACCGCGAGCGATGCGGAAGCGGCCGAAAACACGACGTCCCAGAACGACCGCCACAGCGGGGCTCCGACGTGGCTGCGAAACTCGATCGCGATGCCGCGCAGGATCAGTGCCCACAGCACGAGAAAAATCGCGAGGTAGAAACCGGAGAGCCCCGACGCCAGGACTTTCGGGAACGCGGCGAACAGCGTCCCTCCGGAGGCGAGGAGCCACACCTCGTTGCCGTCCCAGAA
>JANMVW010000380.1:0-5044 GCA_031393555.1 Acidobacteriota bacterium
GTGCTCGTCCTGGACGGGCTTTGGCCCGATGCCGGATTCACGCTGGTGCGACGCGAGTTCGCCGATTGGCGCTGGGGAGAAGAACACCTTGGCGCGGTGCCGCTCGCGCTCTTCTCGTTGATCGCCGGGGCTTCGGTCGACGACGGTCGCGCCACCGACGTCCTGCCGTCTCTGGCCGGCCGCGATCTGCTGCTCGTCGCGCCGGCGGGGGATCGGCGCTTGGACGAGGCCATGCGGGCGATGTACGCGACGCTCCCCGAACAGCGCGATTCCGAGCGCAACCTGATCACGCTCCCGGCCACGAAGGCCTCCGGCCTCGGCGCGGAAGATTTGAACCGCTACCACGAGCGCGTCGTCGCGTTTTTCCGCTCCCGCCTCGTTCACCCGTAGTCTCGCGCCTGCTAAAGTGCGCGGGATGAAGCCGACCGCCGGCTCAGAGCTCGATGCCTACCTGGTCCGCGGCCGCGATGTGGTCGAGGAGGCGCTCGCGCACGCCGTTCCGCCGCTGGGATCTCAGCCGGCCTCGCTCCACGAGGCGATGCGCTACACGCTCCTCCTTCCTGGGAAGCGGCTGCGGGGGATCCTGGCGCTCGCCACGTGCGAGCTGCTCAAGGGGCGATGGGAGGACGCGCTCCCTTTCGCCTGCGCCGTCGAGCTGGTGCACGCCTCGTCCCTCATCTTGGACGATCTCCCCTCGATGGACGATGCGACGCTCCGGCGCGGGAAGCCGACGCTGCACAAGGTCGTCGGAGAGGCCAACGCGATCCTCGCGGCCGTCGGCCTTTTGAACGCCGCCTTCGGGATGATCCAAGAGGCGCCCGCCCTCAAAGACCGGGCGCGGGTACGGGCCACCGCGCGACTGGCCGAGGCGATCGGCGGTTCCGGCCTCATCGGCGGTCAGGTCGCCGATCTCGAGGCCACCGGCAAGAAGCTCGACCTCGACGCGCTCGAATACATCCACAGCCACAAGACCGGGGCGTTGTTCATCGCGGCGGCGGAGCTCGGGGCGCTCGCGGCGGGCGGGCGAGCGCGCGATACCGAGGCGGTCACTCGCTACGCGAAAAACCTGGGACTGGCGTTCCAGATCACCGACGACCTTCTCGACTACAGCGGAAACCCCGGAACGACCGGGAAAGACGCCGGCCTCGACCGCAATCGAACGACGTTCGTCAACCTCTGTGGGATCGACGGCGCAAGACGCCTGACCGACGAGCTGATTTCAGCCAGCCTCGCTGCGCTCACATCCTTCGGGCGGCGGGCCGAGATTTTGGCGGGCCTCGCGGGCATGGTCCGCGACCGCGATCGTTGACGGACCGGGGAGCATGTCCGAGTCCTACGAGAAAATCCGCAGCACGCTGATCCAGCGGGGTTACCTCCAAGGCCGCATCGAGCGCTACGTGTTGCGCGACCTCGGCTCCGGCGCCACTCCCAAGGCTCTCGCGCGCACCAGCTTCAAGGCGGCACTCTTCGGCGCACCGCTTCTCGGCGGCCTGCTCGCCGCATCGACCGTCGCCGCGAACCGGCCGCTGCTCGGAGCGCGAGATGCCCTCGTGCTCTGGCTCTACTTCGCGCTTCTGGGCGGTGCCGCGTTGTTCGCGCTCGATCTGCTCGCCGCGGGGCTCGCCGCGGCGTGGGCACGCCGGCGCGGCGCCCGTTCTTCCGATGCCTTGCGCGCGGGGCTCATCGTCGCCGTTCCCGTTCTGGTCTACCTGGTCTTCGTCTGGGCTCGCGGCCGGCCCGAGGGGGGCTTCGGCGAGGACGCGCTGTTTCTCACGGGGGCGGTCGCGACCGCGGCGCTCGTGGCCTGGCTCGCCGGATTGGTCTCACTCGCTGGGATCGTCGGGAGAACGGGAGAGGTGCCCGACAGGAACCGCCGCTCCGCTTTGTTCCTTCTCGCGGTGCTCGTGCCCGTGGCCGCGGCGTTTTTCGTCATCCCTCGAACGAGGCCCGCCGGCGGAACGGGCGCGATCCCGGCTTCTGCTTTCACCGCGGTTCCCCGCGCGCAGCGCCTCCTCGTGGTCGGGATCGACGGGTTGGACGGGGCCCTCGTCGAGGAGGGAGAGGGCCGCGGCTCGATCGCGAACCTGCTCGCGCTCGTCGCCCGGGGCGCGTTCTACCCCAAACACCGTGAGCCGGCGGAGCCCGCGGAGGTCTGGACCACGATCGCGACCGGAATGAGCGCTAACGACCACGGGGTGCGCTCGGCGGGGGTCACGCGGTTCCCCGGCATCGCGGCCCCCATCGCGGTCCGTTCCGTCCCGGCGGCTTGGGACGCCGCGCTCCGCTTCCTGCTCCCCGCGCGCACTGTGCCCGCGTCGGGCGCGGGACGGCGCGTGCGCGCCTTGTGGGAGATCGCGGGGCTCGCGCAGCCGGCCGCCGTCGTGGGGTGGTGGGCCTCGTGGCCGGCTTCCGGCACCGAAGGCGATAGGACGGCGGGGTACGTCGTTTCGGATCGCGTGCTGGCCAAGCTGCTGTCTCTACGCCCTGAAGATCGCGACACCGCGCCGGCCTCGCTTTTTGCGCGTCTCGCTCGGGATTTTCCGGCCCAGCGCGCGGCGTGGCGCGCGAGCTTCGAGGGGCGTTTTCTCGGACTTTCCAGCGAGGCGCGCGCGTTGGCGTGGGAGTCGTTCCTGATCGACACGTTCGCATGGCGGACGACGGTGCGCCTGCTCGACGACCCCGAGGTCGCGACCACGCTGACCTACCTGCCGGGGCTCGACATTCTCAGAACGCGGCTGCGCGGTCGCCCGGATGCGCCCGACACCGTAATGACTTACGTGCACTGGCTGGACGACACGATCTTCGCCGAGTTGTCCGCGAGAAGCGGCGACCTCCTCCTCGTCGTCGCCGACCCCGGCCGGAGCGCGGGAGGAAACGACGAAGGGTTCGTCGCGATTGCGGGCGGCGGAGCCGTCCCGTCCTGCGTCGGACCGCCGATCGACGATCTCGACGTCGCGCCGATCGCGCTTCGCCTCGCCGGGCTCCCAGCGAGCCGCGAGATGCGAGGGGCGGTTCCCGAGCGATGCTTCGAAGGGGCGGCTCCCGCGCCTCCCGAGATCGCGAGCTGGGGACGCCGCGGCCGTCCGGCTCTCACTCCGGCGAGCGACTACGATCCCGAGATGGTCTTGCGGTTGAAGAGTCTCGGGTACTTGCGATGAACGCGTCGTTCCCGCGCGAGCGCTGGCTGCGCCTCGGGCTCGTGGCGAGCCTCCTTCTTTTTGTCGGGCACGCGCTGTTTTACAGGTTCCTCTGCGACGACGCGTTCATTTCCTTCCGCTACGCGCACAACTTGGCGGCGGGGCACGGCCTGGTTTTCAATCCGGGCTTCGCGCGTGTCGAGGGGTACACGAACTTCCTGTGGGTCGTCGTGCTCGCGGCCTTCGATTTTTGCGGCGCCAAGCCGGAACACGTCGCGCCGGTCCTCTCGATCCTTCTGACCGTGACGCTGTGGGGGCTCGTCGCTCGCGCGGCGTGGCGATGGACTCCCGACGGGCCTTGGCGGTTTGCGATCCTCCTGCCGACCGCCTGGCTGGCCGTGACGCGCAGCGTCGCGGTGTGGTCGACGAGCGGGCTCGAGACCCGCCTGTTCGAGGTGCTGGTGGTGGCCGGTGTTTTTCGGTTGATCGACGACCTCTCCGCCGTCTCTCACGGGGAGCGAAGGCGGCTGCCGATCGCTTCGGTTTATCTCGCGCTCGCGGCGTTGACCCGGCCGGACGGCATGCTCATCGGCGGTGCGGCCTTGGCGACCGCCGCCGCGGTCCTCGCGGCGAGGCGGCGCCTGCGCTTTGGCGAGCTCGCGGCGCACGCTTTGGTTTTCGGCGGGATCGTGGGCGCGCACCTTTTGTTCCGCCACGCGTACTACGGCGATTGGGTCCCGAACACCTACTATGCAAAAGTCGGCGGCCGCGCGTGGTGGGAGATGGGCTCGGCGTATCTCGCCTGCTTCGCCATCGAGTACGCGGCCTGGCTGTGGATTCCGTTCCTCTTCGCGGGCGTGCGGGGGTTTCTCACCGACCGTCGCGCGGAAGCGCCGCTGCTGCTCGCCGCCGCCGTCGTCCCTCACGTCGTGTACGTCGCGTCGATCGGAGGCGATCACTTCGAGTTCCGGCCGGTCGATCTCTATTTCCCGTTCCTGTTCGTGCTCATGGGACGCGGCGCCGCGGCGCTTTGCGACGGGTTGTTGCCTCGTCTCGGCGTGGTCGCCTACGCCGCGGTCGTGGCTTTGGGGCTCGTTGCGATCCCGTGGCAGTCGCACCGCCAGTTCACGAAAGACTACGCCGTCGGGTTTCCCGGGCTGGGCGCGGCGCCCGAGCGTGTGGGGTTCCTGGATCCTGCGAACGATCCGCTCTACCGCTGGCCCGTCGTCCGTCGCCTCGCTCTGGCTCATCGCGACCTCCTGCGCGGGATGACCTCGCGGCTGGTCGGCATCCGCCAGGAAGAGCACGCGCTGTTCCTCGCGACCGTGATCCCGGAAGGGCGCCGCTTGCGCGCGCTGGTGGCCGCGGGCGTCATCCCGAAAGACACGCACATCGCGATCAACGCGGTCGGCGCGATCCCGTACTACTCGGACCTGCGGGTGCTCGATCGCCTCGGCCTGACCGACGCGGTCGTCGCGAAGTCGGCCCCGGGGGAGCTGCGCGTGATGGCGCACGACCGGCACGCGACGTTCGACTACGCGGCTGCGAGCGGCGTCGATCTGTGGACCGATCACCCCGTCAACCTGTTGATGCGCCTCGACGACGACAATTTGATCTGGAGGCTCGACGCGGCGCGCAGCTCCGGAACGCAGGTCTACTTCGCCGATCTCGGGAAGGGCGAGTATCTCGTCGCGCGCCTCCCGCAAGGGATCGACAAGACGGCGCCACGGTTTCCGAAACTGACCTTTCACGCGGCGAGCGACGACGCCGGGTACACGGCGCTGCTCGATGCGGCGATCGAGGTTCGCAAGCGCCTGGTAGCCGCCCACCCCGCGGCGCGTGAGGCGCGCGTGTCGCTCGGGAGCGCGCTTTCGGCGCGCGGACGGGACGACGAGGCGTTGCCGATT
>JANMVW010000415.1:0-3543 GCA_031393555.1 Acidobacteriota bacterium
CGGCAAAAGCGAACCGAAGACGCGGAACGCATTTTCGAAGCGATGACCCACGATCACCCCGAGTCCGCGGCGCCGTTTGCGGAGCTGGCGCGATGCCGCGCGCAGCGCGGTGACTTCAGCGGAGCGCTCGAACTCTATCGAAAGGCGCTCGAGCGTGAGCCCTGGAACGCTTCAATGCACGAAAACGCCGCGATGATGCTGTCCGCCCTCGAGCGTCACGACGAAGCGATGGCCGAGGTCGGGCTGGCGATCCGTTTCGACCCCGAAAGCCCCCGCGTGCGTGACACCTATGCCACGCTCGCCGGGCGGGCGCGCTAGGTGCCGGGCCGTCGGATGAACGCGGTCCGGGCAATGTGGTCGCGGATCTTGTAGGCCTCGGTTTCGATGTTCTTCAGCTTCGACACCACGGCCTCGGGGATGTCGTCGCGCCCGAGAAGAAGCTCGAGATAGCCGAGTATCGCCATCAGCGAGTTGTTCGTGTCGTGGCGCACGTCGGCGATCAGCGTGGCCATGTCGTCGGAGCCGCCGTTCAAGGGGTCCTCTTCGCGTCCACCCGCATCGCCCCCGACACTAAGCGGGCGATCTCACCGGCCATGCCCTCGGTCTCGCCGCGCGTCATCGTGAAGTGTTTCGCACGAAGGGAGTTCCTGACTCTCCTGACCAAGCCCACGCCGACGGCGGGAACGGTGGCGATCAGCGGCGTGTCGTCTTCGAGGAGTTGCGCAACCCGCGTCTTGAACACCTCGGAGAGGCATTCCATCTTCCCGATCTCGTCGAGCACGACAAGCGTGCCCGGCTCGCTCGGCGTCAACGCGTCGAGCCCGATCGACTCGATCCCGGAAAGGTCGACGCCGTAAGGCCCTATGCGCAGCGGCCCCTTGGTGCGCACGTGCGCGAGCGGGAAGGACCGGCCGTCGAGCGTGACACCTTGGAATCCGACGCGGTGGCCGTCCTCGCGGAGCTCTTCCGTGACGAACCCCGTCATGGGGACATGGCCGCGAAGGCGCAGGACGATCCCGCGCATCGTCGTGGTCTTCCCCGAGCCGGGGTGACCCGTGAGGATGATCTTGAGGCTCGCTGCGGTCGAGGCGGCTGTGGCAGGAGAGACAGGAATCGAACCTGCAACCCCCGGTTTTGGAGACCGGTGCTCTGCCAATTGAGCTACTCTCCTGTGCGATCTCGACCGCTCGACCCGAACACGGCAAAGCGGCCCGAAGTGTACATGGCACCGTCCGGCCTTTCAACGGGACGGTCGTCCGGGCCGCCCTTAGCGGCGCCGCCACGAGCCGCGATGGCGGCTACGCCCCTGAACCTCGTATTTGGCCTCGAAGTTGGTCAGGGCGCCGTCAACGGGGAGGGGAAACTCCGGTCCCCCGAACTCCGGCTGCCGCGCGAAACCGGGGTGGGTGTCGAGGAGGGGCTCGATCACGCTCCAGTAGTCGTCGTGGTCGGTGGCGACGTGAAGCCATCCCGCCGGCACGAGTGTCTTCGCCAGCGCGTCGACGTTCACCGCCTGCAGAAAGCGACGCTTGTGATGGCGCTTTTTCGGCCACGGGTCGGGATAGAAGACGTAGTAGGCCGATACGGAGTCATCGGGAATCGCGCGCCGCACGAGATCGCTCGCATCCGCACGGACGAAGCGGACGTTTTCGAGGTTCGCGCGCTCGGCGCGCGTTTCGACGAGCCTGAGGTACTCGTTCGACCACTCGATTCCGAAGTGCAAAACCTCCGGCCGCGCGGCGGCTGCGGCGAGCAGAAAGCGCCCCTTGCCGATTCCGATCTCGACTTCGACGCGCCCTTCCCGGCCGAACACGCGGCGCCAATCGAGCGGGTCGACTCCGACTTCCGGGTCGAGCCTGAGAGGGGACGCGGAGGGCAACCGGATCGTCATGGCACCATTGTTAGCATGAGGTCGCTGAACGAGGCGACGCGGCAATGCCTAGATCGTGACGTTGGGAGGCTCTTGGTATGCCGACCCCATGAGGCACAACTGGTCCAGCGTTTCCGCGAACAATGCGTAAAGTCGTTTCAATCGTTCGATGTCCTTGATGACACCCGGGACCGCGAAATAGAGTTCGTCGACCCCTTCCGGGAAGCTCGGGCCGAACCAGCCTTCGTCGTCCTTGACCGTAAGGTTGAGCTCGGGTTTCTCGGCGAGGAAAGCCTTGATCTTCGGGTTGGAGAAGAGTTCTCGGAGCTTGGACTCATCGGTTCCCTTGATCACGAAATCGCGGTCGAATGCCTCGTCACCGACCTCGACGTCTTGCATGCCGAATCGTTTGGCGATGTCGGTGAAGACTCCCTTCCGGTACACGGTGAAACGGAAACCTTCGGGATTAACGTAAGGTGCTCGCATCCGTGTGAACACGATCACCACCTTGCCGGTGGATACGGCGAAGGTGTCGAGCGTCACCGTCCACTCGCCGTGGATGGCTTGTACTTTGTCCCCGTTCCAGAAACCGCCGGGAACGTACTGGGCTTCCATCTCGGTCGTGAGTTGCCGCCAGATCTCCTGCTTGCTCGGGCCGAACACTTTTCGCCAAGTTCCCATGCAAACCTCCTTGCCGATCGCAGCCTACATCGACACCGGGCCGGGCGGCGTGCCCCCTTCGAGCAGCGCTGTCACCGCGCCGACCAAGTAGAGCGACCCGGCGACGAGCACGAGGCCGCCTGGCCCCGCGAGGGTGCGGGCCTTCTCGAGGGCGCGCGCCGGATCCGGCTCGGCTCCCGCGGGCAGTCCGAGCGCGCGCGCCGCCGCGGCGACGTCCTTGGAGTCGGCGGCGCGCGCAACTCCGGGCTGGGTCGTCACGACGGAAGCGACGTGGGGGACGAGGGGTCCGAGGATCCCCGAGATGTCCTTGTCGGCCATGGCCGCGAAAAGCAGCACCGGCCTCGGCCCGCCTCGAAGCGCCAGGTGCGCGGCCAGCGCTTCGGCTCCGGCGACGTTGTGCGCCCCATCGAGGAGAATCGAGGGCGCCCCGGCGATCAGTTGCAATCGCCCGGGCCAGCGCGCGGTTTCAAGACCATGCCGCATGGCACGTGAGTCGGTCGCGTCCCCGAGCTCTCGCGAAAACGCCTCGAAGGTCGCCAGGGCGACGCGAGCGTTGTCTCGCTGGTGCGTGCCGTCGAGCGAAAGCCGCACACCGGAGGGGAGTTTTGTCGCGCGCGCGTCGATATACGTCGCGCCGACGGCATCGCACCTGGCGCGCAATACGGCGACGACATCCGGCTGCGCGACTCCGGAAACGAGCGGCCGCCCGGCACGAACGATACCCGCCTTCTCGAGCGCGATCGCTTCGAGCGTCGCCCCGAGCGTCTCCAAGTGATCGAGGCTCACCGTGACGATTGCGGAGGCCAAGGGCTCGGTCGCGTTCGTCGCGTCGAGTCGTCCGCCCAAGCCCACTTCGAGCACGGCCACGTCACCCCGGCGTCGCGGAAAGCGCACAGCGCGGCGGCGGTCATCACCTCGAAAAACGACGGGTGCGCCGCGAGCTTGTCCTCGGCCAACCCGCGCTCGCAAGCGGCGCGAACGATCCCGAGCAC
>JANMVW010000435.1:0-3213 GCA_031393555.1 Acidobacteriota bacterium
TTTCAACTCCGAAAACCAGTTCAGCACCAGCTCGAGGTGGGTGATGGCCCGCTCCGGTACGACCTGCTGAATGCGGAGGAAGCGCCTGCCGTCCGGCGTGACGCTCCAGCTCGTGTTGCCGTTGATCGTCTTGAAGAAGCGTCCTTCGTACACGAGGTGTGAGGAGCTCGCGGAAAACACCGCGCCGGGCGTGACCGTGACGCCCATCAGTTGGGCGCCGCTCTGGAAAAATAGCTCGCGGCCATCGCGCGACCACAGCGGCTCGGTTCCTCCGTCGGTGGAGATCTGGTGTCGGGCGCCCGGCCCTGGAAACGGGGCGACGAAGATCTCCTGGCGCGACGAGACGGGGGCCTGGAACGCGATCCACTTGCCGTCCGGCGAGAGCTGGCCGTCGGATTCTCCGGCCGCCGCCGGGAACAGTCGCTGCGGCGTGCGATCGCCGTCGAGCCGCATCATCCAGATACCGACGCCGCCGGATTCCTGCCCGCCGTTTTCGTTGAACACGAGCCAATGGCCGTCCAAGGACACGGACGTGGGCGTCTGCGACACGTCGGGCTTCGTGGTGAGCCGCTCTTCGTCGCCCGAACCGTCGGCCCGCCGCCAGCTGAGGTTTCGCAGGCCCTTCTGCGTCGCCCGGTAGATGACGCGCGCGCCGTCCGCCGTGAAGAGCGGCGCCTGGCTGCTGCCGGCGCTCGCGCCGATCGGGGTCACGGTGTTGCGCTCAAGATCGAAGACCCACAAGGTCGTCGTGCCTTCCCTGATCTGCACGATCGCCCGCGCCCCGTCGGGCGAGATCACCGCGTTTTCGTAGAGGCGCTCGGGCAAGGGAACCGGCTCGACGGCGCCCGACCGGTTTACCCAGACCAACCGCGTGGCGCTGCGGATCCGCCCGCCGGAAACGTACGCCAGCGTGCCGTCGTCGGAGACCGCGTAGTTGCCGCAGCCCTCGTTGCCGATGGCGTCGCTCGGGCGTTCGGCCATCGTCAACGGAACGGTTCCGCCGAGATCGCGCTGCGACGGACGCCAGGGAACCGCGAACAGCTCGCCGAGACGGGCGTAGAGAAGGAAGCCGGGCTTCGCGGCGTAGTGCGGCGCGTCGCCCCCTTTCACGAGCACGCGATGCTCCGCGGCGCCGATCGTTTGCACCGCGACGTCGTGTTCGTCGTTCCCCGGCCCCGTCCACACCGCGAACAAGAGCGTGTCCGTTCCCGCGACCAGGTGAGGCCAGCGGTGGCTGACCTCGCCACCGGCCGGGACCTTGCGGGTGACTTCGGTGGCCGCGCCACCGCCTGCGGGCACGCGCCAGATGCCGCCGATATTCGTCGGCGTGTAATAGATGTAGCCGTCGTCGCCCCAGTCGCCGCCTCGGTGCGACGGCGCGTCGGCGAGCGTCTGGAGCGCCGCCCCGCCGACCGCGATCTTCCGAAGCTTGGATCCCGCGAAAAAGGCGATCCACTGTCCGTCGGGAGAAAAGAACGGCCCGTCGCCGCCCTCGGTGCCGTCGAGCGCTTTGGGCTCGGGCTCGCCCAAGGCGCGGACGTAGATCTGCGTCTTGCCGTCGCGCAGCCCGACGAACGCGACGCGAGCGCCGTCATGAGAGATCGCGAGAGGCAGCAGGTTGGTCGAGCCGAGTTCGACGCCTTCGGGAAGCCCGATGGCGACGTGCGTCACGCCGGCGCTCGTGGCGGCGCCACCCGGCAGGATCCATCGCGTCAGTCCGAACGTCGCGAGCACGGCGAGCGCCGCGGTCGCGAGAATCAACGGCACGACGCGCCGCGAAGCTCGGGTCGTCACCGGGGGTTCGAGGGGTGCCGGCACGCCCGACAGAGAGCTCGCCGTGTCGCTCATCAGGAAACGGACGATGGACATGTCGGAGAGGCGTTCCGCGCGATCCTTGATGAGGCACCGCAAGAGCATGACGCGCACGGCCGGCGGGAGCGTCGCGGGGAGACGCGTCCAGTCCGGCTCGCCGCGGACGATGGCGGCGATGATCTCCGCGATGTCTTCCCCTTCGAACGCCCTGTGCCCGGTGAGCATCTCGTAGAACACGCAGCCGAATGCCCAGACGTCGCTGCGCCGGTCCGTCGGGCGGCCCTTGGCCTGTTCCGGGCTCATGTAGCCGGCGGTCCCCATGATGATTCCGGCCTGCGTCGCGGCCATCGTCATCGTGGGCGTATTGGCCGGCGGCGTGCTCGATCCGCTCCCGGACGAGCCCTCGGCTTCGAGCGACTTGCCGAGGCCGAAGTCGAGGACTTTGATTTTGCCTTCCGCGGTGACCATCACGTTGGCGGGCTTGAGGTCGCGATGGATGATGCCGCGCTCGTGAGCGGCGGCGAGCGCGTCGCCCAACTGACGGGCGAGAGCCATCGCCTCGGGCACGGGCATCGCGCCGGCCTTCAGGAGTTCCGACAGCGAGTGGCCGTCGACGAACTCGAGGACGAGGAAGGTCGCCCCCTGACATTCCTCGACGCCGTGAATCGCCGCGATGTTCGGGTGGTTCATGGACGCGAGCAGCTGCGCCTCGCGCTCGAAGCGCGCGACGCGCTCGGGATGTCCCGCGAACGACTCGTGCATCGCCTTGACTGCGACCACGCGGTTGAGCCGCGTGTCGCGCGCGCGATAGACCTCGCCCATGCCGCCCTCGCCGAGCTTGGCGACGATTTCGTAGGGGCCGAGGCGATCTCCGGGGGTCAATGACACGAGGGGACTCCTTTTGTGAGCTTCTAGCGCGCGGGAGCGATCCCACGCCCCGTTAGGAGATAGGTCGCGAACGTCCCGAGCCAGTGCCCGCCCGCGTAGTTGTCCCCCGTGACCGCCGAGAGCCCCGCGACGCGATGCTTCGCGGCGGCAGCGCGGAGGGCGGGAAGACGACGGTCCGTGGACGGAAGCCCGCTCGCCATGCCTTCGAGCATCCAAGCCCGGCTGAGATTCAACCCGTCGAGGTGGACCAGCTTCCCGTCGGTGCGGTCCGTCACGAGACCCACCGCGAGCCAGTCGCCCGTCCCGTCGCGCGGGACCCGAGGAAGAAACGTCTTGAGCCACGTCGCGAACTCCGACGGCGCCAAGACCCTTCGCATCAGGTCGGCCTCGGCGAGACACGGGGACAGGAAGTCCTGCCCTGAAGGCTCGTAGTCGATCGGGCAACTGCGATCGGCGAGGTAGAGCGCTCGCGTTCGCGACACGAGCAATTCCTCCATCGCGCGGTTGTGCGTT
>JANMVW010000436.1:0-13628 GCA_031393555.1 Acidobacteriota bacterium
GCGGGCACCGAACCGAGGCACTTGTTGTCGTTGCCGTCGCAGCGCTCGACCGCGCCGGGGTGCGACGTCGCGTCGGCGTCGTCGCAGTCCCCACCGGCGGCCGCTTCCTGTTGGGCTTGATCGCAGTGCCCGTCGGCGGCAAGGACGATCGTGCCGAGAGAAGTCCCGTACCCGTCACGGTCCGCGTCGACGATGCACGACACGGCGTCCGTGCCGTTGCAATCCTGATCGATGCCGTCGCCCGGGATCTCGGTCGCCCCCGGGTGAATCGAGGTAACGGCGTCGTTGCAGTCGGTGTTGAACGGGGAAAGACCGGGGGCCGTGCAGGCGCCGGCCACCGGCGGAGCGGTGGTCGTGTTGCCGTACCCGTCGTGATCCCCGTCCAGGTAGCAGGTCAGAAGGTCGGCGCCGGAGCAGTCCTGGTCGATCCCGTCGTTGGGGATCTCGGCCGCGCCGGGATGGACGGCGGCGTTGGCGTCGTCGCAGTCGTCGTGCGTCACCGATTCTTGCTGGGCGGTGTTACAGACCCCGTCCGCGGCCAAGATCGTCGTTCCGGCGAAGGTCCCGAAGCCGTCCCGGTCGGCATCGACGAAGCAGGTGACGGTGTCGGTGCCGCTGCAGTTCTGGTCGATCCCGTCGTCGGCCACTTCGGGCGCCCCGGGGTAAATCGCCGCATTGGCGTCGTTGCAGTCCGTGTTGAACGTGGATTTCCCCGGGCCGGTGCAGGGGGCCCCGCCGAGGATGACGGGGGTCGGACCGCCGAATCCGTCGAGATCGGCGTCGAGGAAACAGGTGGCGACGTCGGACCCGTCGCAATTTTGGTCGATGCCGTCGTTGGGAAGATCGGTCGCTCCCGGGTGAATCATGTCGTCGGCGTCGTTGCAGTCGCTCGAGTTCGTGGATTCCTGTTGCGCGGTGTCGCAATGGCCGTCCGCCGCCGCGACGGTCGTTCCGGCGGCCGTCCCGTAACCGTCGCGATCGGTGTCGAGCACGCAGGTGATCGTGTCGAACCCGTTGCAGTCCTGGTCGATCCCGTCGTTTTGCACTTCGGGGGCGCCCGGGTACCGCGTGGGATCGGCGTCCGCGCAATCGGTCGACACGGTGGACTCTCCGGGGTCGGTGCAATCGCCGTCGGCGGCGATCGAGGTCGCCGTGCCGCCGAAGGCGTCGTGATCGGCGTCGACGAAGCAGGTCACCGCATCGGTGCCGCTGCAGTCCTGGTCGATCCCGTCGTCCGGCACGTCGGTCGCACCCGGGTAGACGAGCGCGCTGGCGTCGTTGCAATCGCCTCCGCCGACCGCCTCCCCCTGCGCCGTGTCGCAGTGGCCGTCGCCGGCCAAGACGACCGTCCCGGCGGTTGTCCCGAAACCGTCACGATCGGCGTCCACGGTGCAGGCGATCGTGTCGGCGCCGTTGCAATTCTGGTCGATGCCGTCGCCTACGATCTCCGCGGCGCCGGGGTAGATGAGCGCGCTCGCGTCGTTGCAGTCCGTGTTGAACGGCGAGACGCCGGACACGGCGCAGCCGCCGACCCCGGGGGCCACCGGCGTGGGGCCGCCGAACCCGTCGAGATCGCCGTCCACGTAGCAGGTCGTCAGATCCGATCCGTTGCAGTCCTGGTCGATCCCATCGAGCGGGATCTCGGCGGCGCCGGGATGGACCGTGGCGTCGCCGTCGTTGCAGTCGGTGCCCAAAGCCGACTCCCCGGAGTCGGTGCAGTCACCATCGGTCGCGACGATGACGACGCTTCCGCCGAATCCGTCGAGGTCGGCGTCCACGAAACAGTTGACCGAGTCGGCGCCGTTGCAATCCTGGTCGATCCCGTCCCCGACCACTTCCGCGGCTCCGGGATGCCTCGCGGGATTGGCGTCGTCGCAATCGTCCGCGGAGGACGATTCCTGCTGGGCCGTGTCGCAGGTGCCGTCCAGCGCCAACCGGGGCGTGCCGAGCGCGGTCCCGAATCCGTCGCGATCCGCGTCGAGTACGCAGTTGACGGCATCGACGCCGTTGCAGTCCTGGTCGATGCCGTCGCCCGGAGTCTCGAGTGCGCCCGGGTAACGCGAGGGATTGGCGTCGTCGCAGTCGGTCGAAACCGGGGACTCACCGGGATCGATGCAATCTCCGTCGGCGGGGACGAGGGGGGTCAGCCCGCCGAAGCCGTCGCCGTCCGCGTCGACGAAACAACTGGCGACGTCGGAGCCGTCGCAGTTCTGATCGATGCCGTCCCCGGGGATTTCGACGGCCCCGGGGTGTCGCGACGCGTCCGCGTCGGCGCAGTCGGTGCCGCGGACGATGGGGAGCGATACCGAAGCGTCGCCGTAGCCATCATCGTCTAAGTCCTTCATGCAGTTCAACGGGCCGTCGATCTGCGCCGCGCCGGGGAACGTCACCGCAGCCGTTGTCGACGCATCGTCGCAGTCGGTTCCCGCCGTGACGCCCGCGGGCGGCGATTGATCGCCGTAGTCGTCCCCGTCCCGGTCCCGCATGCACGCTCCGGGAACGGCCTCATGAGGCGCCGCGCCCGGGAAGGTCTTCGGATCGGCCGGATCGCAATCGCCGCCTCCGACGATGAGCGGATTGCCGCCGGGAGCGGCGGTGAACGGGCCGCACGCGACGTAACCGTCTCCGTCCGCGTCGGTTTCGTTGGCCGGAAGCGTTCCGGCGCACGACGTGCTGACGCCGTCGCAGCGCTCGACGGCGCCGGGATGGGTCTGCGGATCCAGGTCGTTGCAGTCGGTGCCGCGAACGACGGGGAGTACGGACGAGGCGTCGCCGTAACCGTCGTCGTCGCCGTCCTTCATGCAGTTGAGCGGCCCTTCGACCTGGGCGGCGCCGGGGAACGTGACCGCGGCGGACGCCGAGGTATCGTCGCAGTCGGTTCCGGGGGTAACGCCGGCGGGAGGCCGGAACTCGCCGAAGCCGTCGCCGTCCTGGTCCCGCATGCACGCGCCAGGAATCGATTCGTGGGACGCCGCGCCGGGGAAGGTCTTCGGATCCGCCGGGTCGCAGTCCCCGCCTCCGAGGATCAGGGGGTTGTCCCCCTGCGTGTCCGACCACGCGGCGCACGGCACGAAATGGTCGCCGTCGACGTCCCGCTCGTTCTGGGGCACCGATCCGGAGCAGGTATTGTCGTTGCCGTCGCAACGCTCGGTCGCTCCGGGGTGCGTGTTCGGGTCGGCGTCGTTGCAGTCGCCCGCCGCGGGCGCCTCCTGCTGCGAGGGATGGCACACGCCGTCCCCGGCGAGCACGGTCGTGCCGAGGATGGTCCCGAACCCGTCGCGGTCGGCGTCGACGAAGCACGTCACCGTGTCCGCGGCGTTGCAGTCCTGATCGATGTGATCATCCGGAGTCTCCGCCGCCCCGGGGTGGATGTCCGGATCGGCGTCGTTGCAGTCGGTGTTGAACGCCGATTGACCGTCGGGGGCGCACACGCCGAGGTCGTTCAGGATGGGCGGGTTGACGCCGTACCCGTCGTGGTCGGCGTCCGCATAACAGGTGACCCGGTCGTGGCCGTTGCAGTCCTGGTCGATGCCGTCGTCCGGGACCTCGGTGGCCGGCGGATGCCCGGGGCCGCCCCCGGGGTGGATCGCGAGTTTGGTGTCGTCGCAGTCGGTGCCCCGTACGACGGGGAGGCTCGCCGCGGCATCGCCGTAACCGTCGTCGTCGAGGTCCTTCATGCAGTTCAGGGGGCCGTCGATCTGCGCCGCGCCGGGGAAGGTTGCGGCGGCCGTGGCCGACGCGTCGTCGCAATCCGTTCCCGCGGTGACGCCTGCCGGCGGGTGGATGTCGCCGAAATCGTCGTGGTCTTTGTCCCGCATGCAGCCCGCGGCGAAAACCTCGCGGGGCGCGCTTCCGGGGAAAGAATCCGCGTCGGTCTCGTCGCAGTCGCCGCCTCCGAGGATGCCGCCGTTGTTCCCTTGCGTGTCCGCCCATGGGGCGCACCTCACAAAGCGGTCGCCGTCGTTGTCTTTTTCGTTGGCGGGGATCGACCCGGCACAGGCGTTGTCGTCGCCGTCGCAGAGCTCGGGCGCGCCCGGGTGGGTCGCGGCGTCCGTGTCGGCGCAATCGGTTCCGCGCGCGATCGGGCTGACCGCGGCGGCGTCTCCGTAGCCGTCGTCGTCAACGTCCTTCATGCACAGCACGGGACTCTCGCTCTGCGCGGCGCCCGGGAAGGTGAATGCTCCGGCGGCCGTCCTGTCGTCGCAGTCGGTGCCGGGGGTCACGCCCGCGGGCGGCGTCACGTCCCCGTAGCCGTCGTCGTCCAGGTCCTTCATGCACGCGGCGGGGTTGGCCTCGGCGGATGCCGCGCCCGGGAACGTCGCCGGGTCGGAGTCGGCGCAATCGCCCCCGCCCAGGATCGTCTGGTTGTCGTTTTGCGTGTCGACCCAGGGCGAGCACCGGACGTAGTGGTCCTCGTCCAGGTCGCGCTCGTTCGTGGGGATGGAGCCGGTGCAGGCGTTGCTATTCCCATCGCAGACTTCGACGGCTCCGGGATGGCTCGCGGCGTCGTTGTCGTCGCAGTCTTTCGCCTTGGTGTCCTTGTCCCCCGCGTCCGTCGGCGCGCAGGCGTCGTAAGTGTCCCCGTCGTGATCCGGGGCGTCGTCGGTCAGTCCATTGCAGTTTTCGTCCTTGGCGTTGCAGAGGATCTCCGTCGCGGTGGCGGAGATCGCCGCATCGAGGGGCGCGCAGTCGGTCTGGTCGGGGTCGAGGTCTTGGTCGTCGTCGTTGTCCCGGATGTTGCGGCCGTTCTGCGACTTGTCGTTGTCGTGATCGTCGAGCGTCACCGCGTAAACGCGGTTGTGGGTGATGGACGTCAGGAACAGATCGACGTATTGGTCGCCGTTCCAGTCCCCCGTGGCGATCGCGTAGCCGAGCTCGTCCCCGGCGTTTCCGCTGCGATCGCCGCCGAAGATCATCACGTCCACCCCGCCCACGCCGGTGCAATCCGCGTTGATGGCGCAGCGGTTGAGGTCGACGGGAGAGGCGAGCGGGGTCGAGTCGTAGACGACGTAGACGGTGCCTCGGTCGATCTCGTTCAATTTGAGGCCGCTGCCATCCTCACGCCTCGCCGTGACGATCAGCGCGTCTTTCTGCGTCTTGTCCAGATCCCCGAAGGCGACGCCGAATCCCAGCTGATCTCCCGAGCGGCGGGCGACGAGCACGACGTTGGCGCTCGCGGCCACGGCCTCGGCGGCCACGGTGTGAAAGACGTCGGCGTTCCAGACGTAGGCCTTCCCCGCGTTCACGCGCGGGCCGGAGGACACGTTGGTGCGCGGATCGCTTCCCGAGGCGTTTCCCGCGGAGGGCGGCTCGTTGTCGGCGAAGACCGCGCCCACGGCCAGCTTCCCCTTCTTGCCGATGTCCACGCTGAAGCCGAAATAGTCGCCGGGCTTTTCGCCCTGGATCGACTTGAGCTGCGTGTCCACGCCTTCGCGATAGACCCCGTCCCCGTCCCGCCCGCCGGTCGGCGAGAGCGGGCCGGCGGCGAGAACGACCTTGCCGTTCCTCGCTCCCACCGCGCCGACGGCAAGGTCGTCGCGATTACCGTTCGGTCTCAAGACAGCCTCGAAGTCCAGATCGAGATCGCCAACCGCCAAGACTTCGCCGAGATGGTCCCCCGCCTTGCCTTCGATACGCACGACGTGCCCGGGGGCACGGCTCACCACCCCGCCGGTCACCGGAAACGCGGAGGCGGAGCCCGCCCCTTGTTTCGCGCCGCGCGCGCCGACGATGACGTCGTCCTCGGTCGTGCTTTCCAAGAGGAGGTGGCCGAGGGCGACCGCGTAGCCGAATTCGTCGTCGTTTTCTGCGTTGGGCGACTGGAGCGACTGGCCGATGGTCTGCGGATCGACGTGAACCGGCACGGGAGGATTGGAAACAGCGCCGCAGAGGGCCCCCGCGGGCACGTGGAAGACCGTGCCCGGAGCATTGCCCGCCGTCCCCGGATTCCCGGGGGCGCCGATGACGAGAGACGCCGCGGTGTTGTTCGGAGGACAGTTGGGAGCGGCAACCGCCTGGCCGACTTCGACCGAAAAGCCGAACGAGCCGACCTGCCCGGGAAACGGTTGATCACGTTCCAGGATGACGTCGGCCTTCGTCTCCGGCGAGACCATGCGATCGGCGAGAACCGCCGGGTCGAGGCCGTAGGCGGTCTTCGTGCTGACTCTCCCGAAGAAGATGTAGACGCGGTTCCGTTTCGGATCGGCCACAACGAGATCGTCGAGGTTGTCCCCGTTCAGGCGACCGGCGGCGACCGCGAAGCCGAAATTCGATTCGGCCGGGTCGACGGAACTCCCCTGAAAGCGAATGTCGCCGGCCTGGCATTCGCTGCGCGGCGCCCCGCTGATGTCGGTTTCGGCCTCGCAGACCGAGAAGCTCTCGGGCGTCGTGGCTCCGATGACCGTCGCGTGGGCCGGAGCGCCTGCGACGAACGCGACAAGTGCCAAGAAAGGGAAAACCGAGCGGACCGCCACGGCCCGCCTGCCCTGTTCGCTCCTGCGAGTTGCTTGCACGGCGCCCTCTCAGCTCGTCTTTTTCTTGGCGCCCATGGTCCACACGTAGCTTCCGACGATCCGGCTGCCTTCCCCGGAATAGTCGATCGCCAGGTTGAACGTGGAGGCTCCGAACGTGTAGCCCAACCCGGTGGTGAAGTGGTTCGCGGCCCCACCCTGCGGAAACGCGCCGAGGTACATCGCGTTGACCGCGGCATCCGTCGCGTCGAATTGGGTCATGCGGATCCGGTCGTCGGGTGAGCGGTAGTACCCCCCGCGGATGGCCAAATCCTTGCCGTCGCCCCCTCCGAGGGGGACGAGGTACTCAGCGCCCGCGCGGAAGAAAATTCCGTTGTCCACGTCGAACGTCACGGGGACGTTGGGGTTGGTCGTGTAGGACCCCTCCGCGACCCGCTCGCTCGTGATGAAGTTCACCCCGCTGCGGTAACCGGCGAGCTGGTCGGCGTATTCGATCCGCTGGAACTGCAGCGCGAACAACCACCGTTTCCCGAGTGCGTAGCTGGCGCCCAGGGAGTAGCGATCGGGCACGACGACGCTCGTGTCGAAAGACGCATAGGTCAACCCGTTCAAGGTCGAGGATTCCGGCACGGAAAAGCTGACGCCCTTTTGGTAGACCACACCGAACCGCCAGGGCGACTCCCCCGACCGGAACGTCGAATTCGGATGCCATTCGAAACCGAGCGAGTAAGCGAACCCCGAATCGTTGCCGTCGATCCGGGTGTCGTAGAAGTCCGTGGACTGACGGGCGGGAAGTCTCGGGTGCGTCGGATCGACGAACAACTGCGCCGGATCGATCACCTGAGTCGACGTGCCGGCGTCCATCGCCAAAGTCGCGTAGGACACGGTCGCGCCGATCGAGAAATCCGGGTGAACCTGGTAGGCGGCGGAGACGTTCCAGTAGACGACCTCGGACGAGAGGCTGCCCGTCAAAGGAGCCAGGACCGAATACGCGACCACTTGCCCGTCGCTGACCGTGTTCGGATAGGAGGCGAACGAGAACTGCGATTGCGTGTGGTTCAAGGTGCGATCCTCGGAGAGGATCACCTGCCTTCCGGCCGACAGCGCCAGCCGGCGCCCTTCGGGTCCGACGACCATCGGCCACACGAAGGCCAGGAAGTCGGCGGCGGCCGAACCACTGCTTTGCGACTGCGCGTTGAGCGCAAGGTAGGGAAGGTCCCTCGCTCCGGTCACCGGATTGACGTCCAAGCTCCCGACGTCGCTCTGGACCGAGCCGCGATCGTCCTTTCCCGAATACCCGAGCTCGACGAAAACCTGGCCGCCTGTCAGGTTGCACAGGCCCGCCGGGTTGGCGTCGGCCGCCGTCGCATCGTCCGCGATGCCGACGAACGCGCCTCCCAGGGCCATGGCCCGCGCGCCGGGCGTGTAGAAGTTGAAACGAAAGTCCCGGAGAATCTCCTCGTCCGTGAGCGCCCGGGCGGGCGGGATCGAAACCAAAACGCAAGTCAGCACGACCAGGCTGCTCAAGGCGCTCGTTCGGGTCTCGCGCACAATGTTCCCCGCCAACCGATGATGTGTGGCCGTCATGGCGCATGAAGTCCTTGCCGAGGTTGGCTAGGGAAAGTACTCCGTACAATACGGGTGTCAAGAGACTTCTGGCATCTGAGAACTCGGCTTTCCCTGAAAGCCGTTTCGTGAAACCCTCGCGCGGAAGGACGGTCGGGAATGAAAGAGAACGGATATGGGGCACGACGGCTCGGGATCGCCGCCGGCCTGCTGATCGTCGCCGGTTGCGCGAGGAACCAGATGCTGCTGGACCTGCGCGGCACCGTCATGTACGAAAAGCCGAAAATTCAGGCGATCTCCTACACCATCGCCGATGACCGGCCCGATCAAGGGGCCTTCGTCGTCTCGGTCTCGATGACGGGGGACCCGGGGTTGGTCGCCACCTTCGATATCGCCCCGGGGATCGCCGACCGTCAGCCGATGAAGGAAGTGGACGACGGGAAATACGAAGGAAAATTCTCGTTCGCGCCGGACATCTACGGCGGTCCGTACTGGATCACGGGGCGGCTGTGGCACGAGCGGGCGGGAGAGCACCTCTTGCGGGATCCCGCCCCCCTCATGATCACCGTGCCGAGTCGATAAAGACCGGTGTCCCCTCTATTATCTGTGTCCTTCGGACGGAGGAATCGGGTTTCCATGCGCTCTTCGATCTCGCGTTGCGTTTGGGCGGGCCTGGCGATCCTCGTCTGCTGCGCCGCGGCCCCGCAGGGGACCGCGGCGGATCTGGTCTCGTTGTACCTCAAAGCCGTGGAGCGAGATCCGGCGTTCCAGGCGGCCCGCGCGGAGAGGCAAATCTCCGACGAAGCGCTCCGTGAGTCCTGGTCCTACGTGCGCCCCTCGATCTTCGCCAACGTGGCGGATTCCTGGACCCATCAGAACATCAAGCAGAGCGAGTCGCCCCTGTTCACGGTGGGCACCAGCGAGTTCTTCACGCGCAACGTCGCGGTGTCATTGGCGCAGCCCCTTTTTCGATCGCAGGCGTTCTCCCGCATACCCGAGGCGCGGGCCGGGGTGAGGAAGGGCCAATCAGAGCTGACGGCCGCAGGGCAGGACGTCATGTACCGGGTCGCCGAGGCGGTCTTCAACTTTCTGGCCGCCCGCGACGACGTCGCGTATTCCACCGCGGAGCGCGAGTCGATTGGCCGGCAGCTCGAAGAGACGGAGCAGCGACTCGGGTCCGGCCTGGCGAAGCTCACCGAGGTTCATGAAGCGCGAGGGCGCTTCGGCGTCGCCGAAGCCGCCGAAATCGACGCGCAGGATCGCCTGGAGGAAGCCCGGGAGGCCATCCGGGAGATCACGGGCGACAGGCCGGAAGACCTCAAGGTGTTGAGCGAAGGGATGCCCCTCGTCCCGCCCGATTCTCCCGACGTCGAGGCTTGGCTGCAGACCGCCATGTTCCGGAATCCGAGGATCCTCGCGCTCACCGCCGCGGTGGACGCTGCGCGGGAGGGCGTCAGGGTGCAAAAGGGCGCCTACGCCCCCACCCTCGACCTCGTGGCGTCGTACACCGACAACAACACGGGGGGCACGGTGTTCGGCGGAGGTAACAACATCACCGATCGGGAACTCGCGCTCCGTCTCGCCATTCCGATCTACGACGGGGGACGGACGTCGGCCCAGGTGGCCACAGCCGCGCTCAGGCAAACGATCGCCGAGCAGGAGCTCGAACGCGAGAAGCGGTCCGTGGATCGCCGGACGCGCACCTCGTTCCAGGGGGTCGTCAGCGGCGTCGCGCGGGTCGAGGCGCTCGCCGTCTCCGTCCTCGCGAACGAGGCGGCGGTCGCAGGTAAGGAGGAAGGCTGGCGCTCCGGCCTCAACACGGGCCTCGCCGTGCTCGACGCGCGGAGGGACCTCTTCTTTGCCCAGCGCAACTATGCGCGAGCGAGGTATCTTTACGTGTTGAGCCGCCTAAAACTCAAACAAGCGGTGGGGACTCTCGACTTCCGCGACCTCGAAGCGATCAATGCGTATCTTCAATAGCTCGGCCACGTTTCTCCTAGCGATTCGAATCCTCCTCGCCCCCCCGTCGGCGGCGGCCGCCGACGGCGGGAAGCTGGATTGCCTCGTGGAGCCCTACCTCAAGGTCGAGGTGAGCAGCGCCGTTCCCGGCGTCCTCGAAGAGGTCAAGGTCGATCGGGGGACGCACGTGAAGAAGGGACAAGTCCTGGCGACGCTCGTGTCGGGAGTCGAGCGCGCCCTGTACGAGTCCGCGAAGGCGAAGGCCGCGTTCGCTCAGCGAAAGGTCGAGCGGACGCGAGAGATGTACCGCAAGCAGATGATCTCGATCGGCGAGAAGGACGAGCTCGAAACGCAGTGGGAGCTTCTTAAGCTCGAGCAGCGGGAAGCCGAAGAGAGGCTGAAGCTACGGACGATCCTGAGCCCCTGCGACGGCATGGTGGTCAAGCGGATGAAGTCGCCGGGCGAGTACGTGGACGACAAACCGATCCTCGATCTCGTGCAACTCAACCCGCTCCGCGTCGAGGTCGTCGTTCCAGTGCGCTACTACGGGAAGATCAAGGCCGGCATGATCGGAACCGTGGAGTGGGAAGCGCCCATCGGCGGCAGCTATCCCGCGACTGTGAAGATCGTCGATTCCGTGGTCGATGCGGCCAGCGGCACGATCGGCGTCCGGCTCGAGCTGCCGAATCCGAACTTGAAACTCCCGGCCGGGACCAAGTGCTCGGTCCGCTTCCCAGGTTTGTAGCCGGGACCCGCGAAAGACAAGCCATTCCCGAGCCAACGAGAGAACGGAAGGCGTGTCGAGGACCGAGTTGATCCGGCGCGCGGTACGCCTGCTTCGCGAGCAGTCCGGGCGCGAACGGCCCAATCTGGACGACCTGCTCGATTCGACCTCGGGAAGCTTCAAGCTCTGCGACGGGCTGACGTATCAGCGGAAGGTCCGTCATGAGGCGCGCCGGCACGAGTTCGTCGTGGTTCCTTACGAGCTCAGGGGCTAGCGTCCGTTCGAGCGGCACCCGGCCAGTTCGCGACCAACGTAATCAGCGAAGTCGCCTGAGCCTCGAGTTCGGTCGTCACCAAGAAACTCTTCCCGTCAGGGGCCACGTCGTACCGACGGTAGGGTCCGGCTCCGTGGAACTGGAACAGCACCTTCGACGCGCCCGCTTCGAACGCCGCGCCCGAGGTCTTGACCTCGACCGCCGTCAGACGATTCTCGCGATCGAAGTAGAACAGCTCCTTGCCGTCGCGGCTGAAGCGAGGCTCGACGCCGCCTTCTTGCGACACCTGCCATTTGGCGCCCGTCGGCGGAAACGCCGCGACGTAGACCTCGTCGCGCCCGGATTCCGCCGACTTGTAGGCCACGAACCGTCCATCCGGCGAGAACTGCGGGTCCTCCTCGTTCGCCGGAGTCGCCGCGACCGGAACAGGCGCCTCCGATCGACTCATAGAGATCGCGACGATGTCGGCGCCACCGGTCGCCGGGCTCAACGCACCGAGGACCCATTTGCCATCCGGCGAGCAGGCACGGGGCCAGCCACTCCAATCCGGACGGCCCTTGAAGAGAGTCTCGACGGCGCCCGACCCGTCGGCCGCTCGCGCCAAGATATCGTGGTCGTTTCCCGTGTAGACCACGCGCGCCCCATCCGCAGACCAAACGCCTGCGGTGTGATCCCCGCCGTCGAGCGTCAGCCTGCGCCTGCGACCGGAATCGAGATCGACGACCCAGACGGCCGAATCGCCCCGCTCGGGATTCAAGATCGCCATGACAGCGCGGCGACCATCGGGAGAAATTTCCGGGAGGCCTCCGTACGTGAAGTCGGCGGCCTCTCCCACGGAGCCCAGCGTGGCGCCGCTTCGGTCGAGCCAACGTAGCTGGGTTCGGCTTTCGCCCTTCCCCGTCAGGTAGACGAGCATCCCGTTCTGAGAGGTGGCGAAGGCTCCGCGGCTGAACCGCTCGTCCATGCGGACGTTTTCGGCCAAGGGGACGGCGGGACCGCGAGTGGTCAGCTTGTCCGGGTCGAAGGGTTGCGCCACGAGCACACCCTGCTGCACGAATAGGAGAGAGCCTGAGGCATAGACGACGTTCGACGCGACACCGAGGACGCGGGTTCGATCGGGAGAATCCAGGGAACCCACGTAGATCGTCGGCTCGACCCCGGCGCCCGCGCCTGAGCGCCGGGCAAGGTAGAAGAAGTGAACCCCATCCGGCAGAAACGACGGATAACGGTGGGTGGATTCCTCGAGGGTCTTGTCGAGGGTCGTCGCGGGAGTCACCGCGCCACCCTCCGCGGCCACGCGCGAAACACTGCCTTGCGCCGCGCCGGTGAAGAGGATGACGCCTCTAGGGCTCCAGGTGCCGCCGCGCGAATCGAAGGCCTCGCACAGGGTCGTGACCGGCCCTCCCGACATTTCCACGCGCTTGAGTTTTCCGTCGGCGAAGAATCCGATCGAGCGTCCGTCCGACGAGAAGAACGGATGCTCGGCGTTTTCGGTGCCGGCGAGCGACCGAATGTCGTCCGCCGCGAGCGAGCGCGCGAAGAGGCGAATGGGGCCTTCGCCAACACGGGCGCAAAAGACCATGTGGGAACCGTCCGGCGCGATCGCCAGCGGGACCGGGGTCGACGTGTTGTTGACGATCGTCCCGCCCGGCGGCGGCGGGATCGCGGCGTGGATCGGTTTCGCAGTCGGGGGGCGCTTCATTAATAGGAGTCCGCCGAGCCCCAAGGCGGCGAGCGCCCCGATCACGGCCAACGCCCAAGCCATCCGCTCGCGCCCGCGTCCTCGCGGCGATGTGATGATGGGCGCCTGCGCGCCGGGCTGCGAGCCGCCATCGGCGATCCACGAAAGCTGAAGCTTCACGTCGTGCGCACTCTGGATACGGTCCGCGGCATCCTTGGCGAGGCACGCCTGCACGAGGCGATCAAGCGCCGCCGGCGCCAGCGGCGACACCTGCGAGATCGGAGCAGGGTGGCTCCCCATGATGGCGGTGATCAGCGACGCCTGGCTCTTCCCTTCGAAGGCGCGCTTGCCTGTCGCCATCTCGTAAAGGACGCAACCCAGCGCCCACAGATCGGCACGGGTGTCGGCTTCTTGTCCTTCGAGTTGCTCCGGCGCCATGTACTGGAACGTCCCGATGATCGTCCCCTCGGTCGTCAGCGGGCCGACGACCGTCGGCGAGCTGGTCAGCTCGCTGACCGCGCCCAGTCCGGTCGCGCGCGCGAGGCCGAAGTCCATCAGCTTCGCGCCCGACTTCGTGAGCATGACGTTTCCGGGTTTGAGGTCGCGGTGCATCACCCCCGCGCGGTGCGCGCGATCGAGCGCGTCGGCGATCTGCGCGCCGAACTTCAACACGTCGGCCAAGGGGAGCGCGCCCTTCACCAGGCGTTGCGCCAGCGTCTCCCCTTCGATCAGCTCCATCACGAGGTAGTCGGTGTCGCCTTCACGGCCAACGTCGTGGAGCGTGCAGATGTTCGGGTGGTTGAGCGACGAGACCGTCTTGGCCTCGCGCTCGAAGCGCGCGCGGATCTCGGGGCTCGACGAGAGGTGCTCCGGGAGAACTTTCACCGCGACCTCGCGGCCGAGGCGCGTGTCCTTGGCGCGATAGACCTCGCCCATGCCGCCGGCCCCAAGAGG
>JANMVW010000007.1:0-3639 GCA_031393555.1 Acidobacteriota bacterium
GAGGCGGTTCGCCTGGCGTCCGATGCGCAGGCTCCGGAGGCCGAGATCGACGCCTACCTCCGCCTGAACTCCGTCTACAAGAGTCTCGATCGTCCCGACGACGCCGAGAAATACACGCAGAAGGCCCTGCGTCTCGCCGGCGAGGCCCGAGATCGGTACCGCGAGGCCGCGGCTCTCAACAACCTCGGCGTCATGCGTCTTCAGGCGTACCGGTTCGACGAGGCGATCACGTTTCTCGACCGCGCGCGCACTCTGGCTGCTCAGGCGGGAGCCGATTTGCTCCAATGGACCACGGTCGGGAACCTCTCGTTGTGTTGGCGAGAGGTCGGCGATCTCGACCGGGCGCTCGAGGCCCGGCTCGAGGCGCTCGAACTGCAACGCCGGGCCAACATCGGGAGTTACGTCTGCCAGAGTCTCGGGGAGCTCGGGAACATACGGCGCGAGCGGGGCGAGTTCCCCGCGGCGATCGCCAGCCTCCGCGAGGCGGTCGCGATGGCGCGATCGAACAAGATGCCCGAAGAGGCGTTGTGGTCCGCCGATCTCGCCGCTGCCCTTTTGTCGGCCGGCGACACCGCGGAGGTTCCATCGTGGATCGCCGCCGCACGGTCCGGCTTCCAAAACCCCCGCGACGTTCTCGGGCTCACGGGCGTCGAGCTCCTCGAGGGCGACCTCGCGGCCTCACGCGGCGACGATGCGAAGGCGATGCGGCTCTACGATGCGGTCGTGGCCGCGCATCCCGACGCGCCGGAGATGATCTGGCAGGCCGAGGCAGGCGCCGCCAACGCGCTGCGCCGGGCCGGGCAGCCGGGGCGGGCGCGCGAGCGTTTCGCGGCGGCCGTTGCGGCGATCGACCAGGGACGTCGGCGCCTCTTCCGGACCGACTCGAAGATCGGTTTCCTGACCGAACCGATTCGGGTGTACCAGGACTACGTCGCTCTGCTCCTCGAGCTCGGCCTCGAAGACGACGCGCTCGCCGTCGTCGAGGCGAGCCGGGCGCGGACCCTCTTCGAAGGCGCCGACCGGTCGCGGCGCCAGCGGCCGACCGTCAGCGCGATGGTTCGCGCGGCCCGCGAGCACGACGTCGTTTTGCTTTCTTACTGGATCTCCCCCCGTGGATCGTTCGCCTGGGTCTTCCGTGGAGACGGCGCGCGGCGCGTCCCGCTGGTCGACACCGACCGGCTCGGCGGACTCCTGCGCGCCTACCGCGGCGTGATCGAAGAGAGCTTGCGCGACCCCATCGAGTCGGGAAACGAAGCGGCGCGCGAGCTGTACGTCCGTCTGGTCGCCCCGGTCCGGGAACTGCTTCCCGAAAACGGAAGGGTGATCGTCGTTCCCGACGGCCCCCTTCACGCCCTGAACCTCGAGACCTTGATCGTCGACGGCGCACGGCCGCACTACCTGATCGAGGACTTCACCATCGAGGTCGCGCCGGCTCTCGCGCCGCTTCTCGTCCGCGCATCCCCCACGACGGAAGGAGCACCGGCCGTGCTGCTCGTCGGCGATCCGGAACCGAGCGATCCCGCCTTCCCCCGACTTCCCCATGCCGCGCAGGAGCTCGACGCGATCGCGGCCGGCCTGCCGTTGGCCCGAATCGATCGCCTGACCGGCGCCGCCGCCACGCCCGCGGCGGTTCTCTCCGCCCCGCTCGATCGGTACACGTTCTTGCATTTCGCGGCGCACGCCCAGTCGAGTTTCACGAATCCGCTCAGCTCGTCGATCGTCCTTTCCGGAGATACGGTCAGCGGGAGGCTCTACGCGCAGGATCTCATCGGGCGCCGACTCGGAGCGAGACTCGTCACGCTGTCCGCCTGCCGGTCCGCGGGAGAGCGCACCTTCTCGGGAGAGGGAATGGTCGGGCTCGCGTGGGTGTTCATGAGGGCGGGCGCCGCTCAGGTGATCGCCGGACTGTGGGACGTGAGCGATCGATCCACGGTCGTTCTGATGGAGGGGGTTTACGATCGTCTCGGCCGCGGCGCGTCTCCTTGCAACGCGTTGCGCGATGCCAAGCTCGCGCTGATGCGCGCGTCGCCGACGACATCCAAGCCGTTTCATTGGGCGCCTTTCCAAATCTACACGCGAACCGCAGCTCGATAGGGAGCGCGAAGCGCCGGACCCGGACGACCAGCCGCGCCGCCGAAGCGGCGCGCGGCCTCCAGGTCCGGCACGCGCGACGTCATTGGCCCGACGCCGTGATCAAGACGGATTTCGTCGCTACGGCCACCGAAGACCCCGAATCGCTGTCCTCGTTCCGCGGGAGCGGCCCGAACGACCTCACCTGGAAGCGATCGCGATCCCGCACGCCGAAAGCGACGAGCTGCAGTCCGGCTCCGGGCGCTCGCTCGAACACCATAACGGCGTCGAGTCCTTTCGGCAGGTCTTCGCTCACCGTGCGGCGCCCCACGAAGAGCCCGAGGGGCTGCCCGTCCACCGCGATCGTGTTCAGGTCGTTCGCCCCGGAGTAGGCACGCTTCACGCAGATCCGGATTTCACCCGGAGCGTGGACCGAGCCGTCGGGCAGCGTGACCTGCTCGTCGACGGTGGCGCGAAGGCAGGGGCCCGCGATCGCGGCGGGAACCGCGGCCGGCGCGCCGAGCAGCACGGCGGCGAGGAACCCCAGCTTTGCGGCCGATGGGAACTGGATCATCCGGCGGATTGTCATGGCTCTCTCCCTTCCCGTGGAGCCAACTCGCTTTGCCGTGGTTTCGGCTTTGGTGGGAGCGATTGGCTGTGTCCTGCCTAGTTAGTGAAGGAGGAGGCCCGGTCGTTTCACCCTTGAAAAGACTGGCCCGACGCGCCTTCGCTTCCGACCGCCTTGACGCGCCGCTTCGCCTGGAGAATCCTACGGGGAGCGTCGCTGAGGGAGGTCTCGCCATGGTCAAAAATTCACGTTTTCATTGCATCGTCGCCGGCACGACCACGTTGTTGCTCGGGTTCCACGTTTCCGTGGTTTTGGGCAGCACGCCGCCGGCGGAACCCCTGGCACCGGGCGATCTGCGCTCTGCGGGGGCGGTGAACTTCCCGACCTCCTGCCATCCGGCGGTGCAACCGGAGTTTGTCCGCGGCGTCGCGCTGCTCCATTCATTTTTCTACGAGGAGGCGAGACGCGTCTTCACGACGGTTGCGCAGAGGGATCCGGCCTGTGCCATGGCGCAATGGGGCATCGCCCAGACCTGGTGGCATCCCATCTGGACGCCGCCGTCGCCCGAAGAAATGATCGCCGGACGTGAAGCGGCCGAGCGTGCTGCGGCGCTCGAAGCCACACCGCGCGAGCGGGGCTTCATCGACGCCATCAACGCCTACTACAACACGCCCGAAGCGGCCGCCGCCGGTCCGGTCGGGCAATCCTGCCATGGACCGGTCGGGCCGAAGGATCGGGTCGAAGCCTACGAACGGGCCATGCGCAAGGTCTACGATCAATTCCCGCACGATTTTGAGACGCGGGTCTTCTATGCGTTCTCGGTGCTGGCCGTGGGGTATGCGACCCCCAGCGACACGTCGCTCTCTCATCAGGAAGCCGCGGGCAAGATGCTGGAGACGTTGTGGAAGCAGAATCGGAAGCACCCAGGCGTCGCGCATTATTTGATTCACAGCTATGACTACCCGGCATTGGCTCAACGCGCCCTGCCGGCGGCGAGAGCC
>JANMVW010000039.1:0-8664 GCA_031393555.1 Acidobacteriota bacterium
CTCCCGCTAGCGTTGCCCTTTTTTTGGATCTATCAGTAACTGTTTTAATTACATTAACGGCCGCATGATCTCATTCAAAACACGCGCAGGAGCCTTCACAATGAGCCCCATCGACCTCTACTCCGACTATCAGCTCGGGCCTCTTCATCTTCCGAATCGGTTCGTGATGGCGCCGATGACCCGGTGCC
This sequence comes from Acidobacteriota bacterium, assembly GCA_031393555.1. Classification (GTDB taxonomy): domain Bacteria; phylum Acidobacteriota; class Polarisedimenticolia; order Polarisedimenticolales; family DASRJG01; genus DASRJG01. Next base: position 189 of record JANMVW010000039.1, read on the forward strand.
GCGCCGGTGCCGGCAACGTGCCGACCGACACGATGGCCCGCTACTACGCGCAACGGGCGTCGGCGGGACTGATCATCACCGAGGCCACCCAGATCGCCCCCGAAGGCGTCGGCTACCCCAACACCCCGGGGATTCACACTCGCGAGCAGGCCGACGGGTGGAAACGCGTCACGGACGCGGTGCATGCGGTGGGAGGTCGGATCGTCGTCCAGCTCTGGCACGTTGGGCGAATCTCGCACCCGCTCTTCCAACCCAACGGCGCTCTTCCCGTGGCCCCCTCGGCGATAGCGCCGGCAGGCCAGGTCCACACCCCCGAAGGTCCCAAGCCCTACGCAACGCCTCGTGCGCTCGAAACCGAGGAGATCCCGGCGATCGTCGACCAGTTCCGGAACGGTGCGCTCCTCGCGAAAGAGGCCGGCTTCGACGGCGTCGAGCTGCACGGCGCGAACGGCTACCTCCCCGATCAGTTTCTGCGGGACGCGACGAACCACCGGACCGACGCCTATGGCGGAACCGTTGAGAATCGGGCCCGCTTCCTGCTCGAGATCGTCGCCGCGCTGACCGGCATTTGGGGTCCCGATCGCGTCGGCGTGCGTTTGTCCCCGAGCAGCACGTTCAACGACATGAAGGATTCGGATCCGCTCGCGACGTTCGGCTACGCGGTTCGCGCATTGGACCGGCTCGGCATCGCGTTCCTCCATCTCATCGAAAGCGGAGCGGCCGATCTCCGCCACGGCGGCGGCGTGGTGTCCACCGAACGCCTGCGACCTTTATTCCGGCACGCGCTGATCGTCAACGGCGGTTACGACCGTCCGCGCGCCGACGCCCTCATCGGTGGAGGCGGCGCCGATCTCGTCTCGTTCGGTCAGGCGTTCTTGGCCAATCCCGATCTCGTCTCGCGGTGGAGGCTCGGCGCTGCGCTCAATCCGGCGGACCCATCGACGTATTACGGCGGTGGCGAGAAGGGCTACGTCGACTATCCAGAACTCGCGGTGCGATAACCAGAAACGTCAACCCAAGGAGACCCGACCATGATTCTCGTCACAGGAGCCGGCGGCACCGTCGGCAGCGAGCTCGTAAAGGCACTTTCGGCCGCGGGAGCAAAGTTCCGGGCCGCCTACAACTCCCCCGCCAAGGTCGAGCTGGCCCGCCGGAACGGGCTGGACGCGGTCGCCATCGACTACGCGAAGCCGGAGACGGTCGCCGTGGCGCTGGCGGGCGCCGACCACTTGTTTCTTTTGGGCGCCGGCGCGGTCGGCCAGGCGGAGGCGGAGATCGGAGTCGTTCGCGCCGCAAAACAGGCGGGCGTCAAGCACGTGGTCAAACTGTCGGTCTGGGGCGCCGATGGCGAAGCGTTCTCGTTCGCCAAAGTACACCGGCCGGTCGAGCGCGACATCGAAGCCTCGGGGCTGGGCTGGACGTTTCTTCGACCGAACGGCTTCATGCAGAACTTGCCCAATTTCTTCGCGGCGACCATCAAGTCCCAGGGCGCGTTCTACCTCCCCTCCCGGGATTGCCGCATCAGCCACGTCGACGTTCGCGACATCGCCGCCGTGGCGGTGAAGGCGCTGACCGAACCCGGACACGAAGGGAAGATCTACACGCTGAGCGGGCCCGAGGGCCTGACCTACTCGCAAATCGCTTCCAAACTGTCCGCGGCCATCGGCAAGCCGGTGAACTACGTCGACGTTCCCGACATCGACTTCAAAAAGGGCGCCATGGCGGCCGGCATGCCCGAGGCCTACGCCGACGCGATGCTCAGCCTGTTCCACTACTACGAAGGCGACAACGCCAGCCGCATCACGCAGGATGTCGAGCGCGTCGCTGGACGGAAACCATGCACTTTCGACCAGTTCGTCCGCGACCACGCAAGTGCGTTCCAGTGAGGGCGACCTCGCCGCAAACGCCCCCACGCCGCCCCACGCACGGCAGACGTCATGTCGAGCGAGACGCCCCTGTTGCGCCGGCCTGCTCCTGCCAGCGCGTGACGTTCACGCCGGCCACGAGGAGCCACACCGTCAGCACCCCTTCCCCGATCATGCCGGGGAAATAGAGGTAGGGGGACAGTTGGGTTGCGAGCGAGGGCGCAAGGAAGATCAGCCAACCCAAACCGCCGAAGGCCATCAGCCCACCGAGGGCCCCCGGTAGGAAGGTCGACCTCAAGATGAGGTAGCCAATCAGGAGGCAATACACTCCGAAAAACACCAAGGGACTGATCTTGAACGGGACCAGATGGAGACGGCCCAAAGGTCCGACGGCGCATCCCACGAGGCTGACGATCGCCGCGAGCAGGGAGAGGCCCCGACTCACCGGCTTGAACAGTCCATAAAAGAGCAGGGTCACGGCGACGTAACTGACGCCCGCGATCATGCCGGCAACCATACCGACGTTTCCGCGAACGAACAGAGCGATCGTTCCCGTAACGAAGGTGATCAAGTAGAACAGCCCGGCGAGCCTGGCCCTCGGATACGGCGGGTGAGCGCTCATTGGCGTGCCGGAATCGCGGCGCCCTTGATCATCAGCCACAGTGCGAGCGGAACTTCGAACGCGAGCATCAGATACCACGCGAGCATGATGTCGGAGCCGCTCAAGACCCCCGCGAGCTGCAGCGGAAGCCCCACGACGAGCAGGACCGAGGCCAGCACGCCGAGCCAGGCGAGCCCCATCGACCTGTTGACGGAGAGCCCGCCGATCACCCCCCCCGCCGACGCGGCAGGTGAGTGCCAGCATGGCGAGATCGGGATCTTGGTCGCGGGTCATCGCATAGAGCGTGGCGCCCAACACGAGAGCGCAAAAACTGGTGAGAAGCGTGAAGATCACGGCGGCGGGATCCTAGGCGGTATAAGGGAGATGCTCTACCTTCAGATCCGAGATCAGGTTCCAGTGCCTCGCCGTATCCGAACGCTCCTTGCGAAGCCAGGCTATTAGCTTGCCGCTGGCATGCGGCTGGCCAAAGGTCTCCTCGCGGGCAAGACGGCTCGGCTCAAGGGCGTCCTCGAATCGACTCAGACCGTCCACCCGGCTCCGGAAATCCGGGTTGCGTTCAGCCGCTTGCCGGGCGAGAGCGACCGCAAAGCCGAGGCGGTTCTGGAGATCTTTCACCTTCGCGGCGGCGGCAAGTCGCGGCTCGTCAAGATCCTCGTAGCGAAGCAACAGCCAAGGGAGAGCTTCGGCGAGCCGGGGATCCAACTCGTTGAGCGACAGCCCCGCCAAGAGAACTTCCGCAGGGTGGCAGACGGAGCCAGGACGTTTGCGGTAGGCATAACCGGGGTAGCCCAGGCGAGCGAGCTGCCTCTCGACCCATTCGTTCGTCGGGGCGTGTCTTGATGTCGAAGTCGAACCCAGCGGCAAAGCCGTCGGAGGTAGGTCGAAAAGACGCGCGACGCGGCGGGCAAGTTGAGGAGGAACGCGGCGCCCCCCGGACTCCATGAGCGAGAGATACGCCTGCGTGACGCCGAGCCTCGCAGCCAGACGCGACTGCGTCCAGCCGGCCTTCGCACGAGCCGTCTTGAGCACCGCCCCATCCATGATACCGACGATACATAACACAATATGTTATACGGCAACCGTTTTGCGCCGGAGGCAGGGCTGCAATCTCGAGTGGCGCTACGGGCAACCCGGGGCCGGAGGACGCGGGCTCGAAGTCCCGTCGCCGAGGCCCGATTCGGCGCACGCCAGCGACGACACCAGAAAATAGAACGCGACAGTGGGCCGAACGCCGTCGTCGTTCGACGAGGTGCCCGTCAAACCGGTCTGGAAGCAAGCCAGACCGCCAAGGTTGGCCGAAGCGGTCCTGTAAATGTTGTAGGAACTCGCTCCGGCGACGGGGGTCCACTGGAGGGTGGCCACCGTTGAACCCGGACCGCTGCGCTGGAGGTCGAGCCGCGCCACCGCCGGCGGAGGCGGGGGCGTATGGGAGCAGGTATCGGTGTTTTCGGTGCACGAGTCGGTCGTGCACGAATTGTTGTCGCTACAGACCGGGGCGCCCGAGGCGCACCCTCCGGAAACGCAGAGTTCGGCGCCGTTGCAGAACAAACCGTCGTTGCAGGTCGACGCGGAAGAGCAGGGGCAACACGGGTTCGCATTGGCGAGCATCATCTGGTAGGTCATCACGACGAGACGTTTCACGATCTCGTCGTTCGTGGGGATCGTCGGCGGAGTCACACGCGTTCCGCCGGCTCGTTCGAGAAGCGCCTTCGCATCAGGAATCTGAATCTGCGGAATGATCATGGCCGGAGCCCTCGACGCCAGATCGGCATTGCGCGCGAGCTGGTACTTTCGCGCCTGCTCTACGAGAAATTGGCCGAGCGGTTGCTCGCGGGACGCGTCGCGCTCCAGCGCCGTCGCCGTTGCCGTCGACAGAGACAGCACGCTCAGCGCGACGGCCAATGCGCTCGTGGCGACCGAACGAAGCGTCACGGGCAGGCGCTGGACACGATCGTCGCGCTCGAAGAGCCTCCCACTTTGCCCCCCCCGTCGATAAACGTGTACGTGGCGAGCACCTGAGAAAATGTCATGGTCACGTTCTCGGTGGTGCGAGCCTCGGCGGCGCTTCCGCCCATGGACACGGACGACAATGCCGCGTTGGTCAACTGGTAGCTCTGATACACCTGGCCATCGCTACGGACGAACCGAAAGGTGATCGTCGGATACACCGTGTGGGCCTGCAGAGCGGCCAACAGGGGCATCGAGGCCTTGTCCGTATTTTTGGTGAAACTCAGGTCCTGCACGTTAAGGGGGCTGGTGCAGTTTTTCGAACCACCCCAGGACAGAGCCAACACGCCGATCTGGTTTGCGAAGGCCGCGGGTGTCGTCACCTCGCCGGCGACCCCCGGGATCTCGAGGACGATCGACTGCGCCTGCGCGCGGCCCGGCGCCAGCAAACAACACAACGCAACCGCTGCGGCCAAGACGATTCCGCGGAACTTCATGAGGGCTCCCTGAACGACCTCTATCTATATGATGGGGCGTCTCGCGTAGTTGTACGGGGAGAATCCGCATTGTCAACACAAACCCGTGGCGTCGCAGGCATTCTTCTGCTCACGGGAGCCGCCGGGCTGATCTACGAGGTGGCCTGGCAGCGGTACCTCGGCGTCCTGGTGGGAGTGGATCACGCGGCAACGGCCGCGACGCTTGCGGTCTTCCTCGGCGGATTGTCCCTGGGCTACGCGGTCTGTGGCGGGCTGTCGGCGCGATCGTCCCGTCCCCTCGCGACCTACGCGTGGCTCGAGGTAGCCATCGCCCTCTGGGGCCTGGCCTTCCCGTGGACGTTCTCGGCGACCGAGAGCGTGGCGCGCACGTGGAGCTTCGCTCCGCCGTTCGGACTGATCGTGGCCAGCCTCGGCGCCGCGGTGCCGCTGATCCTGGTGCCTGCCCTGCTGATGGGGGCGACGGTGCCGTTCATGACGCGCGGCTTGGCGGTCTCGCTCTCCGGCCTGACGGCGACTCACGCCCGCGTTTATGGGCTGAACACGTTGGGCGCCGTCGGCGGCGCGCTCGCGGCCGGCTTCGTGATCCTGCCGTCTCTGGGTCCCGATGGCGCCGTGCGCCTCGCGGCTGCGCTCAACCTCGGCGCCGCGCTGATCCTGTTCGCGATGCCGGAAACGCGCGTCGCCGTCGCCACGGCTCCATCGCCCGAGGCCGAACCGACCCAGGCGCCAAGGCGCTTCCCGATGTGGACTCTTGCCGCGTTGGCGCTGCTCGGCGGCGTGGCCACGATGGCGCAGGAGAACGCGCTGATCCGGCTGTTGGGCCTGACGGTGGGCGGCACGCCGTTCGTATTCGCGTTGGTGGTCGCGGCGTTCGTTGCCGCGATCGCCGTCGGCAGCCTTGCGGTCTCGCGGATGTCCACGATCTCGCCACGAGCGCTGTTTCTGACCTGCGCCGGATCGAGCGCGGTCTGGCTCGCACTCTTCCCGACCTACGACGCCTGGCCATGGCTGGCGCACGCGATAAGGTTTTCCGTCGGCGGCGACGGTTTGGGCTTCGGCCCCTTCCACGTGCTCGTCTGGCTGCTCCTGTCGGCTGCGCTGTTCTTCGCGGTCGCGCCGATGGGCGCGGTCCTCCCGCTGGCGTTCCACGAGCGGCGCGCCACCCTTCCAGGCTCCGGGCGCGTGTCCGGACGACTCTTGGCCTGGAGCGCCTTGGGGGCTTTGGCCGGCAGCCTCGGCGGCGGTATCCTGCTCTTCTACGTCATCGACCTGCCGCGCGTGCTGCTCGTCGCGCCGCTTCTGGCCGCGGTGATGGCGTGGCTGGCGGCGCCCGCCGCCGGACGCTGGGCGCGCCCCGCCGCCATCGCGTTGTTAGCGCTCACGGCTTGCGCTTTCATCTGGCACCCCGGCTTCGATCGGCAGCGCCTCGCGATGGGCACCTACCGCATGCACAAGCTGACGTCGTTCACGTTTTCGGGGCCACGCAAGTTCCAGATGGAGCGTATGGTCAACCGCAACCTGATCCATCAAGAGGACGGGCCGCTCGACTCCGTGGCGGTGCTGGAAGTCCCCGCCTGGGACCTGCCCTTGCCGCGCCCGCTCGAGATCTACATCAACGCGAAGTCCGACTCGAACACGATGATCGACAAGGAGACCCTGAGGCTTTCAGCGCACCTCCCGATGCTGCTCGCAACTCACGGCCGGCGCGCCCTGATCATCGGTCAAGGCACCGGGGTGACGCTGGGCGAGCTGACGCTGTGGCCGGAACTGACGACCATCGACATGGTCGAGGTGTCCCCGAGCGTGGCGCGAACGCTGCCGCTGTTCCACACGCAGACTCACGATGCCGGCAAAGATCGAAGGCTGAGCGTTCACGTCGAAGACGCGCGCTTCTTCCTCCGCCGCCCCGCGGATCCTTGGGACGTCATCATTTCCGAGCCGAGCAATCTGTGGGTGGGAAGCAACGACCTCCTGTTCACGGACGAGTTCTTTCGATCGATCGCGTCCCGCCTGGCGCCGGACGGCGTGCTGCTGCAGTGGGTGCACCTCTACGAGGCGGACACGTCGTCGCTCTGCTCGGTGGTGGCGACGATGGCGGCGGTGTTCCCCGAGCTGACCGCGTTTCGCGGCACGAAGGGGGACTGGCTGGTCGTCGCCTCGCGCGGGCTCCCCGAGGAGGCGGAAGCGCGCGCCCGCGCCCGATGGAAAGCGCATCCCGAGATGCGGGCCTCGCTGGCCGAGCTGGGCATCGAGGATTTCGACGCACTGTGGGCTCGCCGCGTGCTCCCCTTCCCCGACTATGCCCTTCGCGCTCGAAGCACCTGCCCGATCCACACCGAGCTCGACACACGGCTCGGCTATCGTTCCGCACGCGCGCTATTTGCGGGCACGACGTTGTCCGAACAGGAAGTCCTCGGCACGCGCGTCGACGTCGAGGCGGCTCCCCGCTGAGCATCGGCGTCTCCAACAGGACCTGCTTTGTACGCCGACGATCAGCGACCGGACATGTTCTCCAGCTGTTCCGGGTATCGAGCTCCGAGCACCGTGACCTGCGCCAGCTTCGACTGCTTTCGTCGTGCGATCTCCGCCATCCGATCGACCAGAGCACGATTCGCCTTCCGATTCTCGGCCGTGAAGCGCGGGAGACCGTTGCGGAAGTCGGAGCTATCGAACGTCGTTTTCTCGTCAAGCGTCCCGGTCAGGGAGCCCCGGCCGAGCGAAGCAGACCAATCCTGTCCTTTTTGTCGCCGGCCGGGCCGTAGCCGAAGCTCATGCTCATGCAACCGAGCCCGAGTGCCGAGACCTCCAGGTGATTCCGTCCGAGTTTGCGCTTTTGAATAATTTCCCTCCGTCGTGAAACGCTTCGACCCCCTCGATCACGAACATAGATAGCAGGCTTGTCGGCCGACGCGGACGGTGGCCCGGCGCGCAACGAGGCGCGTCGGGTCCACCGGCCCCGCAGATCGACCAGCCGGAGCTGAGAGGACGGACGTGAGCTCAATTCCGATTCAACGGTTGGACACCTGGGGCCTACGGCGCGCAAGGCCGGCCCCAGCTTGTACCCCCGTGGGCATCGGAGTAGGATCGACGGCAGATGGGAGGGACGCTCCGGTGGAGACGTCCGTCGATGGTGTGTACGTTCAGGCGCTGATCGACGGAAGCCCCGCTGTGGAGCAACACTTCGCCTCGCACTTCGGCCGCCTGCTCTACATCAAGCTGAGGCGACGACTGGGCCGTTCCACGGACATCGACGATGTCCGCCAAGAGACGTTCACGCGCGTGCTGGCGACCCTGCGCAAAGGCCCCGGACTGCGCAACGGGTCATGCCTGGGCGGGTTCGTCAACTCCGTTTGCGAGAATGTCCTCCACGAACGAGGACGGAACTGGAAGCGCGAGCCCTTGGCGAAGGACCCGCCGGCCGACCTCCCCGATCCGCGCGAGAGCGCCGAGGCGGAGCTCGTTCGCGAGGAGTTGGTCCAGGACGTTCGACGGGTCCTCCGGACGTTGAGCGAGAAGGACCGGGCGATCCTGACCGCGGTCCTTGG
>JANMVW010000049.1:0-6738 GCA_031393555.1 Acidobacteriota bacterium
CGTGGAACGGCGAAGGGACGCTCTCGTCGGGGACCGACTTGGCGAGGTCGTACCCTTCGCGATCTCCGGCGCTGTGATCGAGCGGCAACGGCTCCCGCACGACGGAGAGCGCTTGATCGACCGTTTCGACGGGCATCGTCAGTTGCGTCGCGATTTCGAGAGGAGTCGCCTGTCGTCCGAGCATCTGGTTCAGGTCGCGCGAGGCGTACTCGATCTTGCGCATGTCCTCGTTCATGTGCACGGGAATGCGGATCGTCCGGGACTTGTCGGTGATCCCGCGCTCGACCCCCTGCTTGATCCACCAAAACGCATAGGTCGAAAACTTGTGGCCCCGCTCGTGCTCGAATTTCTCGACGGCCCGCAGCAGCCCGAGGTTTCCTTCTTGGATGAGGTCCATGAAAGGAAGCCCTCTGTTCGCATACTTCTTCGCGATGTGCACGACCAGTCGAAGGTTCGCGAGGATGAGCCCCTCCCGGGCTTTGTCGAGTTCGGCCTTTTGCGCCCGGATGGCGCGAATCGCGCCAGCCATCGCGGCGGTCGGGTGCTGGGCGGCGTAGCTTGCGAGCTTGCCGAGAAACCGCTCGAGGTTGTTCAGCGGCCAGGTGGCGTCGAGCGTCCGATCGAAGTCGCCTTCCACGAGGGAGAACCTGCGACAGTCCTCGGGTAGGGCGTTGGCCAGCTCGGCGATCGCGCGTCGCGCTGCGTGGAACCGGCCGGCGAGCTGCACCTCCTTCTGGGCGTCGAGCAGAGGTGTCGCGCCCATTTCTTCGAGGTAAAGGCGCAGCATCGACGACCCGGCGTTCACGTTGTCGCGGGGGCCTTGTGCGAGCGGGTCGGCGTGTTTTGTCCGGAAGCCAGTCATGAGAGCGATCCTCCGCAGTGATGTGACGGTCTGTTCTTGCCGAACAGAAAGCTACGCCCCGGCTGAGAACCCTTCCATGGGGTGTAACCCGACCGTGTTCAACGAGAGCGAAAAAGCGGCGGGTCGACGCGCAAGGAGTTCATGATCGATCGGACTCCCGTCACGGAGCGCACCGCGTACAGCCGCGACGAGTTGCCGTCCCAGGTCGGCACGCTGCCGTTCAGCCAAACGACGCCGTCCACGACGACGACGCGGATCCCCGCGTTACCCCTGGCGTTCAGGTGGCCCAGGGCGCTCGTCACATCGCGGCGAATCACGTCGTCTTCGGTCGTGACGAGGTCGAGTCGCGGGGCGGAGGCCGCCTCGATTTCGGAGAAGACCCGCCGGACGCCGGGCCGATCGGCCGTCGTGCGGAGTGCGCGGATGTCGTCATTCAAAGACGCCGTCTCGCCGCTCAAAAGCACGACCCCATTGCTGACCGACCTCACGGTGATGCGGCTATCGTCGAGCGAAGGGTCCGTGCTCAGCACACGCAGGACGTCCGCTTTGACGGCATCGTCGGAGCGCTGTATCCGGGCTCTGTGGCCGGTCGCGACGATCTGCAAGAGGTTGCGCACCCCCAGGACACCCCGGACGCGCCTCACGTCCTCCGCAGCTTTCGACTTGACCCTCTGATTCTTCACTTTACCGTGGAGCGTCACGTAACCGTTGCGGGTGTCCACGACGACCGCGGACACGAGAGTCCCTTCGGCGACGCTCAGGGATGATTGTGCTTGCATCGTGATCCACGCGTCGGCTCCCGATTCGGCGCGGACGGCGACGATCGATACGAGTACCGACGTCATGACGACGAGAGCGTGCTTCACCGCGAAGGCATGTCTGCTGCTCATTTGGGTGTCTCCCTGTCGTCACCCTATCCCTCCCGACCTCGGTGTCCCATGGGGTGTAACCCGACCGCTATCTCCCAGTTGTCGAGTAGGGTTTCACCGGATGGTGAGATCGATGCCGGCGCCGGATGATGAGCCTTGTCCACAAAGGGGAGATCGACCATGCGAGCACGAAACGCTCTCGGCGCCCGGTCCCAGGAGCTGACGGCCGCGCATGACGCGGTGCTCGCGCGGGTCGACGCGGAGTTGTTCCGCCAGTTGGGGGATCGGGAACGTCACGACGGCGAGCGCCATCGGGCCGAGGGCGGCGAGGACGCCATCCAGCAGCGCTTCGAGGCCGCCTTCACCGGTGCGCCGATCGGAATGGCGCTCATCGACATGAACGGCCGCTGGCTTCAGGTCAACGACGCGCTGTGCCGGATCACCGGGCATACCCGGGAAGAGTTCAAAGCGACCACGCTCCAGGCCCTCTCGCATCCCGAAGACCTCGAACTCGGCGCCGAGGCGATGCGCGACCTCCTCGACGGCAAGGTCCCCAGCTGCCAGATCGAGAAGCGTTACCGCCACGCCTGGGGGCACTACCTGTGGGTACAGTTGACCGTGTCGCTCGTGAGGGACGATCGAGGACAGCCGCTTTACGTCGTTTCGCAAGTTCAAGACATCTCGGAGCGGAAACAGCAGACGGCTCGCCTCGAGTACCTGCTCGATCACGATTTCCTGACCGGGCTGTTCAACCGGAGACGGTTCCAGCAGGAGCTCGCCCACGAGGCCGAGCGGGTCTCGCGCTACGGCGGTAACGGAGCCGTGCTCATGATCGATCTCGACAACTTCAAGGACGTCAACGATGCCTTCGGTCACAAGGCCGGCGATGATCTCTTGAAGGGCGTCGCCGGGGCGCTGAAGCATCGCATCCGCCAAACCGACGTGGTCGCACGGGTGGGCGGCGATGAATTCGCCATGCTGCTTCCGGAGGCGGACGCCGACCAAGCTCAAATCGTCGCGAGCGGCATCGTGAAGACCCTGGGGAGGCAGGTCGCGGTGCTAGGCGAGAAATCAATTCATGTCACCGCCAGCGTCGGGGTCGCGTTGTTCGACGCACACAGGGACTCCGAGGTGTTGGAGTTCGCCGATGTTGCGATGTACGAGGCGAAGCAGGCCGGCCGGAACCGGGTGGTCGTTTACCGGTCGACGGGCGGACACTCCGCCTCGGTGTCGGCGCGGCGGAACGAGACCGAGCTGATTCGTAGCGCCCTGGAGAACGACCGGCTCCTGCTCTATTGCCAACCCATCCTAGATCTCGACCGCAGCCAGGTCAGCCAGTACGAGCTGCTGTTGAGGTTGCGCACCGACGGCGGGGCCGAGCCGCTCTCGCCGAGCACTTTTCTGTACGTTGCCGAGCGCTTCGGCCTCATACAGGCGTTCGATTGCTGGGTCGCCCGCCAGGCCGTCGCGTTGATCGCCGCCCATGCCCGCGTGGGCCGAACGCTGGTGCTTCACGTCAACCTCTCGGGCAAGTCGATCGGCGATCCGTCGGTCGCCGCGGTGATCGAGGACGCGATCGAGAGCACCGGCATCGACCCGGCATGTCTGGTCTTCGAGCTGACGGAAACGGCGGCAATCGCCAACATCGAGGAAGCCAAGGCCTTTGCCCATCGCTTGCGCGCAAGGGGCTGCCGGTTGGCGCTGGACGATTTCGGCGCGGGCTTTGGTTCTTTCTACTATCTCAAGGCCTTGCCCTTCGACTACTTCAAGATCGACGGTGACTTCATCCGCGAACTCGTCTCAAGCCCCATGGACCAACTCGTGGTGGGGGCGATCGTCGGCATCGCCAAGGGCATGGGGAAAAAGACCATTGCCGAGTTCGTGGCCGACGACGATACGACCCGGCTGCTCAAGACGAGCGGCGTCGACTACGCGCAGGGCTATCACGTCGGGCACCCGCGCCCCGTGCAGGACGTCCTGCACCTCACGTAGCCTCGCGATGGGTGCCGCGCGGCCCGTCGGCCTGCGTCTCATTGCGGGGTTCAAGTTCGTCAAAGCCGCGGTCCTCGTCATCGCCGGAGTCGGCGCGTTGAGGCTCTTGAGCCCCGAACGGGCCGCGTGGGCGCTCGAGGGGCTGGACGCGCTCTCTCGCGACCTGCACCACCGGCTCGTGGGCCGGCTTGCCGGACACGCGGTCGCGCTGATGGAGCGGACCACGCCTCAACAGTTCGGACGGTTCGGGGCGGGGGCCTTACTCTTCGCGACACTTTACGTCGTCCAAGGCGTGGGTCTTGCCCAGGCGCGGCGGTGGGCGGAATTCCTGACCGTCGCCGTCACGAGTTCGTTCTTGATTGTCGAGGCCGCGGCCTTATGGCATCGATGGACTTCCTTACGTTTCGCCATCATCGTGTTGAACGTCGTCGTCGTCTTGTATCTGCTCGGTCAACTGCGCTCAGGCGGCGCCATGGCCGCGCGTTCGGCGCCGCTGCGCTGGCGCCGCGCTGATCGGTCTCAATCCTCGCTTCTAAAAATCGCCGTTCGTACGGTGAACACCGTATGGCCGCGATTTCCGTCGCTTCGTTACGATCCGCTCCGCGGCAAGTGCGCAGGGGTTCTTCGCGGTGTTGATCCTGCGCACGCCCGACGCCCGGCATCGAAAAGGGGGGAAGACTCATGCGGCGACTGATCCTGGCAATCGTTGGTGCAATGTATTTGGCAACGGGTTCGGCTTCGGCCGGCGGCGGTGAGAAGGGGGACTTCGAGTTCGGCCCTTACGCCGGTTACGGTTGGCTGGATGACTATGGCTTCCTGCACCCGAAGAACGACTATCTCTTCGGCGTGCGCGCCGGGTACTTCTTTACCTCCACGTGGAGTGCCGAGGTATCTCTGCAGCGCCTGTCGACCCACACGGCCGTCGACGTCGTCGGGCTGCCGAACCAGGATATGACGCTCGACGCGTGCCGCGTCAACGCCCTTTACAACTTCGCTCCGGGCTCGCATGTCCGGCCGTTTCTGACCGCGGGCCTGGGCTGCGAGAAAGCCGATGCGAACGACCTGGGAGAGAGTGCGGGTCTAGGGTTGAACGCCGGCGGCGGAGTTCGCTTCTTCATGGGCGATCACTTCGCCCTTCGCTTCGACGGGCGGTACGTGACGTCGAACGTCGGGGGCTCGGTGAACCAATGGCAGAACAACCTCGAGGCGAACCTCGGGCTGTCGTTCCTTCTGGGGGGCGGACCGCCGAAGGATACCGACGCAGACGGCGTGCGCGATAGCAAGGACGATTGTCCCGACACCCCGCACGTCGCCATCGTGGACGAGCACGGATGCCCGAAAGACAGCGACGGCGACGGCGTGTGGGACGGGATCGACCAGTGCCCGAACACGCCTAAAGGTGTGACCGTGGACGCCAGGGGCTGTCCCATCGACAGCGACGGCGACGGGGTCTTTGACGGGATCGACCAGTGCCCGAACACGCCCAAAGGAGCGACGGTGGACGCGAAGGGTTGCCCGAGCGACGCCGACGGCGACGGCGTCTACGACGGGCTCGACCGCTGCCCCGACACGCCGAAAGGCGCGAAGGTGGACGCCAAGGGCTGCCCGATGGACGGCGACGGCGACGGTGTCTGGGACGGGATCGACCAGTGCCCCGATACCCCGCGAGGCGACAAAGTCGATGCCAGAGGCTGCACGGTCGCGCCGGTGAGGACGCCGCCGCCGATCATCCAGAAGCTCATCGAAAAGCAGCCCGTGATCCTGGAAGGCGTCGAATTCGATTTCGACAAGGCCACGCTGAGGCCCGCGTCGGATGCGACCCTCGACGATGTTGCGGCATCTCTTCGGGACTGGCCGGAGATCCGGGTGGAGATCGGGGGGTATACCGACTCCAAGGGACGCGACGCGTACAACCTGGCGCTCTCGAATCGCAGGGCCGCCTCGGTCAAGGCCTACCTGGTCTCCAAGGGAGTCAGCGCGTCGCGCCTCGAATCCGTGGGGCACGGCGAGGCCGATCCGATCGCCGACAACACCACCGACGCCGGCAGGCAGAAGAACAGGCGAGTCGAGCTGCACAAGATCGATTAGACGGTTCAGGACAGGAGGATTCGTTCATGATCAAGTACCGAGTTATTCATGGTCTCGTGGGGTTGCTTCTCGTCGTCTTCCTCGGAGCGTGCTGCCGAGATGACGGTACGTTGGGGATGTTCTCGTCGAGCACATCCGGAGGTCCGGGCGGCGTGTCCTTAGGCACCGCGGGAAACTTCGCGATCCTGGCGGGCTCCACCGTCACCAACACCGGTCCGACGACCGTCACGGGCGGCGACATCGGCGTCAACGCCGCCTCCGTCACCGGATTTCCTCCCGGCACGACGAGCGGGACGATCTATACGAACCCGCCGGACACCGCCATCATGACCCAGGCGCAGACCGACTTGACGACCGCGTTCAACGACGCGGCCGGGCGAGCTTCGGGGGTCGTCACCGTGGCCGGCGATCTGGGCGGGACTACGCTCGCCCCCGGACTCTACAAGTCGACGTCGTCGCTCGGCGTCACGGGGAATCTCACGCTCAACGCTTTCGGCAACTCGGCCGCGATCTTCATCATCCAAATCGCGAGCTCGCTCACGACATCGACCGGCAGCCAGGTCGTTTTGAGCGGCGGCACGCAGGCCCAAAACGTCTACTGGCAGGTCGGTAGCTCGGCGGTTCTGGGCTCGAACTCGGCGTTTGCGGGCGTCATCATGGCGGATCAATCCATCACGCTGACGACCGGGGCGACGCTTCGCGGAAGGGCGTTGACGCGGATCGGTGCGGTGACGCTGGATTCGAACACGGTTACGGTTCCCTGACGCACGATCCGCCCACACGGTGGCCGCAAGCTTGTTGACTCATGGGCCGACAAGCCTCTCGGGATGCGGTAGAGATAATCGATTTATCGACGGTAGAGCCGAATCGCGCCGCGTGTGGGGGCGTTCGACCCGGGAACGGCGCGTGTCGGGCGCGTAGGCTAGC